>JBIKVM010000115.1:0-9522 GCA_044356825.1 Limisphaerales bacterium
CTCGAGGATGACATGGCGGTGACGGATGTAGCGGCCCCCTTCGCGATGTCGCTTGCCGCCGTCTCGAAGCATCTGGGCGTGCTGGTGGCAACGGGCCTCATCACGCAGGAACGGCGCGGGCGGGTGGTGTGGTGCAAGCTCGATCCCGACGCGCTGCGGCCCGCGTCGGTCTGGATGCAGGGGTTCGGACAGTTCGATCCGGTCGATCTCGACGCGCTCGAGACGCTCATTGCCGCGACATTGGCCGATCAGGACGACGCGGATTGAGGCGCGCTCAGCGCGCCTTTTCGTCGTCGCGCAGCAGGATGAGGAGGGCCACCGCCGTCAGCGCGACCCCGACCGCCACAAGCCCGGGCGGGGCAGGGCGCCCGAGCGCCACTTCCCAGCCGATCACCCAGCTTGGCGTGAGGTAGGTATAGGCCATCACCTTCGCCGCTGGCAGCCGCATCGAGGCGAATTGCAGCAGAAAGAACGACCCCGCCGTGGCAAAGACCGCGAGGTAGAGCATCACCCACCACACCCGCGCCGGCAGCGCCGCCCAGTCGGTCGCGGCGATGTCGCCTGCCCCCGCGACGCCCAGAAGCAGGACGGCCCCGCCCATCATCAGCGCGGTCGTGACGGTCGCGGCCTCGCCGCGGTTCAGGCGCCGGATCATCGGCGCAAGGGCTGCATGCGCCACGCAGCCCCAGAAATAGATCGCCTCGCCCCGGCCGACGTCGAAGGCCATGAGCGCGGCCGCATCGCCCCTGAAGATGACCCAGAGCGCCCCTGCCCCCCCGATCGCGAGCGCAAGCGCCATGCGCGGCGTCGTCACCTGCGACAGCAGCCACCACCCGAACAGCGCCGCGAGCGCCGGCGTCAGGGTAAAGACGGCCGAGGCTGGAACGGGGGCCGCAGTCTTCAGCCCCTCGAACATCAGCACGAAATAGATGGCATAGAGACCGCCCAGCACGAGATAGCGCCACGAGGCCACCATATCTCGCCGTCTGATCCCGGGGCCGAAGATGAAGGCCATCGCCGTCATCAAAACACCCGCGATGATGCAGCGCGGCGCTGTCAGAGCTGTCGGTGCGATGTCGTTTGCGATGGTCGACCCGAGGCTGAAGCTACCTGCCACCAGCGCCGAGAACCCCAGCATCGCCGCATGGCCACCCAACGCCGCGCGCCGATGCGGCGCGAGCGCAGCGATGCGCCCGGCGCCTATCCCCGCGCCCATGCCGCCCCCGCCTCGCGCAGATGCTGCACCAGCGCCTGAACCTTGGGCGTGCGGTGCAGATCGACATGCGTCACAAGCCAGAGCGGCGAGGCCCATTCGGGGCGCGAGGGCAACGCGGGTAGGAGGTCGGCGCAGCGCGCCGCTGCCGGATCGGCAACGAAGCCAAGCCCCACCCCCGAGCGCACGGCGGCCAGCACCGCAGCCGGATCCGACGCACGAAACACGATCGCCTCGCGCGGGACGGCGGAGGCAAGCCAGCGCTGATGGGGCGCGCGCTCGATGTCGCCTTCAAAGGCGACGAAGCGGTGCCGGCCAAGATCGGCGCCGTCATGCGGCACCCCATGCACCGCGGCATACTCGCGCGAAGCCCAAATTCCCATCGGCATGGGTGCCAGCGGCAGGACCACATTGTCGGGCGCCTCGGGCCGCGCGCCGGCGCGGATCGCGACATGCGCTTCGCCATACTCCAGACGGTAGAGACGCGTATCCGTCAGAAGCCGGACGAGGACACGAGGATGGGCCGCCCGGAACCGGGCGAGCGAGGGTACGAGATCCTCGGCAATTCCAGCGATGGTGGTGACAACCAGATCGCCCGAGAGCTCGGAGCCGAGATCGCGCAGCCGCGCCGCAAGCTGGGCGAACTGGTCGGCCGCGCGGTCCGCGACCGCGAGCAGGTCGCGCCCCGCCTCGGTCGGGGTGTAGCCCTTCGCGTGGCGCTGAAAGAGGCGCGTGCCGATCTGCCGCTCCAGCGCGTCGATGTGGCGGATGACGGTCGCGTGGTGGACGCCCAGCACCTCGGCCGCGGCCGAGACCGTCCCGAGGCGCGCGACCTGCCAGGCGGTGCGCACCTCGTCCCAGTTCTCAAGCCCTTGGGTCGCGGGGGTAATCATGGCCTCGACAGTCGCGCGTTTCCCCGCCGCCCGCAAGCACCCCTCAGTCCGCGTCGATCGCCGCGGGCTTCGGCCCCCCCGTCGCCCAGTCGAGGAGTTCGACCGTATGCACCACGGGCACGCCCGCCCGCGCCCCGATCTGCATCATGCAGCCGATGTTGCCCGCCGCGATCAGATCGGGCGCGCGCGCCATCAGATTGGCCGCCTTGCGCGCGCCAAGCTCGGCCGCGATCGCGGGTTGCAGGATGTTGTAGGTCCCAGCCGATCCGCAGCACAGATGCGCCTCGTCGGGCTCGACCACCTCGAAGCCCGCGCGGCGCAGCAGGGTCTTCGGCGTCTCGCGGATCTGCTGGCCGTGCTGGAGCGAGCAGGCCGCGTGATAGGCCACCCGCAGGCCCTTGGGCGCCCCCTCGGGGATGCCGAGCCGCTCGATGATCTCGGTCACGTCGGCCGCCATCGCCGCGACCTCGGCCGCATCCTGCGCGAGCGGGTCGCCCGCGAAGATGTGGCCGTAATCCTTGACCGTCGTACCGCACCCCGAGGTGTTGATCACCACCGCATCGAGGCCGCGCGCGCGCTTTTCGGCCATGAATGCGCGGATGTTGGCGCTTGCCAGCGCATGCCCCTCCGCGCTGCGCCCCATGTGATGGACGATCGCGCCGCAGCAGCCCGCCCCCTCAACCACCACCACCTCCGCCCCGAGCCGGGTCAGAAGGCGGATCGTCGCGTCGTTGATGTCGGTGTTGAGCGCGCGCTGCGCGCATCCGGTCATCAGCGCCACCCGCATCCGCGCCGCGGCCCGGGGCGCGAACACCTGCGGATCGTCGTTGCGGCTGACGGGCGGCAGCCGCGCGGGCGCGAGGGCCAGCATCGCGCGCAGCCGCGCGTCGGGCAGAAGCCGCGCGAAGGGCCGCCCGAGCCGCGCGGCCGCGAGTGCCAGGCGAAAGCGCATCGGATGGGGCAGGATATGCGCGAGCGCCCAGCGCAGCAGCCGCTCAAACGGCGGGCGGCGGTGCGTGGCCTCGATGTGCGCGCGCGCGTGATCGAGAAGATGCGCGTAATGCACGCCCGAGGGACAGGTCGTCATGCAGGCCAGACAGCCGAGGCAGCGGTCGATGTGGCGCACCGTCGCCGGATCGGCAGGCCCGCCCGATTCGAGCATCTGCTTGATCAGATAGATCCGCCCCCGCGGGCTGTCGCGCTCATCGCCCAGCACCTGATAGGTCGGGCAGGTCGCGGTGCAGAAGCCGCAATGCACGCAGGTGCGCAAGACCTTGTTCGACCGCTGCATCAGCGGATCGGCCAGTTGCGCCGGGCTGAAGCTCGTCTGCATGCCGCTACCCTTCCGCCGGATTGAAGAGCCGGCGCGGATCGAACCGCGCCCGAAGCCCCGCCGTCAGCGCCCCGAGCGCCGGCGCCTCCGGCGGAGCCATGGCGATGCCGTCCGACGGATCGCCGCGCAGCCGCCGCGCGTGCCCCTCGATCGGCCCGAGGCGCGCGCGCAGATCCGTCCCCGGCGCGGTCAGGAGCCAGAGGACCCCGCCCCCGCAATCGACGATCGCATCCTCCGCCCCGGCGCGCGCCAGCACCGCGGGCGCGGCCGAGGGCTTCAGCGCCAGCCGCCAGACATCGCCCGGCCGCCTGACGAAATCGGACCCGTCGCGGATGCGCGCCCAGAGGTCCGCGTCCCCCGCCTTCTCCTCGGCCGGAACGGCCCCGAGCAACCGCCCAAGCAGCGCCGCGCGGTGGCGCACCTGCACCTCGAGCCCCTCGATCCGCAGCCACACCGGCCCGCCCGGCCGCCAGGCCGCGCCCGTCACCTCGCAGGGCGTGCCGAGTGCCGCCGCCATCGCCGCCACTGCCGCGCCCGCATCCACCGCCGTCACCGCCAGCGTCACCACGCGCTCGGGCGCCGGCAGCACCTTGAAGGCGACCTCGGTCAGCACCCCGAGCCGCCCGCGCGCCCCCGCCATCAGCCGCGCGAGGTCGAGGCCGGTGACATTCTTCATCACCCGCCCGCCCGACTTCACCACCGCCCCCGTGCCGTCGACGAAACGCGCCCCGATCAGCGCGTCCCGGCAGGCTCCCGCCTGCACCCGCCGCGGCCCCGAGGCGTTGGTCGCCACCACCCCCCCGATCGTCGAGACACCGGGCCGGCCCAAGAGCGGACCGAGATCGGGCGGCTCGAACGCCAGCCGCTGCCCCGCGGCCGCCAGCACCGCCTCGACCTCGGCCAGCGGCGTCCCCGCACCCGCCACCAGCGTGAGCGCGCCAGGCTCATGCAGCCGCACCCCCGCGAGCGCGCCTGTCTCGAGCACCATCCCCCCGGCCACCCCGCCACCGCGCGTGCCGCCGCCGCGGATCGCCGCCGGGCCGTTCAGCCCTGCGATCAGTTCCGCCAGATCCGCCTCGTCCCTCGGCCGCATCGCCGCCCCTGCCCATCTTCTGTCCCGAAATATCCTCGGGGGTGAGGCGCCGTCAGGCGCCGAGGGGGCAGACAGCCCCCTCACTCAGCATGCCCGCCGCGCCCGGCTCGCCTCGAGCGGAAAGACCTTCGCGGCATTGAGGCGCCAGGCCGGATCGAAGACGTCCTTGACGCGCATCTGCGCCTCGAGGTCGGCGGGCGCGAACTGCACGCCCATCAGGTCGCGCTTCTCGATGCCGACGCCATGTTCGCCCGTCAGGCAGCCGCCCACCTCGACGCAAAGCTTCAGGATCGCGGCACCGAACGCCTCGCAACGCTCGAGATCGCCCGGCTTGTTGGCGTCATAGAGGATGAGCGGGTGCATGTTGCCGTCGCCCGCGTGAAAGACATTGGCGACCTGCAGCCCGAATTCCGCCGACATCTCGCCGATCCGGCGCAGCACATGGGACAGGCTCGAGACGGGGATCGTGCCGTCGAGGCACATGTAATCGGCGATGTAGCCCATCGCCCCGAAGGCCGACTTGCGACCGAGCCAGATCTTCTTCGATTCCGCCTCCGAGCGGCTCTCGCGCAGCTCGACCGGGTCGTGGGCGCGGGCGATCTCCGAGATCCGGGAGAGTTGCGCGTCGATCTCGGGCCCGCTGCCCTCGACCTCGACGATCAGCAGCGCCTCGCAATCGGGATAGCCCGCATGGGCGAAGGCCTCGGTCGCGCGGATGCAGGGGCGGTCCATGAACTCGATCGCGACGGGCAGGATGCCGGCGCGGATGATGTCGGCGACGCACGCCCCCGCGACCTCGTTTGCATCGAACCCGATCAGCACGGGTCGCGCGCCCTCGGGCTTGGGCAGGATGCGCAAGGTCGCCTCGGTCACGATGCCGAGTTGCCCCTCGGCGCCGCAGACGACCGAGAGCAGGTCGATCTCCGCCGCCTCGCCCTCGGGTCCGCCGATCTCGACCACGCTGCCGTCGGCGAGCACCAGCGTCACGCCCAGAAGGTTGTTGGTCGTGACGCCATATTTCAGGCAATGCGCCCCGCCCGAGTTCATGGCGATGTTGCCGCCGATCGCGCAGGCAAGCTGGCTCGACGGGTCGGGGGCATAGAAGAACCCCGCCGGATCGACGGCGGCCGAGACGGCAAGGTTCGTCCGCCCCGCCTCGACCCTGATGAAGCGGTTGGCGGTGTCGATCTCGAGCACCGCCGTCATCCGCGCGAGCCCCACGAGCACGCAATCGGCCGTGGGCAGCGACCCGCCCGCAAGGCTCGTGCCCGCCCCGCGCGGCACCACCGGCACGCCTTCCTCGTGGCAGACGCGCATGACGGCCGAGACCTCGGCCGTGGTGCGCGGCAGGACGGCGAGCATGGGCGGGCAGCGATAGGCCGTCAGCGCGTCGCATTCATAGGCCGCGAGGGCGACGGGGTCCGCGATCAGCCCATCCTCGGGCAGGACGGCCGCGAGGCGTGCGGCGATGCGATCCTTGCGGGCAATCAGCGCAAGGTCGGGAAGCGGCATGTCCATCGGGGCACCCTCTGCGATCGGCGGAAATCTGGCACCACCGCGGCGCAAAACGCAAGCGCGGGCTTCAGACGAGCGTCCCGCCCGCGTCGATCCGCCTCTTGCCGCTGAGCCAGGGCCGCAGCGCCTCGGGCAGCGTGATCGACCCGTCCGCCTCCTGCCCGTTCTCGAGCACCGCGATCAGCGTGCGCCCGACGGCCAGGCCCGAGCCGTTCAGCGTGTGCACGAAGTCGGGCTTGCCGCCGCCCGCGGGGCGGAAGCGGGCGTTCATCCGCCGCGCCTGGAACGCACCGCAGGTCGAGACCGAGCTGATCTCGCGATAGCGGCCCTGACCGGGCAGCCAGACCTCGATGTCATGTGTGCGCTCGGCGCCAAAGCCCATGTCGCCCGTGCAGAGCACGATGGTCCGATAGGGCAGCCCGAGCCCCTCGAGCACCGCCTCGGCGCAGCGCGTCATCCGCTCATGCTCGGCGCGCGACTGGTCGGGGGCGCAGATCGTCACCATCTCGACCTTCTCGAACTGGTGCTGGCGCAGCATGCCGGTCGTGTCCTTGCCGGCACTGCCCGCCTCGGAGCGGAAGCATTGCGTGTGCGCCGTCATCCGCAGGGGCAGCGTGCCCGCCTCGAGGATCTCGCCGGCAACAAGGTTCGTGAGCGTCACCTCCGAGGTCGGCACGAGCCACCAGCCGTTCGTCGTCTGATAGCTGTCCTCGGCGAATTTCGGGAGTTGGCCGGTCCCCTCCATCGCCTCGGCGCGCACGAGGACGGGCGTCCACATCTCGGTCAGGCCATGCGTGCCGGTGTGCAGGTCGAGCATGTATTGCGCGATCGCCCGCTGCACGCGTGCGAGCGCCCCGCGCAGCACGACGAAGCGCGACCCCGACAGCCTGGCGGCGGCGGCGAAATCGAAGCCGGGCCGCGCGCCCGCGATCTCGAAATGCTCGCGCGGGGCGAAGTCGAAGACGCGCGGGGTGCCGTTGCGACGGATCTCGACGTTGCCGCCCTCGTCCGCGCCGTCGGGCACGTCGGGCAGGGGCAGGTTCGGGATGGTCATGAGCTCGGCCCGCAGGCCCGCGTCCTCGGCCTCGGCCTCGGCCATCAGCCGCGCGATCTCGGCCTTCTTCTCGGCCACGAGCGCGCGCAGCGCCTCGAAGGCGGCCCCGTCGCCCGCGGCCTTCGCCGCACCCGCCTCGCGGCTCGCGCGGTTCTGGTCGGCCTGCGCGGTCTCGGCCGCGAGGATGCGCGCGCGCCGGGCCGCGTCGCGGGCCAGAAGCGCGACCGAAAGGGGCGCGAGGCCCCGCCGCGCGAGGGAGGCATCGAAGGCGTCGGGGTTGTCGCGGATGGTGCGGATGTCGTGCATGGTTGGGACCAGAGCAGGAATGATGACGCTCACATAGCCCAAGGCACCCGCGCCTGCCACCCCCGGGCGGCAGACCCATTGCGGATTCCCCTTGACGCACGCGCCGCTCTCGCATACCCCCCGCCGCGGCGGCGGAGTAGCTCAGCTGGTTAGAGCGGCGGAATCATAATCCGTGTGTCGGGGGTTCAAATCCCTCCTCCGCTACCAAAAATCCAAACACGAACAGAGCCGGAGAAGACCGGCCTTTCTTTTGCGGCACGCCGGCGGGGCCGTGTTGCGCCAATCCGGTAAGGTGCCACATTGCGCGAACCCAGCGTGGTAACTGGGTGGTAGAAGCGGAGCGGCACCGCCGGCCCACAAGACCCGGAACCGGCCGTGCTGCGACCAAGCGCCGAAATGCCATGGCACGAGAATGATCTGGTTCCATCCCAGCTTGAGCTGGGAAGCCGCCCCACCGTCAAGCCCCGCGCAGGATCCGCATCGGAAACGAAGAGAATGTCCTCGAAATCGGTGACCGAATCCGGGCACAGACTGCGCGCATTGCGTCAGACTTTCGGGGCAGCTTCAGTCCGCGCTGGACCACGCCCCTCACGTCGCTGAGTTTCAAGTACTGTTGGCATCCCGAACGGCTTCACCGCGCTCAGTGCACCGAGCACTGAGGCCAAGGGACAAATCCGTCCGGGTAAGGGGGGACTCCGGCCCTTGGGTAACTAGCACAACAGAGCCGCTCCGAATGGACAAGGCTGAACGCGGCGAGACCCTGTGCGCACAATCGCGCGGCTCAAGTGAAACCAGTCACCCGCGGAGCAGAGGTCGCTTGATCTCTCCACAAAGACAGGCAAACTTGCGACAGCGGATCCCGCCATGAAAAGACTGTCGGAAGTTCAGGGTCTTCTTGCATTTGGTATCGGGACGTGCCGCAACGGCAGGGGACATCATGTACGGAAAAACTGCGGTATCCACGTGTTTCATGGCACTCTGCGGGTGCATGCAGATTGACACGTTCAAGAGTTCAGCCACAGACGGCTATGGATCGCCGTCCGCCAATGTTGCGAGCATCTCATCCGAATATAAAGCAAATGCGCCCGACGGGATGCCAGAGGGCTTTATACCGCCGACCGGGCCAGCATCACAGGCGCTAGTCAATTACATAAACCCAACGACAGGCCAAACCTGGACTGCTCCAAGCGGTGGATACACCGTTCCAGATGGCTGGATTGTAGACCACGACCCTGTCGAATGACTGCTCCATCCCGAAGATGCGTGGTTCGGCGAAACGGCTCTGCCTCATGCCGTCCGCTCTTTCAGCTCGGGTAGACCCGACCTCACGGCGTGGGAACTCTCGGGGGCAGTCAGGTTTCGTGCGCGGTTCGCCTGCCCGGACAGGGGCGCGCAAGAGCTGGCTAGCCTCATTGTCGCGGCGTCACCCGGCGTAGCATCGCGCGTTACCATAGGGGCCGTCCGGTTGGCCGATCAGCCCCCATCTCAGGAACGGCGAGAGGTCGAGAAGCCGCTCTGCAGTCTCATTCCGGCCAAAACGCTTGATGTAGTAGTGCCCCCAGCTCGAGGTTTCCTTTTCGGGCCATGATCGGTCCTGGTTCGTCGGAGACGTTCCCGGGAAGCTCGCATCGCGCATATCGGGATCGTTCGCATATCCGGCGATGAGCGAGGGGTCCTCGGTCGCATCGAGCAGGAACCGGATGATCGAGTGGATCGACTTTTCCCCGTCCTGATAGTCCCATGCGGCTATGCCGGCGGTCTCCAGCACATCGGCAAGTGCAACCAGATTTCCGACCGCCTGATTGGAATAGTGCAGCGCGCTGCCGCCGCGCCCGCTGTCGCGCGGAAGCGATCCGTCGCGCCTCTGCCCCTCGATTGCCGTCGTGTAGATCCTGAAGGCCTTGTCGAGCATCCGCCGATCACCCGCAGCATGGCCATGCGCAGCCATCAGAACTCCGAACAGATACCGCTTGTTGTCAAGCGGGAAGGTCTGGAGGGCATAGTCCTGCTGCAGGTTTCCGATCACGTCGCGAAGCCACGACTCGACCACCTCCTGGTCTTCGGGCGCATACCTTGGCTTGTCGCGCGCATAGGCGAGCGCTTGCGGCACCACCA
>JBIKVM010000019.1:0-24835 GCA_044356825.1 Limisphaerales bacterium
CACGTCGTCGTCGATGTTGTAGGCTATAGGCCGACGTCGGGCGTTCGCGATGATTTCCGCCCGCAACTCGCGCGCCGCCTCGTCCGACACGACCGCCTGAGACGAGAGCGCGGTGATGTAGAGTGCATAGGCGTGCATGTAATTGTCGAAGTCGCTGAGGTAGGTCTCTCGATAGCTGGCCGAAATGCCAATCCGGTCGGGCAAGGCGCCGGGATTTGGCGCCGCGAGCTCGGCACACAACCGGGCGCTGCCGACAGGATCAAGGATCGCAGCTGCCAACGGAACGGGCACTGCCATCAGCCCGACGAGAAGACCTAGCAGGACTTTCATCGCTCACCCCCTCCAGTGCCGCGCAAGGAATACCCACCTTGCCCCGCGCATGCGGGAGGGCCCATCCGGCCCGCGGAGCGCGCGCCTCAGATCTTGCCGTGGCAGTGCTTGAACTTCTTTCCCGAGCCGCAGGGGCAGGCGTCATTGCGTCCCGGATCGCCCCAAGAGGCCGGATTTGCTTCGTCGAAGTCCGGATTTGCCGCGGGTTCTGGCGGGGGTGGTGGGGTCGCGGCAGCGGCGAGAGCGGTCTGCTGGGCCTCAAACTGCCGGCGGAGGGCGGCCTGCTCGTCGGCCGTCATCGGCCGGATGAGCGAGAGTTTCTGCGTGACCTCGCTGCGCAGCCCCTCAAGCATCGATTCGAAGAGCGTGAAGGCCTCGGTCTTGTATTCGTTGAGCGGGTCGCGCTGCGCATAGCCGCGGAAGCCCACGACCGAGCGCAGATGCTCAAGCCGCAAGAGATGCTCGCGCCACTTGCCGTCGATGGTCTGCAAGAGGATCTGCTTTTCAATGTCGCGCATGACCGCGGGCCCGAAAGCGGCGGTCTTTTCGTCCATGTAGGCCTCGACATCGGCCGTGATCCGCTCGCGCACCGTGTCCTGATCGACCCCGTCCTCGCCCGCCCAGTCGAGGATCGGCAGGTCGCGGTTGAGGCCCGTGCGCAGCGCTGCGGCCAGCCCCTCGGCGTCCCACTGGTCGGCGTAGGACTTGGGCGGCAGGTGGGTGTCGACCAGATCGTCGATGACCTGAAGGCGCATATCACGCGCGATCTCGCCCACGTCCTCGGCCCGCATGATGTCGAGCCGCTGGCCAAAGATCGCCTTGCGCTGGTCGTTCATCACGTCGTCGAATTTCAGGAGTTGCTTGCGGATGTCGAAGTTGCGCGCCTCGACCTTGGCCTGCGCCTTCTCGAGGCTCTTGTTGACCCACGGGTGGACGATCGCCTCGCCTTCCTTCATCCCGAGGGTGGAGAGCACCTTGTCGAGCCGCTCGGACCCGAAGATGCGCATGAGGTCATCCTCGAGCGAGAGGTAGAAGGCCGAGCGCCCGGGATCGCCCTGACGGCCCGAGCGGCCGCGGAGCTGGTTGTCGATCCGCCGGCTCTCGTGCCGTTCGGTCGCGAGCACGAAGAGGCCGCCGGCCGCGAGGACGCGGGCCTTGTCGGCGGCATGGTCGGCCTCGATCCGGGCGCGCACCGCGTCGGGGTGCGCCGCGGGGTCGGCGGCGAGCGCCTCCATCACGCGCATCTCGACATTGCCGCCAAGCTGGATGTCGGTGCCGCGGCCGGCCATGTTGGTGGCGATGGTGACGGCGCCGGGGCGGCCGGCCTCGGCGACGATGCGCGCCTCCTGCTCGTGCTGGCGGGCATTCAGCACGTTGTGGGGGACACCCGCCTTGGTCAGCATCGCCGAGAGCATCTCGGACTTCTCGATCGAGGTCGTGCCGACAAGGATCGGCTGGCCCTTTTCGTGGGCGGCGCGGATCTCGTTCAGGATCGCGTCGTATTTCTCGCGCGCGGTGCGATAGACGGCGTCGTGCTCGTCCTTGCGCGCGACGGGGCGGTTCGTCGGCACCTCGACGACGCCGAGGCCGTAGATCTCGGCGAATTCCTCGGCCTCGGTCGCGGCGGTGCCGGTCATGCCCGCAAGCTTGCCGTAGAGGCGGAAATAGTTCTGGAAGGTGACCGAGGCGAGGGTCACGTTCTCGGGCTGGATCGTGACGCCCTCCTTGGCCTCGATCGCCTGATGGAGTCCGTCCGAGAGCCGCCGGCCGCGCATCATGCGGCCCGTGAATTCGTCGATCAGCATCACCTCGCCGTCGCGGACGATGTAGTGCTGGTCCTTGTGAAAGAGCCGGTGCGCCCGCAGCGCCTGATTGAGGTGATGCACCAGCGTCGTCGATTCGGGATCATAGAGCGAGCGGTCATCGGGCAGGAGCCCCGCCGCGCGCACGGTGGCCTCGATCGCCTCGTTGCCTTCCTCGGAGAAGGTGACGGTGCGCGCCTTCTCGTCGAGCTTGTAGTGCTCGGGCGAAAGCTGGGGGATCAGGCGGTCGACCGCGACATAGAGGTCCGACCGGTCCTGGCTCGGCCCCGAGATGATGAGGGGGGTGCGCGCCTCGTCGATCAGGATCGAATCGACCTCGTCCACGATCGCGAAGGCATGGCCGCGCTGCGCCATGTCCTCGAGCCGCGACTTCATGTTGTCGCGCAGATAGTCGAAGCCCAACTCGTTGTTGGTCGCATAGGTCACGTCGGCACGATAGGCCGCGCGCTTTTCCTCGTCGGGCTGCCAGGGATAGACGACCCCGGTCGTGAGGCCGAGCGCGCCATAGACTTTGCCCATCCATTCCGCGTCGCGCTTGGCGAGGTAGTCGTTGACCGTGACGATGTGCACGCCCCGGCCCGTCAGCGCGTTGAGATAGGCCGGAAAGGTCGCGACCAGCGTCTTGCCCTCGCCCGTCTTCATCTCGGCGATGTTGCCCTGGTGCAGGAAGATCCCGCCCATCAGCTGGACATCGAACGCCCTCAGGCCAAGCGCGCGGCGCGCGGCCTCGCGGCAATTTGCGAAGGCCTCGGGCAGGACGGCATCGAGGCTCTCGCCCGCCGCGACGCGGTTGCGCAACGCCTCGGTGCGCGCGCGCAAGCCCGCATCGTCGAGGGCTGCGAACTCTGCTTCCAGCGCGTTGATCTTCTCGACCAGGGGGCGCACGCCCTTGATCTTGCGGTCGTTCGGCGAGCCGAACACCTTGCGGGCAAGCGATCCGAGACCGAGCATGTCATCTCCGAGGGGCAGGTGGCCCCGACAACGCGCGCATCTCCGCCCGAGCGGCCTTGCCGGGCGGTTCCGGCTTGCCGTAGAAGGACGGCGCGGCCTTTCCTGCGCGCCCCAGCGATGTAAGGGGCAGTCGGTTGGGTGTCAACGTCACGCGCCGAAACGGCGCCCGGAAGCTTGGGGAACGCGATGAATTCTAAACTGCAGCGTCTGGCCGCCTCGGCTGCGCTCGTTTGCGCCGCGACGATCGGCACGCCGACCTTCGCGCAGACGGCCGATCCCGGTCAGGTCGTGGCAACCGTGAACGGTGTCGCCATCACGCTGGGCCATGTCGCCGTCATGGCAGCCCAACTTCCACCCGAGACCCGCGCAGAGCCGCCCGATGTGCTCTTCACCGCAATCCTCGATCAGCTGATCCGCCAGCAGGCTCTTGCGGAAAGCAACCCCGAACCAGCGGCGCGCGAGCGCCTCGCGATCGAGAACTATTCCCGCGTCGTTCTTGCGGCAAAGGCGCTCGAGGCCACGATCGAAGGCGGCCTGACCGAGGATGCGCTCAAGGCCGCCTATGCCGAGCGCTTCGCCGACCGCGCGCCCGATACCGAATACAACGCCGCCCACATCCTTGTCGCCGACGAGGCGACGGCGCAGAAACTCGCGGCCGAGATCGCGGCGGGCGCCGATTTCGGCGAACTGGCGCGGCTGCATTCCACGGATGGCGCCGCGGCGCGGGGGGGTGAACTGGGCTGGTTCGGCCCGGGTGTCATGGTTGCACCCTTCGAGGCTGCCGTCGTCGCCCTGAAGCCCGGCGAGGTCTCGGCGCCCGTGCAGACCCAGTTCGGCTGGCACCTTGTCAAGCTCATCGAGACGCGCATCGCCTCGGTCCCGAGCTTCGAGCAGGTGCGCGACAGTCTTGCGGCCGAAGTCGAGAACCGATTGGTGGATGAACGGATCGCCGAGGCCGTCCGCTCGGTCGAGGTCGTGCGCAGCGTTGACGGGATAGACCCTGCCGCGGCGTTCGACCCGGCGCTCTTCTCGAAATAGGAACGCAGATCATGGGCAAGACGGACTGGAAGGCCGAGGCGAAGGACCTCAAGCACAAGCTCGGTCGCGCCAAGCGCAAGTTGCGCGCTGCGGATGCTGAGGGTGCCGCCGTGGCCGCACCCAAACCCGCGACCAAGGCCGCGCTGCCCCGCTCACCGCTTGCCCCGGCTGCGTTTCCAGACCTGCCGGCCATCGCCGGCGTGCGCTTTGCCGTCGCCGCGGCCGGGGTGCGCTATGCCGGCCGCACCGACGTGACGCTGATCGAGATCGCGCCGGGCAGCAGCCTCGCGGGCGCCTTCACCCGCTCGGCAACGCGCGCCGCCAGCGTCCTAGACGCCGAGGCCAAGATCGCGGGCGGGATGGCCGCCCCGCATGGCGCGGCCATCGTCATCAATTCGGGTAACGCCAACGCCTTCACGGGCCGTGCCGGGGTCGCTAGCGTTGCGGCGATCTGCACGGCGGCGGGTGCCGCGCTCGGGATCCCGGCAGGGGCGGTTCTGACTTCCTCGACCGGGGTCATCGGCGAGCCGCTCCCGCATGAGCGCATCGCCTCGGCACTCGGGCCGATGGCGGGCACGCTCGATGGCGGGGCCATCGCCGATGCCGCGCGCGCCATCATGACGACGGACACCTTCCCCAAGGGTGCCGCGGCCGAGGTCGCGGCCGAGGGCGGCAAGATCCGCATCGCCGGCATCGCGAAGGGATCGGGCATGATCGCCCCTGACATGGCGACGATGCTTGTCTACATCTTCACCGATGCGGCCATCGCGGCCCCCGCGCTGCAGCAGATCGTCTCGCGCGAGGTCGATCGCAGCTTCAACTGCATCACGGTCGATGGCGACACCTCGACCTCGGACGCCGTGATGGTGGCGGCGACGGGGCAATCCCCGGCCGCGCCGCTCGGGAACCCCCAGAGCGCCTCCACCCGCGCCTTTGCCGACGCGCTGGGCGGCGTTATGCGCGACCTTGCCTGGCAGGTCGTGCGCGATGGTGAGGGGGCGACGAAGTTTGTCGAGGTGGCCGTGACAGGCGCGTCCGACGATCGCGACGCGCACCGTGTGGCAATGGCGATCGCGAACTCGCCCCTCGTGAAAACCGCGATCGCGGGGCAGGACGCGAACTGGGGCCGCGTCGTGATGGCCGTCGGGAAATCGGGCGCCGCGGCTGATCGCGACCGCCTCTCGATCCGTTTCGGGCCACATGTGGTGGCCGAGAACGGCGCGCGCGCCCCGGCCTATGACGAGGCCGCGGTCAGCGCCTACATGCGCGCGCAGGATCTGGTGATCGGCGTCGATCTGGGAATCGGTAGCGGGGCGCGCACGGTTTGGACCTGCGACCTGACGCATGGCTACATCGCGATCAACGGGGACTACCGGTCTTGAAGGTCGTCCTCGTCGCGGCGGCGGCCCTTATCGATGCCGACGGCAGGGTGCTGATCGCCGAGCGGCCCTCAGGCAAGTCGATGGCCGGGCTGTGGGAGTTTCCGGGGGGCAAAGTCGAGCCGGGCGAGACGCCCGAGGCCGCCCTCATCCGCGAGTTGCGGGAAGAACTCGGGATCGAGACGCGCGCAAGCTGCCTTGCGCCTCTGAGCTTCGCGAGCCACGGCTACGAGGATTTCCACCTGCTCATGCCACTGTTTGCCTGTCGCCGCTGGCAGGGTATCGCAAACCCCCGCGAGGGCCAGCGCATCCGCTGGGTCCATGCACGCGATCTTTCGTCCTATCCGATGCCCCCGGCGGACCTGCCGCTGATCCCCGTCCTGCGCGACTGGCTCTGACCTCGCGCGATCAAGCGACGAAGGCGAAGTTTCCCCCATCGAGGATGCCGACCAGATCCCCGCCCGTGATGAGGGCAAGTGTCGTGTTCGCCGCATTGTCGTCGATCGCGGTGTCCTGACCATCGACTGCCGTTACCGATATCTCCACCCGCGAGAGCACCGTCACCCCCGCAGTCGACTCGAACCACAGCACGAGGATGTCCGCCCCGTCGGCAAGCCCCGACGCAGCTTCGACGGTGCCGCCGTTGATGCTGGAAAGCATCTCGGTCGTGCTCGCAAAATCGGTCGTGAGCGCGAGGATGTGGGTCTCGATCTCGAGCGGCGCGCTTGAGCCGTTGACCTGCGACTGGATGACGACGGCGGTCCCGGCCGAGATTGAGCCGCCATTGCCGTTGACCGGCACAATGGCACCGATGCTGATCTCGATGATGTCGTCGGTCACATGGCCAAAACCTGTGATCGTGTCGGGCGCATCCGTCGTCGTGAGCCGAACGCGGTCAGTCGCGGCTACGGTCTCGGTCAGGTCGATGGTGTCGCTGCCGCGCCCGGCGACGATCGTGTCCGCCCCCGCGCCGGGCGTGATGAAATCGTCCCCACGCCCGCCCGTGATCGTGTCCGCCCCCGCGCTGCCGGTGATGTTGAGCGACTCCGTCTGGACCGAGAAATCCGCCGCCATCGCGGTCTCGAGGATGATGCGCCCGATATTGACGAGGTCGGTATCCGACAGCTTGGCCGCCGTCACCGGTGCGGCGAAACGCACCGTGTCGTTGCCTGGGCCGCCGTCGATCGTGTCATCCTCTTCGGCGTGGATCGTGTCGTCGCCCGAGCCGCCCGAAAGCACATCCGCCCCGACCCCGCCGATCAGCGTGTCGTTGCCGCCCCCGCCCGTGAGGCGGTTGGCGTTCGCATCCCCGATCAGCGTGACATTGCCGGTCGAGAGCACCTCGACATTCTCCATCGCGAAGAAGCGCTTGTCGAATCCGTCCTCGGCCTCGGCGAGCGAGGGGAAGAAATAGAGGTTGCGCGACAGGTCGACATGGATCGGCGTCGTGCCGAAGCTCGCCGACAGGCGCAGCGTGTCGGACCCTCCGCCGCCGTCGAAATACTTGTCACCCAGCGTGAGATAGATCACGTCATCGCCCGGCCCCGCAAAGACGCGGTCGCGCCCCGAGCCCGGGTCGATCACGTCGTTGCCGCCGCCCGTCGTGATTTCGTCGTTGCCGTTGCCGGCGATGATCTCGTCGTTGCCGCCGGCCGTCTCGACGATGGTCGAGGAGTTGGTGGTGTAGACCAGCAGGTCGACCATTCCGAACGACTTCAGGTGGTGAAAGTTCGTGAAACTGGCCGCGATCGGCACCGGCGCGCCGGTCGTGTAGTATTTGCCGACGATGAAATCGATCGTGATGCGCGGATAGGCCGACAGCGTCGCCGGCACGCCCAGCGTGTTGATGCCCGGCCCGCCATCCTCGAAATCCTCGCCCTCGGAGAGATGCACGAGATCGTCGCCCGTTCCGGCCAGGATGACGTCGTCGCCGGGGCCGGGGTCGATGATGTCGTCGCCGCCGCCTGCGTTGATCCAGTCGTCCCCGCTTCCGCCGTTGATGGTGTCGTTGCCGTCCGCGCCCCAGATCACGTCGTTGCCGCCCAGAGCGTTGATGGTGTTGCTGCCCCCGATGGCGCGAATTTCCTCGCCCCGCGAGGTGCCGGTAAGCGAATCATTCGCGTTCGAGCCGCAGACTTGGGCGCCGAGGCAATAGATCGGCGTCTCGACCCCGCAGCCTGCCAGCGCCAGAAGCGGCAGTGCGGTCGAGGCCATCTTGCGCGAGGTCGCAGTTCTCGGGCGGGGCAGGGTCGGAGGTGTCATGCGCATCACGCCACGATGAGGAAGTCGGTCGCGGTCAGGGCCGGGGCGGTTCCCATGTCGAAGATCGCAATGGCAACGGCAAGTTGGGCCGTCTCGAGCCCGCTGATGGTCGTCGTTCCGCTTGTGAAGGCCGCACCGGCCTGGACGAAATAGAGGGTCTTGCCGGTGCTGTCGAAGATGAAGGCGCCGTTGCCGTCGACATCGAAGGCCGCGTTGGTGATCGCGCCCGTCCCCGCCTGGGTGTGGAACTGGTTGGCCGCCAGCGGACCGCCGGCGCCGCTCGTGCCGTTGCCCATGTTGCCAAAGATTGTCTCGTCGATCACGAGCTTGTCGGTGTTCGGCACGAAGGCCTTGATGGTGTCCCGCCCGATCGAGTCCTGCGCGCCGCGCACGGATCCGGCGGTTCCCGAAACCAGCGTGTCGCCGAAGATGATCTGGTTGATCCCGAGGCCCGCGTTGATGGTGTCGTCGCCGTCGCCGCCGATGATGACATCGTTGCCCGATCCGGTGGTGATGACGTTGGAGCCGTCGCCCCCCTCGACCCGGACCGCCCCGCTCGAGGTCGAGGTCAGATCGCCGAGGGAGAGTTGCACCGTCACGTTGTGCGACCCTGCGAGCGTCAGCACCTGACCGTCGATCAGCGCGCGTGCGTCGACCGTCTGCCCCTCGGTCATGGTCGTGACGGCGTTCGTCCCCGCCGCGACGACGAAGGTCTCGATCCCCGGGTTGATGGTGCCGCCCGCGATCGCGGTGGTGAGGGTGAGGGTGTTCGTCCCGAGCGCGTTGATCGTAGCGAAGCCCGCATATTGCGCGGCCGTCATCGAGACGGCGGCGATGTTGTCGATGCTGAGGATGGAGGCCCCCGTCACCAAGCCCGCGTTGATGCCCGAGATGTCCGTTCCGCTCGTCGTGATGCCGAGCGTGTCCGCGCCGCCGCCCGAAACGATGATCGTGCCGGTGAGATCGGTCAGTTGCCCGGTGTTGAAGCGGTCGGCGTTGGCCGAGCCCGTCACGTCCTGCCCGGCTGCCCCGATGGTGAAGACGTTGCCGGCGGCGGTCGCGAGGACATAGCCCTCGACCTGCGCGTTCCCGGTGACGGTCGCGGCATCGCTGAAGGTGATGGTGTTCGTCCCCGTGGCCGTTCCGAGGCGCGCATGCTGGGCGGCGGCGATCGTGGCGTTGACGTCGGTCGCGAGATTGATCGCCTCGACCTGGGCCACGGTCGCGCCGCTGATGTTCGTGCCCGTGGTCGTGATCACGAGCACGTCGGTCCCCGAATTGCCGAGCGCGAAGGTGCCGGTGACGGTCGTCTGCGCCCCCGTCCGCACGGTGTCGGCGTGGCTTGCCGCGCCGGTGACGTTCTGGGCGCCGGTGCCAATGGTGAAATCGTTGCCAGAGAGATCGACCATGGCGTAGGTCTCGATCGCGGCGACGCCGGTCGTGCCCTGCGTGGCGATGTTCGAGAACGCGATCGCCTCGGTCCCGGTCGCGGTGATCGAGGAAAAGGCCGCGTGCTGCGCTGTTGTCATCGTCGTCAGCGCGAGCCCCGTGATCACGAGGGTCTCGGCCGTCGTGGCGGCGCCCGCGTTGATGCCCGACAGGTCGGTGCCCGTCTGGCCGACGATGATCGTGTCCGTCCCCGAACTGCCGAGGTCGAGGACGGTCCCCACGAACCCTGCAAGCGTGCCCGTGCGCACTGTGTCGGCGTGCGCCGCGGCGCCCGTCACATCCTGCCCGGCCGCCGTCAGCGTGATGTCGTTGCCGGTGTCGTTGGCAAGCACATAGCCCTCGATGGCCGTCTTGGCGGTGATCGTGCCCGCATCGGTCAGCGTCACCACATTCGTGCCCGCCGCCGTCCCGATCCTGTCGTGCTGGGCCCGCGTCATCGTCGCCGCGACCCCATCAGCCAGATTGATCTGCTCGACCTCGGTCGTGGTCGCGGCGCTGATGTTCGTGCCGGTCGTGCTGATCTCAAGGATGTCCGTACCCGTCGCACCAAGCGCGAAGGTGCCCGTCACCGTCGTGCGCGCGCCCGTGCGGATCGTGTCGGCATGGCCCGCGGCACCCGTTACGTTCTGGTCGTCCCGGCCCAGGATGAAGATGTTCTGCGCGACATTGGCGAGCAGATAGGCTTCGACATTGGCGTTCCCGGTCGTCTGTGTGGCGCGATCCGAGAGGCTGACGGAATTCGTGCCGATCCCGTCATTGAGGCGCGCGTTCTGCGCCGAGGTCATGGTGACCGAGACGTTCTCGGCAAGGTTGAACGTGTCGACCGATCCCAGATTGGCGTTCGTCGAGATGTCGAGACCGTTCGTCCCGATCTGCACGATCACGCCAAGTTCTGGCGCTAGCCCCGAGAGGTTCGCGTCCGCCGTGAAGTTCGTGACATCCACGGTGCCCGTGCCCGTGACGGTGATGCCACTGAATTTTGCGGCCGCACCCTGCAGCGTCGCATCCGGCCCGACGGCAAAGGTTGCGGTGCCCATCGTCGCGCCGTCGATGTTGAAGACATCCGCAGTTCCGCCGCTTGTCCCCGTGATCGTCACCGCGGCCTTGCCCAGCTTGCCGGTGAAGGCGACGGTCTCGTTGGCGAGCGCCGCCGCCGCTGTTACCGTCGTGGCGGTCAGAAGCGACAGGTCGGCCGCCGGCGTCCGTTCGAGCGCTGTCACCTCGATCGTGCCGGCGCCCGCCCCCGTGATGCCGCTGAGCTTCGATGCCCGGCCCTGCAGCACGGCGTCGGGCGCCACGCCGAAGGTCGAGGTGCCCAAGGTTGCGCCGTCGATGTTGAAGATATCGCGCGCGCCCCCGGTCGTGCCGTAGATCGTGACGGCGGCCTTGCCCAGATCGCCTGCGAAGGTGACCGTCTCGTTGGCCAGCCGCGCCACCGCCGTGACCGCGGCCGTGGTGATGTCGCCCAGATCGGCGCGCGGGCTGTCGTCGAGTGCACTGACCGTGACCGCGCCCGCCCCGTCGATCGTGCGCCCCGACACGAGCGCCGCCGCCGCCGAGAAGGTCTTGCCAGCGGCAACCGTCGTCGCGAAGGATCCCAACTCGCCCGTGAAGGTCACATCCCCCGTCACGAAGGCGCGCTTGGTGCCCGCGACCGAGATGTTGCTCAGGATCGCGGATCCGTCGCCCTCGAGCCGGGTGATCACGACATTGCCCGAGCCCGTCACCGTTTCCTCGTCGAGAACCACCGCATCTCCCGTGAGTGTCCGGCTTGTCACGATGATGCTGCCCACATCGGCGGCTTCGATCCGGCCCGGGCTGCCGGTCGCGGGGGTGAAGACGTAGCGCGTGCCTTCCTGCGTGATCGCGATGTCGCCAAACCCAGTCCCGAGCGCGAGGTTGCCCACCCGGTCGGGGTTGAGCAGAGCGGCCCCGGGCGGCAGGGCATCGGGGTCGCGCACGAAGCTTGAGGCCTCGACTTCGTAGGCATTGAGCGCAAGCGGGGTGATGCTTGCTGACGGGGCTGCGACCAGATCGACCGTGCCGCCATAGATGAGCAGGCTCTCCGAGGACAGGAGGGTACGCAACTCTTCCGCCTCTGCCGTGCTCGCGACTTCGATGACGAAGCGGCCATCCTCGGATGCGGTGTAGAGCGTCGGGATAGAGAGCAGCTGCGGCACGCTGAGTCGGATGCCAGAGGCGACCTCGACGCGGGTGATGGTGCCGAGATCGGCGTCGGTCGTGTCGAGTGTCCCGTCCCGAACCCGCAAGGTCGTGAAGCCCGAGAGCGTGCTGCCCGCCTCGAGTGTCATGGTGTCGCCGGCGTCGACGAAGTCGATCTCGAGTGTGCCCGTCCCGCTCGCCCGAAGCGAGATCGAATAGCCGTTCCCGATCGCGTCCGCGACCTCGAGCCGCGCGCCTGCGTTCGGGGCGAGGGCGAAGTTCGCGGGTGCCTCGAGGCTGTAGCTGCCGCCTATCCGGGCAAGCTCGATAACGCTGCCTGCCGCCGGTGCGGCCATCGGCGTGGTCGAGATGCTGTGCGTCCCAGAGCCGCCACCGCCCGAACCGCCTCCGCCGGAGTTCCCACCGCCCGAGCCGCTGTCGGCCCCGGAGGACGCCCCGCCGCAGGCCTGCAGTCCGAGTCCACCGAGCACGAGCGCCCCCCCTGCACCCATGGGCCGAACCTGCGCGCTGGTGCGGGTCGTGTGGGTCCGATTGCGTGGCATGTGCACTCGACTGTTGGTGTTGATCCGGATCGCATGCACGATCCGTGCCGCCTGTGGGTTCCGCCTGACCGGCGTGGCGTGTTGCATCCTGCCCATTCGCCTGCCAACACTTCCACCAGGGCAGAGGCCTCGAAGCGGGAGGACGGTCATGGAAAAGCGCAAGGTCATTATCACATGTGCGGTCACGGGGGCGATCCATACCCCCTCGATGTCGCCCCACCTGCCGATCACGGCGGAAGAGATCGCCGACGCCGCGATCGAGGCGGCCGAGGCGGGGGCCGCCATCGTGCATCTGCACGCGCGCAACCCCGAGACGGGCGCGCCCGACCAGTCGCCCGCGCGGTTCGAACCCTTCCTGCGCGTCATCCGCCAGCGGTCGGATTGCGTCGTCAACATCACCACGGGCGGCGCGCCGACGATGCTTGTCGATGAGCGCATCAACCCGGTCGTCGCCTTCAAGCCCGAGGTCGCCTCGCTCAACATGGGGTCCATGAACTTCGGTCTCTATCCGATGCTCGAGCGCTTCAAGGATTTCCGCCACGACTGGGAGCGGCCCTATCTGGAAGGCTCGAAGGACCGGATATTCCGCAACACCTTCGCCGACATCGAGCGTATCCTCGTGACCTGCGCCGATCAGGGCACGCGCTTCGAGATCGAGTGCTACGACATCGGGCACCTCTATACGCTGGCGCATTTCGTCGACCGGGGACTCGTGAAGGCACCCTTCTTCGTCCAGAGCGTCTTCGGCATCCTCGGCGGCATCGGCGGCCACCCCGAGGACGTGATGCACATGAAGCGCACCGCCGACCGGCTGTTCGGCGACGATTACGAATGGTCGGTGCTGGGCGCGGGGCGCAACCAGATGCGGATCGCGGCGATGTCGGCCGGCATGGGCGGGCATGTGCGCGTGGGGCTCGAGGATTCGCTCTGGATCGGGCCGGGGCGGCTGGCGCGGTCGAACGCCGAGCAGGTCGCGCAGGCGCGCGCGCTCATCGAGGGGCTGGGCCTCGAGGTCGCGACACCGGCCGATGCGCGCGAGATCCTGAAGCTCAAGGGCGGGGACAAGGTCGCGTTCTGACCGGCCGGCGCGCCCGGCCGGGAACGATCTCGGACCCCGTCGAGGGGTCCTCGATCGGCAGGTGGGCGCTGCCCCCCTGCTGGCCGTCGCGCCCGGACGCTAGCGCGGCAGGCGCGGGACGGCGGCGACGAGGGCTTGGGTGTGCGGGTGCGCGGGCGCTGCGAGGAGGCGCGCGGTCGGGCCCGTCTCGACGATGCGGCCGGCCTCGAGCACGATCACGCGGTCGGTGATCGCGCCCACCACCTCGAGGTCGTGGCCGATGAAGAGATAGGCGAGCCCGTGGCGCGCCTGCAGCGCGGCCAGCAGATCGAGTATGCGCGCCCGCACCGCCGGGTCGAGCGCCGAGACGGCCTCGTCGAGCACGATGAGGTCGGGGCGCAGCACGAGCGCGCGCGCCAGCGCGATGCGCTGGCGCTGCCCGCCCGAAAAGGCGTGGATGCGTCGGCCGGCGTCGTCGGGCGAAAGGCCCACGTCGCGGAGCGCCTCGGCAACGCGATCCCGCCGCTCGGCGGCCGGCACGTCGGGCGCGAGGTGGAAGGGTTCGGCGACCAGCCGGCCGACGCTCTGGCGCGGGTCGAAGCTGGCGTAGGGATCCTGAAAGACGGCCTGCATTCGCGCGCGCAGCGCCTGCGGCATCCGCGCCGGATCGACCCGCACCCCGCCGAGCGTGATCTCGCCCCCATCGATAGGGTCGAGGCCGAGCACGGCGCGCCCGAGGGTCGATTTCCCCGACCCCGAGGCCCCGACGATGCCGAGGCTCTCGCCCCGCGCCAGCGCAAGGCTGACGCGGTCGAGCGCGAGAAGGCGGGGACGCGCCGCGAAGGGGTGCGGGCGGGGGAGCGGGTAGCTGCGCGACACCTCGCGGCACGCGAGCAGGGGCGCTGCATCGGGGCCGGGGGCAGGGGGTGCGGCCCGCGCCGGGCGGTGGGTCGCGGCGGCGACCAGCGCCCGCGTCGCGGCATGGGCGGGCTGCGCGATCAGGGCACGCGCGGGCCCCTCCTCGACGATGCGGCCCTCCGACATCACTGCCACGCGGTCGGCGATGCCCGCCACCACCGCCAGATCGTGGCTGATAAGCAGGAGCGCCATTCCCTCGGCCGCGACGAACCCGCGCATGAGCCCGAGGATCTGCGCCTGGGTCACGACATCGAGTGCGGTCGTCGGCTCATCCGCGATCAGCAGGCGCGGGCGCAGCGCCACCGCCATCGCGATCGCGACCCGCTGGCGCTGGCCGCCCGACAGCTCGTGCGGATAGCGCCCCGGGGGCACACGCTCGGGCGGCAGCCCGACGCGGGCGAGCATCGCGCCGGCGCGGGCGCGGGCCTCGGGTCGCGGGCAGGCGCGGTGGATGAGCAGCGTCTCGGCGACCTGATCGCCGATGGTGCGCAGGGGATCGAGGGCGGTGAGCGGCTCCTGGAAGATCATCGCGATGTCGCGGCCGCGGATGCGGCAGAGATCGGCCTCGGGCGCGCCCTGCATCTCGCGCCCCCCGAGGCGGACCGACCCGCCCGTCGCGGCCCCCTCGGGCGCGAGCCCCATGATCGCGAGCGCCGCGAGCGACTTGCCCGACCCCGAGGCGCCGACGAGGCCCGTGACCGTTCCGGCCGCGATCGCCAGATCGACGCCCGCGAGGATCTCGCGCCCCCCGAGCGCGAGCCTGAGGCCCTGCACCGACAGGAGCGTCATCCCTGCCCCCCGAGGCGCGGATCGAGCCGGTCGCGCAGCCCGTCGCCGAGCAGGTTGAGGCCGAGCACCGTCAGCACGATGGCAAGCCCCGGCATCAGCGCGACATGGGGCGCGAGCGCGATGAGGGTCTGCGCATCGGCAAGCATCCGCCCCCAGCTCGGAACGGGGGGCTGCGCGCCCAAGCCCACATAGGAAAGCCCCGCCTCGGCGAGGATGCCGAGGCTGAACTGGATCGTGCCCTGCACGATCAGGAGGGCCGCGATGTTGGGCAGGATGTGCTCGACCGAGATGCGCGCGGCCCCCTTGCCCGCCAGCCGCGCGGCGCGGACGAAATCGAGCGTCCACAGGCTCAGCGCCGCGCCGCGGGTCACGCGGGCAAAGACGGGGATGTTGAAGATCCCGATCGCGAGGATCGCGTTCGTGGCCGAGGGTCCGAGGATGGCGGTGACGAGGATCGCGATCACGAGGCTCGGAAAGGCGAAGACGAGATCGTTGAGGCGCATCACCACCGCATCGACGATGCTCCCCCGCCGCGCCGCCGCCAGCAGCCCGAGCGGCACGCCCGCGGCCATGCCGATCCCGACCGCGATCAGCGCGACCGCGAGCGAGGTCCGCGCGCCCACCATCAGCATCGAGAGGATGTCGCGCCCGAACTGGTCGGTCCCGAGCGGATGCGCCCCCCCGGGCGGTTGCAGGCGGGCCGAGATGTCGATTCCCTCCACCGGATGCGGCGTCCAGACGAAGGAGAGGAGGGCGGCCAGCACGCATAGCCCTGCGAGCAGGGCGCCGATCCGCATCGCGGCGGGGCGAAACGGCGCGGGCTGGATCGGGGCGGGGGGCGCCATCTCAGCGCCTCAGCCGCGGGTCGATCGCGGCATAGGCCAGATCGACCGCGAAATTGACCGCGACCACCGCGAGGATCAGGAGCATCACGACCGACTCGACCACGATCAGGTCGCGCTGGGTGATGGCCTGGAACACGAGCCGCCCGAGGCCCGGCAGGTAGAAGACGTTCTCGATGATGATCGCGCCCGCGATCAGGAACGAGAATTGCAGCCCGAGGATGGTCAGGACCGGGATCATCGCGTTGCGCAGCCCGTGGCGCAGGATCGCCTGCGCCCGGCTCAGCCCCTTGCCGCGCGCGGCGCGGATGTAGTCCTGGCCGAGCGTCTCGAGCAGGGCCGCGCGCAGCACGCGGGCCAGGATCGCGGCCTGCGGCAGCGCGAGCGCGATGGCGGGCAGCACGAGGGCGCGCAGGTTGGCGCCGATGCCCTGATCCCATCCCGGAAAGCCGCCCGACGGAAACCAGCCCGCCCCGACCGCGAAGACCGAGACGAGCAGCATCGCGAACCAGAAATTGGGCAGCGCGATGCCGATCTGCGTCGCCCCCATGATCGCGAGATCGCCCGCCGTGCCGCGCCGCGCCGCCGCGATCAGCCCCGCCGGCAGCCCGATCGCCACCGCGAGCAAGAGCGCGAGGATCGCGAGCGGCACCGACACCCCGGCCCGCTGCGCCACAAGATCCGCGACCGGCACGCGGTAGGTATAGGAGATCCCGAGATCGCCCCGGATCAGCCCGCCCGCCCAGTCGAGGTAGCGCGCCACCGGCCCGCCGCCGAGGCCGAGCTCTGCCCGCAGCGCCGCGAGCGTCTCGGGGCTCGCGTTGAGGCCGAGCATCACCCGCGCCGGATCGCCGGGGATGACCTCGATCACGGCGAAGACGACGATGCTCGCCGCGAAAAGGCCCAGACCGAGCGAGCCGAGGCGCAAGATCGCGAAGCGAAGCATTCCAGTCCGTCCGCCCCTGCGCGTCGATGGGTGGTCGCGGCGGGTGAGGTGCCGGCCGATCCTCTGCCTACCCGCCCTGCCGCCTTGCGACAGCCTCATCATCGCGCGTTTCGCACCGGCGCGTCAATCGACGCCGCGCGTTAACCGCTCGTCAACCATCGCGCGTCATCCTCGGGCCATGCCGAGCACCGACCCCTTCCCGGCTGAATTCGACGAGGCGGCACCCCTCCTGCCGCTGCCTGAGGATGGCGTGCCCGTGGCTCTCGTTCCTGCGGGGCGGCTGCCGTCCTACATCCGCGACCATCGGGCGCGGCTGCGGGCGCGCTTCATGGCCGGCGGGCCCGATGCCGTGCCCGATTACGAGCTGCTCGAGCTTGTCCTCTTTCGCGCCATCCCGCGGCAGGATGTGAAGCCGCTGGCGCGCACGCTGATCGAGCGGTTCGGCGATTTCAACCGCGTCATCAGCGCGCCGCCCGCCCGGCTTGCCGATGTCGCGGGCGTGGGCGAGGCGGTCATCGTGGAATTGAAGCTGATCGAGGCGGCGGCGCAGCGTCTGGCGCGCGCGCGCGTCATCAACCGCCCCGTCCTCTCGGGCTGGCAGGCGCTGATCGACTATTGCCAGACCGCGCTCGCCCACCGCGAGACCGAGGAGTTCCGCGTGCTCTATCTCGATCGCAAGAACGTCCTCATCGCCGACGAGGCGCAGGCGCGCGGCACGGTCGATCATGTGCCCGTCTATCCGCGCGAGGTGGTCAAGCGCGCGCTCGAGATCAACGCCTCGGCAATCATCCTCGTGCACAACCATCCCTCGGGCGATCCGACGCCCTCGGGGGCCGACATCGAGATGACGCTGCGCATCCGCGACGCCGCCGAGGTGCTGGGCATCGTGCTGCACGACCACCTCATCATCGGGAAATCGCGCGAGGTGAGCCTGAAGGCCGCGGGCTATCTCTAGCCCGTGCCCGCCAGCAGCCGCTGCCCCGCGAGGCGGGCAAAGCGCAGCACCAGCGCGCGCCGGCGGGCGGGCGGCAGGGGGCGGGCCTCGGGCAGGCGCAGGATCTCGGCGTCGTGCCGGTCGGCGAGGATGAGGCCCGCCTCGGGCGGCAGCAGATCGGCCGGAAAATCGGGGTCGACCGCGAAGAAGAACCGGTCGCACCAGCCGAGATAGCCCTGCCACTTGCGGTCGGCGACGAAATCGGCCCGGCAGGACTTGCACTCGATCACCCAGACCTCGCCGTCGGGGCCGAGGGCCATGACATCGACGCGCAGGCCCGGGGTCGGCACGACCTCTTCGAGGGGGACGAATCCGTGCCCCGGCAGGGCGCGGCAGACGCCGCGCGCGATCAGCCGGCCGGGGTTGGGTGCGCTCTGCATGACGCGCAGGATGCACCGGCCGCGCGGCCTGCGCCAGCCTCAGCCGCCCGCGATGGCGGCAAGGGCCGCATAGCGCGCCGTCTTGCCGAGGCCCACGAGGATCAGGAAGGGCCAGAAGGGCGTGCGCAGCACCCCCGCGAGCAGCACGATCGGGTCGCCCACGACCGGCACCCACGACAGCAGGAGCGACCAGATCCCGAGCCGGCGGTGCCAGGCCTCGGCCCGGGCGAGGCGGGCGCGCGTGCCCTCGCCCATCCGCGCCGCACCCGCGGTGGCAAGGCCGAGCCCGATCGCCCAGGTGACGACGGCGCCGAGCGTGTTGCCGAGGCTCGCGACCGCGACGGCGGGCAGCGGCCCCGCCCCGCCCTCGGCCTGCAGGAGGGCCACCAGCACCACCTCGGACGATCCGGGCAGCAGCGTGGCCGAGAGGAACGCCGCCGCGAAGAGCCCGCCCAGTTCCGCCCAGATGCCCATGCCACCCCGCCCAGATCCGCAGCGCCCGACCCGCAGCGCCCGACCCGCAGCGCCCGACCTGCCGCCTCCGACACTGGCCCGGCCCGCACGCGGGGGCAAGCGTTGACAACCCCGGCCCCGCACCCGCAGAACGGGCGCGCGAGGGGGGCGGGGATGCGGTTTTCGGCCAATCTGGGGTTTCTCTATCTCGACCTGCCGTTCCTGGCGCGGATCGGGCAGGCGGCGCGCGACGGGTTCGACGCGGTCGAATGCCACTTTCCCTATGACGTGCCGGTGGCAGACACGCGCGCGGCGCTGCAGGATGCCGGCATCAGGATGATCGCGATCAACACCCCGCCCGGAGACCTCGGGCGCGGCGATTTCGGCCTTGCCGCCCTGCCCGGGCGCGAGGCCGAGGCGCGCGAGGCGATCCTGCGCGCGCTCGACCATGCGGCCGGGATCGGGGCGGGGGCCGTGCATGTCATGGCGGGCAAGTCGGGCGGCGGGCGCGCGGCCGAGGCGGTGCTGCGCGCGAACCTGCGCCTTGCCGCCGCCGAGGCCGCCCTGCGCGGCCTCGAGGTGCTGATCGAGCCGATCAACCGGCGCGACGTGCCGGGCTATCATTATGCAAGCCTCGCGGGGGCGGTGCGGACGATCGGGGCGGTCGGGGCGGAAAACCTGCGCCTCATGTTCGATTGCTATCATGTCCAGATCATGCAGGGCGACCTCATCACCGCGATCGGGCGGCATCTGGGGCGGATCGGGCATGTGCAGATCGCGGCCGTTCCCGACCGGGGCGAGCCGGGGCGGGGCGAGGTCGATCTGGCCGAGGTTCTGGCCGCCCTTGCCGCGGCGGGCTGGGCGGGGCATGTGGGGGCCGAATACCGCCCGCGGTCGGGGCGGACGGCCGAGGGGCTCGGCTGGCTGGCGGAGATGCGCGCGCGGCTTGCGGCCCGCGCGGCGGAGGGCGGGCGATGAAGACGATCATGATCACGGGTGCGGGTGCGGGCATCGGACGGGCGACCGCGCGTGAATTCCTCGGGGCGGGCTGGCGCGTGGCGCTGGTCGGGCGGCGCGCGGAGCCGTTGCGCGAGGCGGCGGGGGGGCATCCCGATGCCCTGGTGCTGCCATTCGACGTGACGGACGCGGCCGCGGTCGAGCGCGGGTTCGCCGACTGCGCGCGCGCCTTCGGGCGGCTCGATGCGCTCTTCAACAACGCGGGCATTTTCCTGCCCTCGGGGATGATCGACGAGATCGCGCTCGAGGATTGGCGCGCGATCTCGGCCGTGAACATCGACGGGATGTATCTGTGCGCGCGCGCGGCCTTTGGCATCATGCGCCGGCAGGATCCGAAGGGCGGCCGGATCATCAACAACGGCTCGGTTTCGGCCCATGTGCCGCGGCTCGGATCGGCGCCCTATACCATGACCAAGCACGCGGTCACCGGCCTGACCAAGGCGCTGTCCCTCGACGGCCGCGCCCATGGCATCGCCTGCGGGCAGATCGATGTCGGCAATGCGCTGACGGGCATGGTCGATGCGATGACGAAGGGCGTGCCGCAGGCGGACGGGCGGCTCGCGGTCGAGGCGACGATGGATGTGGCGGATGTGGCGCGGTCGGTCCTGCACATGGCTTCGCTGCCGCCCGAGGCGAATGTGCAGTTCATGACCGTGATCGCCACGACCATGCCCTTCATCGGCCGGGGCTGAGCGGCCGTTGCATGCGAGCGTGCGCGGCAGCCGGGTTTCGTTAACGCTTCGTTGATACCCCTCCTCGCGTTTGCCGGCCCGATCAGGGCTCGGCGCGCGAAGATGGGGGTGCGCGATGAACAAGGCGATCACGGACGGGCTGGTGCTGATGCCGCCGCCCTTTTCGGCGGGGCTCGGGGTGTGGTCGAGCGGGGACGGCACGCCCGGCTCGCCCAGCTATGCGGGGGCGGCGAACGCAGCCTATGTGCCGGCCGACCCCGATTTCGGCGGCTCGCTCGACCTCATCAAGACCCAGGATCGCCAGAAGCTGCGCCACATGGGCCAGACGCCCATCGTGCCGGGGATGTATCTGCGCGTCCGCGTGCGGATCAAGGCGATCTCGGGCAATCTGCCGACGGTCCGGATCGCGGCCTGGGCGGGGGATGCGGCCGGGCGCAACGTGGCGGGCGTGATCCAGGAGGGGCAGCCCCGGACGCTGACGCGCTATGGCAGCGTCTATACGCTCGAGGCGGTGATCGGCTCGGGCCGGCGGGCGGGGGTCGACATGGTCTGGGGCACGGTGCCCGTCTATGCCCATGTCGGGATCGACCTCACGGGGCCGAACGGCGGGATCGTGCGCATCGACGACATCGAGGTTCTGGACGGGACGGATGTCTTTCACCGCGTGATGATGGATTGGGTCGATGTGCGCGACTATGGCGCCATGGGCGACGGGGTGACGGACGACAGCGCGGCCTTCCTCCTGGCCGATGCGGCGGCGGCGGGGCGGACCCTTGTCATCTCGGCGGGGACCTATCGGCTCAACGGCAACATCACCCTCAACGCGCAGGTGCGCTTCGAGGGGCGGCTGTCGATGCCCGAGACGGCGCGGCTGAGCCTGACGCAGAACTTCGACCTGCCGACCTATGCGCGCGCCTTCGGCAACGAGGCCGAGGGGCTGCGCAAGGCCATTCAGGCGCTCTTCTTCGTCACCGATCATGTCGTGCTTGATCTGGGCGGACGGACGGTCGATGTCACGGCCCCGCTCGATGTTGCGGCTCTCGCGGGGCGACGGGGCGAGCAGTTCGCGCGCCGGCGCGTGCTGACGAACGGGCAGCTTTCGGTCGTGCCGGGCCCGGCGTGGGAGAGCGCGACCACAACCTCGCAGGCGAGCTTCTCGACCGCGCAGCCGACGCTGCTGACGGGGGTGCAGAACATCGCAGGGGTCGCGGTCGGCGCGCTGGTGACCGGGCCCGGGGTCGCGCGCGAGACCTATGTGCGCGCCGTCAACCTCGCGGCGCAGACCGTCGAACTCAGCGCGCCGGCGGGCTACACGGGCGGGACGCGGGTCTATACCTTCACGCGGCACCGCTACATCCTCGACTTCTCGGGCTTCGGCAAACTCGATCGGTTCGAGCTGACGAACATCGAGCTGCTGTGCAGCGGGGCCGCGAGCGGGGTGATCCTGGCCCCTGCCGGGCTGACCTTCAGGATGCACGGCTGCGTCGTGAACGCGCCGAAGGATCGGGGCTTGACCTCGATCGGGACAGGCTGTCAGGGGCTTCTGGTCGATGAATGCCAGTTCCTGTCGAACGAGCAGAACCTGCGCGCGCAGGACCGCACATCGGTCTGCCTCAACATCAATGCCAACGACGCCAAGATCCGCGACAACCGCATCGTGCGCTTCGGCAATTTCGCGATCGTCCACGGCACCGGGCACATGTTCATCGGCAACCACTTCTTTCAGGGTGACGAGGAGACGCCGGGGGTGCGCCGGGCGGGCATCGTGTTCACCGCCATCAACCTGCGCGCGGCGGTGACGGGCAACTACATCGACAACGCCTTCATCGAGCTCACGAACGAGCGCGAGGCCGATCCCGTTTTTGCCAACCAGTTCAGCTTCGGCGGCCTGACCATCACCGGCAACACCTTCGTCGTCAGCAACATGGTGCCCTCATTTTCTTTTCTCGTGATCACGCCGCATGGGGCGGGGCATCACATCCAGGGGCTGTCGGTAACCGACAATGTGTTCCGGACCTTCAACGGCACGATCGAGCGCATCGACAAGGTGGACACGAGCTTTGCCGCCCTCGATGCGGGGCGGTTCCGCAACATCACGGTGCAGGGCAACACCTTCAACGGGATCACGACGCAGGTGTTCAATCCCACGCTCGTGCGGCATGCTCAGGCAACACCGGCGGCGACTTGGACGATCGATCCTGCGGGCACGCTGCCTTTTGGCGGCCGTGCGCGCAATGTGGTCGCTGTTGTTGCCGATGGACTCGTGACCGAGGATGGTGAGACCATCCACGCCTTCCCTCATGCCAGAGGCGAGCAAGGCGTTGCACGCACGCTCGTAACGCTCGGTTGGCCCGAAGCGGTCTATGGGTCGGCCAATGTGACGATCCGGGCCGACAACCCCTGACGGACCGGCCTGCCTTCAGCCGGTGATGCGTCGGGGGGCGGCCCGTGCGGCGGGAGCGGCATTGATCGGATCGTCGTGGCGCTGCACCGAGCCCTCGAAATGGGCGCCGGCCTCGATCGCGATCGTCTTGTGGATGATGTCGCCCTCGACCAGCGCGGTCGAGGTGAGGCGGATCTTGAGGCCGCGCACGCGACCGATCACGCGGCCGTTGATGACCATGTCTTCGGCCACGATCTCGCCCCGGATGGTGGCGCTTTCGCCGATGGTCACGAGATGGGCGCGGATGTCGCCCTCGACCACGCCCTCGATCTGGATGTCGCCCTGGGTGGTGAGGTTTCCGACCACCGTGAGGTCGGCCGAGAGGACGGACACCCCGCTGCGCGGGCGGTATGCCTCGGGGGCGGGTTGCGGCGCGACGGCGGGCACCTGCGGCTCGGGCTCGGCCGTCAGGCGCGGGCCGGGGTCGTTGATCCTCGTCTTGCCGAACATCGCCATCTCGTTCCCTCGGGTCCGACCGGCGAGATGCCGATCAGCTTCGGACAGTCGCCCGAAGCGCGGGCGATTCGCAAGCGTCGCGCGCGTCAGAGGGCGCGCGCGGCCGCCAGAACTTCGGCCACGTGGCCCGGCACCTTGACCTTGGTCCACGACCGGGCGATCCGCCCCGCCCCATCGACGAGGAAGGTCGAGCGCTCTATCCCCATGTATTTCTTGCCATACATGCTCTTCTCGGCCCAGACGCCCCAGCGTTCGCAGGTATCGGACGCCTCATCCGAGGCAAGGACGATCCCCAGCCCGTGCTTGGCCACGAACTTGTCGTGCGACTTCACGCTGTCCTTCGAGATGCCGATGACCGTGCAGCCGGCGGCCGCGAAATCGGCGGCGTGGGCGGTGAAGTCGAGCGCCTCGGCCGTGCAGCCCGAGGTGTCGTCCTTGGGATAGAAATAGAGCACCACCTTGCCCGGCCTGAGCGCCGAGAGGGTGACGGAGCCGCCGCCATCGCGCGGCAGGGTGAAATCGGGGGCGATGTCGCCGGGCTGAAGCATGTCTGACCTGTCGAAATGGTTGCAGAGGGCGGGCGGCCGTGGCAGTCGGCCCGCGACGGGCGTTCTAGCGTGGCGCGCCCCGAGTTAAAGGGTGGCGGGGCGGATGCGGCTTGAGGATTTCGACTTCGACCTGCCCGAGGCGCTGATCGCGACGCGCCCGGCCCGGCCGCGCAGCTCGGCGCGGCTGCTGGTCGCGGGCCGCGCGGGCGCGATCCGCGATGCGCGCGTTTCCGACCTGCCCGCGATCCTGCGCCCGGGCGACCGGCTGGTGCTGAACGACACCAAGGTCATCCCCGGCAGGCTGACGGGCACCCGCACCCGCCCCGGCGCCCCGGGCGAGGGGGTGGCGAAGGTCGAGATCACGCTGCTCGAACCCCTGCCGCAGGGGTGGCGGGTGCTCGCCAAGCCGCTGCGGCGGTTGCGCGAGGGCGACGAGATCGTCTTTTCCCCCCGCCTGTCGGCGCGGGTGACGGCGCGGCGCGCGGCGGATGCGGTGCTCGACTTCAACGCCGAGGGCGCGGCCTTCGAGGAGGCGCTGGCCGAGGCCGGCCAGATGCCGCTGCCGCCCTACATCGCGCAGCGCCGCGCGCCCGACGCGCAGGACAGCGAGGATTACCAGACCGTCTTTGCCCGCGTGCCGGGCGCCGTCGCGGCCCCGACCGCATCGCTGCACTTCGATGCCGCGCTGCTCGAGGCGCTCGCCGCGCGCGGGGTGGCGTTCAGCCATGTCACGCTGCATGTCGGGGCGGGAACCTTTTTGCCCGTGACGGTCGAGGATCCGGCGCGCCACCGCATGCACGCCGAGCGCGGCATCGTGCCGGCGCAGGCGGCCGAGGAAATCGCGCGCACCCGCGCCGCGGGCGGGCGCATCATCGCCGTCGGCACGACCGCACTGCGCATCCTCGAGACCGCCGCCACCGGCCCGGGCGGGGCGGTCGAGCCGTGGGAGGGGGCATCGGACATCTTCATCTATCCCGGCTACCGCTTTCGCGCGGTCGACGGGCTGATGACGAATTTCCATCTGCCGAAATCGACCCTCATCATGCTCGTCGCGGCGCTGATGGGCCTCGGGCGGATCCGCGAGATCTATGCCCATGCGATCGCGCGGGGCTACCGCTTCTATTCCTATGGCGATGCCTCGCTCCTGCTTGCCGCCGATGATGCGGGAAATGTCGCGGCTGATGCGGACGGCGCGGCGTCGGGGGGTTAGACGAGGCTGATCCTGTCCGCCGCAGCCCCGGGGAAGATCATGCTTGCCGTCCTGCGCACCACTTGGCCGCTTCTGCTCGGCATCCTTCTCCTCATGGTAGGGAACGGGGTGCAGGGGACGCTTCTGGGCATC
>JBIKVM010000089.1:0-10990 GCA_044356825.1 Limisphaerales bacterium
AACCTGAAGTTCAACGTCGAACTGATCGCCCCCATCGCCATGGAGGAGAAGCTCCGCTTCGCCATCCGCGAAGGCGGCAGAACCGTCGGCGCAGGCGTCGTGTCGAAAATCATCGAGTGAGGCCACGCGGCCACCAGACAGAAAGGGCGCGCCCGCCGGCGCGCCCTGTGCATTTCCGCCCCTTGATTTCCGCCCCGCCCTGCCGTAACCCCGCGTTCACCGCAGGGGTATAGCTCAGCCGGTAGAGCATCGGTCTCCAAAACCGAGGGTCGTGGGTTCGAGTCCCTCTGCCCCTGCCAGAATGACGGTTTGCGCATCAGGTCGACCGGGGTGATTGACCGCGCCGGGTTTTCCGCTAAGTCGCGCCGAAGCAGGGGAGTTGCCCTGATGGTCCGTCCCGCCCAGATCCGAGGAAATCCCATGCCGGATGCCGACGCGCGCCCGATGTCCTTCGCCCCGGCCGATCACCCGCGCGTCGCGCGCCCCCGCATCGGGGTCTTGCTGGCCAATCTCGGGACACCCGACAATTACGACTACTGGTCGATGCGCCGCTATCTGAGCGAGTTCCTCTCGGACCGGCGCGTGATCGACTTTCCGGCGTGGAAGTGGCAGCCGCTTCTGCAACTCGTGATCCTCTCGAAGCGGCCCTTCACCTCGGGGGCGAACTACCGCTCGATCTGGAACCACGACAAGGGCGAGAGCCCGCTCATGACCATCACCAAGGCGCAGACCGAAAAGATCGCGCGCCGCGTCGCCGAGACGATCCATCCCGACATCATGGTCGATTTCTGCATGCGCTATGGCAACCCCTCGACGCCTTCGAAGGTGCGCGCCATGGTCGCGGCGGGCTGCGAGAAGATCCTCTTCTTCCCGCTCTATCCGCAATATGCGGGCGCTACGACCGCGACCGCGAACGACCAGTTCTTCCGCGCGATGATGGCCGAGAAATACCAGCCCGCCGTGCGCACCGCGCCCGAGTATTTCGACCACCCGCTCTATGTCGATGCGTTGGCGCGGTCGGTCGAGCGCGCCTATGCGGCCCTTCCGGCCCGCCCCGACGTGCTCGTGGCCTCCTACCACGGGATGCCGAAGCGCTATCTGATGGAGGGCGACCCCTATCACTGCAAGTGCCAGAAGACGACGCGCCTTTTGCGCGAGCGTCTGGGCTGGCCGCGCGAGGCGATCGACACCACCTTCCAGTCGGTCTTCGGCCGCGAGGAATGGCTGCGCCCCTACACGGTCGACCATGTGGCCGAGCTTGCCCGCGCCGGCAAGCGCAACATCGCCGTCATCGCGCCCGCCTTCTCGGCCGACTGCATCGAGACGCTCGAGGAGATCAACGGCGAGATCCGCGAGGCCTTCGAGCATGCGGGGGGCGAGAGCTTCACCTACATCCCCTGCCTCAACGACGGGGACGACCACGTCACGGCCCTGACCGAGGTCATCCGCGAGAACCTCGCGGGCTGGGTTGAGGCCGCGGCCGAAATGCCTCAGCGCGCCCAGAAGCGCGCCGTGAACAGGACGTAGACCGACAGGATCTCGAGCCGGCCGACGAGCATTCCTGCGATCATCAACCACTTGGCCGCGGGTGGAAAGGTATCCATAGCCCCTGTCGGCCCCACGCCCGCACCATAGGCGGGGCCGATGTTGGCAATCGAGGTCCAGGCGGCCGTGATCGCTGTCCCGGTTGGCAGGCCCGCGATCGAGAGCGCCACGGCGAGGATGCCGAAGCTCAGCACGAAGAGGGTGAAGAACACCATCACCGAGGCCACGACGTCGGCCCCGAGCGTGCGCCCCTCGAGCCGGAGCGGCGCCACCGCGTTGGGGTTCACGAGGCGGCGCACCTGCGCGCCGATCGCCTCGAACATGACCAGATAGCGGAAGACCTTGACCGAACAGCCGGTCGATGAGGTGCAGCCGCCGATGAACCCCACGGTCATCAGCACGAAGATCGCGAACGGCCCCCAGAGCGTGACATCAGCGTTGGTGAAGCCGGTGCCGCTGAAGATCGAGACGACATTGAACACCGTCTGCCGGAGCGCGACGAGAGGGTCTTCGCCCCCGGCCAAGACGCGATAGAGTGCGATCGCTGCAACGGCATAGCAGATCCAGCGCAGATAGGCCCGGACCTGCACGTCGCGCAGGATGCTGCGGACATCGCCCTGCGCGATTTGGATGAAGCGGATGAAAGGCAGGCTCGCGAGGATCATGAAGACCACGGCCGCGATCTCGATTGTCACAGGATAGCCCGCAAAGGAGGCGTCGCGCGTCGAAAATCCGCCCGTGGATACCGCGCTCAGCGCATGGACCACCGCGTCGAAGGCCGTCATGCCGAGGGCAAAGAAGACGACGATGCAGGCAACCGTCATCGCGATGTAGATCTGCGTCAGTGCCACCGAGATGTCGAAGGCGCGCGGCAGCACCTTGCCCAGCGTGTCGAACCCCTCGGAGCGGAAGAACTGCATCCCGCCTACCTGCATCACCGGCAGGAAGATGAGCGCGACGATGACGATCCCGAGCCCGCCCAGCCAGTGCAGGATCCCCCGCCAGAGGTTCGTACCCATCGGCAGCGCATCGAGGCCCACGAAGACGGTCGAGCCTGTCGTCGTCATGCCCGACATCGCCTCGAACATCGCATCGGTAAAGCCTACCCCCGGCGCGCCCAGCATGAAGGGCAGGGCCCCGAAGGCCGGCAGCGCGAGCCACGATCCGGTCGTTAGAATGAAGGATTGCTGAAGCGTCAGGCCCCCCGTCGCGCCATTGGCGCAGGCAAGCGCCAACACCCCCCCCGCGACCGAGGTGATCATCGCGCTCGAGGAAAAGGCCCGCCAGTTCGGATCGCCCGCGACGAGATCGAGCCCGAGCGGGATCAGCATCGCGGCGCCGAAGGCCACGAGCATGAGGCCGATCACATATCCGACGGGGCGCAGGTCGACCATGTCGCGCAGGCTTGGGCGCGAAGCCGCGCCAAGTCAAGGTTCAAGCGATCTCGCGCGCCTCGGCCGCGAGCATCACCGGAATGCCCCCCCGGATCGGATAGGCAAGATGCGCGGCGGTCGAGATCAACTCGCGTGTGCGCGCATCATACGAGAGCGGCGCCCGGGTCACGGGACAGACAAGAAGGGCCAGCATACGCCGGTCGAACTGGGTTTCCTCGGTTGCCGGCGAATCCGTTTCGCTCATTGCATCCGCTCCTCGCCGTCGCCCCCGCGCAGCGCGAATTCCATGAGTGTCACCAGTGTCTCGCGCCGGGTCTCAAGCGAGGGCGCCTCGAGCAGCGCCTGCTTGTCCTCGGGGGCGAAGGGGCACAGCATCGAGAGGGAATTGATCAGCATCTCGTCCTCGGCCTCGGACAGCCCGCTCCAATCGGTCGAGAGGCCAGCCGATTCGAAATAGCGCCGCAACATCTCGAGGAACGGCTTGCGGCGGAAACCGGGGTCAGCCTCGGCCGAGCCACGGTCGCGACCAAAGGGCGACCAATCCACTTGAACGCGCCGATAGGGGGTGAAGCCCGACACCTCCTCGACGACGCGAAAGCGCGAGATTCCAGCGAGCGAGATCATGTAGCGGCCGTCCTCGGTCTCGGAGAACTGCACGATCCGCCCGGCGCAGCCGATGGCGTGCAGGCGCCGCCCTCCGCCTTCGCGCCCCGCCTCGCGCCCGCCCGGCACCTCGCGCGGCTGGATCATCCCGATCAGCCGGTGCGGGGTCTTCAGCGCATCGTCGATCATCGCGAGGTAGCGCGGCTCGAAGATGTGCAGAGGTAGCCGCCCGCGCGGCAGCAAGAGTGCGCCGGGCAGTGGAAAGACCGCGACAACCTCGGGCAGATCGAAGGAACGAGCCATTGGTCGGAGATAGTGCGCGGCGCCCCTCAGGCAAATATCATCGACGACAGCCGACGCCGGCCCCGCAGCACAATCGGATCGGTGGGCTTCAGCGCCTCGAAGATGGTCATGAGCTGGGCCTTGGCCGCGCCGTCGTTCCATTCCCGGTCGCGGCGGAACAGCTCGAGCAGCACATCGACCGCCTCGGCGACCTCTCCCTTGGCATGGAGCGCCTGCGCGAGGTCGAAGCGCGCCTGATGGTCGGACGGATCGGCCGCGACGCGCGCCTGCAACTCGCCCACCGGGCCCGCGTTCTGCGCCTGGCGCGCAAGCGCGATCTGGGCGCGCGCGGCCTCGACCTCGGGGCTGCGCCCGAGTTCGGCCGACGCCGTCCCGAGAAACGCCTCGGCCCGATCAACCTCGCCAAGCGCGAGATAGGCGCGCACGATGCCGGCGAAGGCGCGCGCGTTGCCCGGCTCCTCGCCGAGAATCGCGGCGAAGGTCTCGGCGGCCTCGACCGCTGCACCCTCGGCCAGCATCGCCTCGGCCGCGTCGAGCGCCTCGCCAAGCCCCCCGTCGCCCGCGAGTGCCGCGACACGGTCGATGAACTTGCGGATCTCGGAGGCCGGCACCGCGCCCTGAAAGCCATCGACCGGCTGGCCCTGCCAGAAGGCATAGACGGTCGGGATCGACTGGATGCGCAGCTGCTGGGCGATCCGCTGGTTGCGGTCGACATCGACCTTGACCATCTGCACCTTGCCGCGCGCCTCGGTCACCGCCGCCTCGAGCATCGGCCCGAGCGTCTTGCACGGGCCGCACCAGGTCGCCCAGAAATCGACGATGACGGGCACCTCGCGGCTGGCCTCGATGACGTCGGCCATGAAGCTCGCCTCGGTCGCGTCCTTGATCAGACCCGCCGGCGCCTTGGGTGGCTCGTTTCCAAACCCGAGCATGTCGTGCCTCCTGCAAACCTCTCGCGCTATATGCGCGTTCGACCCGCAAACGCCAAGGGGCCACGCCGCGCCGGGCGGCCCTCAGAGGTCGAAATCCGCCATCACCGGCACATGGTCCGACGGCTGATCCCACCCGCGCGCATCACGCAGGATGCGCGACCCCGACGCCCGCCCGGCGAGGTCGGGCGTCGCCCAGATGTGATCGAGCCTGCGGCCCCGGTCCGACGCCGCCCAGTCGGCCGCCCGGTAGGACCACCACGAATAGAGCCGCCCCTGCGGGATGTGCGCGCGCGTGACATCGACGAACCCGCCCGCCGCCTGCGCCGCACCGAGCCGCTCGACCTCGACGGGCGTGTGGCTGACGACATTCAAGAGCGCGCGATGGTCCCAGACATCATCCTCGCGCGGCGCGATGTTGAGATCGCCGACCAGGATCGTGCCCGCCTGCGCCCCCTCGGCCCCGAAGGCGCGCAGATGCTCGAGAAAGTCGAGCTTCTGCCCGAACTTCGGGTTCTGGTCGCGGTCGGGGATATCGCCGCCCGCCGGCACATAGACGTTGTGCACGACCGCGCCCCCCAGCACCCGCGCCGCGACATGGCGGGCGTGCCCGAGCCGGCCGAAATCGACCGACCCCGCATCCTCGATCGGCACCCGCGAGAGGATCGCGACACCGTTGTAGCCCTTCTCGCCCCGCGCGACCATGTGTCCATAGCCGGCCTCGGCGAAGAGCTCGGCCGGGATCTTCTCGACCGGGCTCTTGCACTCCTGCAGGCAGAGGATGTCGGGTGATTCCTCGTGCAGGAATCGCACCACGAGGCCCGCCCGCAGGCGGACCGAATTGATGTTCCAGCTGGCGATCGTGAGCTTCATCGGGGCCAGTCATGCGCGATCGGGGCCGTGCGGGCAATGCCCGGGGCGGAAAAATCATGGCCGGACCCGGGAATCGGGCGGGCGGACAGAAAAAACCTTTGGCGATTCGGGGAATCGTGGCAGATGTTGATGTCCTGCGCCGCTCTCTGCCTGATAGCGGGGGATTCGCGGGTCATGCCGGGGCGCGGTCGGGGTCGAGGGTCTTCATGTCGGAACATGTCGGAACCATGCGCGAGATCGCCGATCTCCTGCGCGCCTTCGCGCGCAAGAACCGCGAGCTGAAGAAGGCCGATCACGCCGAGAAGCTCGAGGGCTACGCCGCCGCCGTCGATGCCGTGACCGAGCGGATCATCCACCTCGAAGGGCTCACGAGCGCGATGCCCCCCACGCTCGGCAACATCCACGACCTGCCGCCAGCCTTGCAGCGGGAACTCTCGATCCGCAAGTCGAACGAGCTTGATGACCAGATCGTCACCGTCATCAACGCTTTTGGCGGCGAGGCGTCGGTCGACCAGATCCTCGTCGGGCTCTATCGCAAGTTCGGGCTGATCCAGAAGCGGCGCAGCGTGCAGGCGCGGCTCGAGAAGGTCGCGGGCATCATCGAGGTCGCCGAGCGCAAGGGCCACTATTCCACCGCGCCGCAGGCCGCCACCCCGCCCGACGCAACCCGTGCGGCCCCCGTCGCGGAACCTGCCCCCGAACCCGCGCCGCCCCCTGGCCGCATGAGCCTCGAGAAGGTGCGCAACCTGCTGATCGAAGAGGGGATGATGACCCCGCCCAGCAATGTGCGCCGACTTCGCTCGGATGCATGACCCTCAGGGCAAGAGCTTGTAGCCCCCCGCCTCGGTCACGAGCAGGCGCGCGTTCGAAGGTTCGGGCTCGATCTTCTGGCGCAGGCGATAGATGTGCGTCTCGAGCGTGTGGGTCGTGACGCCGGCGTTGTAGCCCCAGACCTCGTGCAGCAGCGTGTCGCGCCCCACCACGACCGGCCCCGCCCGGTAGAGGAACTTGAGGATGTTCGTCTCCTTCTCGGTCAGGCGCAGCTTGCGCCCCTTGGGATCGACCAGAAGCTTCATCGCGGGCTTGAAAGTATAGGGCCCGAGCTGAAAGACCGCATCCTCGGATTGCTCGTGCTGACGCAGCTGCGCCCGGATCCGCGCGAGCAGGAGGGGCAGGCGGAAGGGCTTCGTCACATAGTCGTTCGCCCCCGATTCGAGGCCCATGATCTCATCGGCCTCGGTGTCATGGCCCGTCAGCATCACGATCGGCGCCTTGACCCCCTGCGCGCGCAGGCTGCGGCAGACCTCGCGCCCGTCGGCGTCGGGCAGGCCCACGTCGAGCAGCACGAGGTCATGATGCGCCGCGCGCGCCCGTTCGAGCGCCTCGGCCCCCGTCGCGGCCTCGAACACGTCGAACTCGTCGGTCTGCACGAGTTGCTCGGCCAGCGCCTCGCGCAGGTCGGGATCGTCGTCGACAAGCAGGATCTTGCGCAGCTGGCTCATGGCTCCCTCCGGTTTTCTCCCAGATGGCCGCCGGCCTGCCGCCCCGCAAGGTTTGTGTCGCCCCCCTCACGCGGCCGTGCGCGGTGGCGGGGAATTGTTTCATTTGCCGCGCCGTGGGGTTAGATGGGCGGCGGAGGAACCGGCATGACCATCGGACCGACCAGGGCAGAACTCTTGAACCGCGCGCGGGCCGATCTGCGCATGGGCCTGCCCGTCGTGATCGAGGACGACGGCGGCGCGATCCTTGCCGTCGCGCTCGAGACGCTCGGGCCCGAGCGCCTTGCGGCGATCCGCGCGCCTGGGGACGCGGCCCTCGTCATCACCGCGCGCCGGGCCGAGACGTTGAAGGTCGCGGCCTATGACGGCGACATGGCGCGGATCGCATTGCCGCCCGAGGCCGATCTGGGCTGGCTGCGGGCCGTCGCCGATCCGGCCGCCGACCTCGCGCGCCCCATGAAGGGGCCGCTGCGGGCGCTGCGGGGGGGCGGGGGCCTCGGGGCCGTGCGGGCGGCCGTCGCGCTCGCGAAATCCGCCCAGCTTCTGCCCGCGGTCCTTGCCGCCCCGGCACCGGCCGATGCGGCCCCCGACCTCACGCGGGTGCGGGCGGGCTGGGTCGGGTCGGAACTGGCGCGCGCGCCCGTTCTGGCCGAGGTCGCGGCGGCACGGCTGCCGATGCGGGCGGCGGGGGCGGGGCGCGTGCATGTCTTTCGCCCCGACGATGGCGGGGTCGAGCATTACGCGATCGAGGTCGGCCGCCCCGACCGCGACGGCGCCCCCCTCGTGCGGCTGCATTCGGCCTGCTTCACGGGCGATGTGCTGGGCAGCGCGAAATGCGACTGCGGCGCGCAGCTTGCCGCCGCCCTCGCCGCGATGGCCGCGGCGGGGGGCGGCATCCTGCTCTACCTCAACCAGGAGGGGCGGGGGATCGGGCTTGCCAACAAGATGCGCGCCTATGCACTGCAGGATCAGGGCTTCGACACGGTCGAGGCCAACCACCGGCTGGGTTTCGAGGATGACGAGCGCGATTTTCGCCTCGGCGCGACGATCCTGCGCCGCATGGGGGTAGGGCGCGTGCGGCTGATGACGAACAACCCCGCCAAGATCCGCATGATGGAGGGTCAGGGCATCCGCGTGCAGGACCGCGTGCCGCTGCGCGTGGGCGAGACGGGCGAGAACGCGGCCTATCTCGCGACCAAGGTCGCGAAATCTGGGCACCTGCCATGATCGGCGCGCCCGATGACATGGTGGTCGAGGGCGGGCGGCTGCGCTTTCGCGGCCGCCATTTCCCCTGCACCGTCGGGCGGGGCGGGATCGTGCCGGCACGCGCCAAGCGCGAAGGCGACGGCGCGACGCCCGCGGGCGTGCACCGCATCGTGGGGATGCTCTATCGCCCCGACAGGCTGGGGCGGGGTCAGGTGCCGCGCTGGGCGCTGCCGATCGGGCCACCCGACCTCTGGTCGGACGATCCAGCCGATCCCGACTACAACTTGATGGTGCGCGCGCCGCACCGCTTCGGGCACGAACGGCTGCGCCGGCCCGACGGGCAGTATGACCTGCTCCTCGTCACCGACTGGAACTGGCCGATGGCGGTGAAGGGGCGCGGCTCGGCGATCTTCGTCCACATCCGCCGCGGGGCGCATCACCGGACGGCGGGGTGCGTGGCGCTGGCGCGCGCCGACCTCTTGTGGATCGCGCGCCGCCTGCGCCACCGCGGGCGGCTGATTGTGCGTCAGCCGTAAAGGCCCGCGACGCGGGCGCGCAGCCGCACGAGGGCCAGCACCGTGTTGATGGCGGGCGTCGCCGTCCCGGTCAGGCGGCCGAGTTCCTGCACCGCGCCCACCAGCGCGTCGATCTCCATCGGCCGGCCGGCGTCGAGGTCTTGCAGCATCGAGGTGCGATGCGCGCCGACGGCCGCGCCCCCCTCGATCCGGCGGTCGACATCGATCGGAAAGCGCACGCCGAGCGCCTCGGCTATCGTCTGCGCCTCGAGCATCATGGCACGCGCCACCCCCCGCGTGCCCGGATCGGTGCAGAGCACGTCGAGCGTGGCATGCGTCAGCGCCGAGATCGGGTTGAACGACAGGTTGCCCCAGAGCTTCACCCAGATCTCGTCGCGGATGCGCGGCCGGACGGGTGCCTTGAGGCCCGCGGCCGTCAGCGCCGCCGACAGCCGCTCGGCGCGGTCGGATTTCGACCCGTCGGGCTCGCCCAGGCTGAAGCGGTTGCCCTCGATGTGGCGGATGACGCCCGGCTCCTCGACCTCGGCCGCCGGATAGACGACGCAGCCGAGCACCCGGTCGGGCCCGAAGCCCCGCCATTGCGCATCGCCCGGATCGACGCTTTGCAGCCGCGTCCCCTCGAGCGGGCCACCGATCTTGTGGAAATACCACCACGGCACGCCGTTGACGCCCGAGACGATCGTGGTCTCGGGGCCGATCAGCGGCTGCATCCGCGCCACCACCGGGGGCACCGAATGGGCCTTGAGGGTGACGACGACATAATCCTGCACGCCGAGCGCGGCCGGATCCTCGGCCGCGCGCACCGCGACCGTGCGCCGCTCCCCCTCCTCGATCAGGGTCAGGCCCCGCTCCTGCATGGCGCGCAGATGGGGCCCGCGGGCGACGAGGCTGACATCGGCCCCGGCCGCGGCCAGTTTCGCGCCCATGTAGCCGCCGATGGCGCCCGCGCCGAAGATGCAGATCCGCATCGGCGCGCCCTCAGGCCGGCGCGCCGGCGAGGCCGAGCTTTTCGGCCAGCCCGATGCGCTGGAGCTTGCCGGTGGCGCCCTTGGGGATCTCGGGCAGGATCACGATGCGGCGCGGCACCTTGAAGGCGGCAAGCCGCGCCTCGGCGAAGGCGCGGATCTCGGCCTCGGTGGCGGCCGCGCCCTCGCGCAGCACGACGGCCGCGCCCACCTCCTCGCCGAGCTTGGGGTGCGGGATCGCGAAGGTCACGACCTGCGCCACCGCCGGATGATCCATCAGCACCGCATCGACCTCGAGCGGGCTCACCTTCTCGCCGCCGCGGTTGATGATCTCCTTGAGCCGCCCGGTCAGTGTCAGGTAGCCCTCAGAATCGAAGCTGCCCTGATCGCCCGTGCGGAACCAGCGCCGCCCCTCGGCCTCAAAGAAGCTTTTCGCGTTCGCCTCGGGGTTGCCCTCATAGCCCGGCGTCACGTTCGGGCCCGAGATCACGACCTCGCCCGTGCCGGTCACGAGGCGGTTCTCGACCTCATGCGCGATGCGCACCTCGGGGCCGGCGGCGAGGCCGACCGAGCCCGGGATCTGCGCGCCGGGCGGCAGGGGGTTCGACGTCATCTGATGGGCGGCCTCGGTCATGCCGTAGCCCTCGATCACCGGGGCGCCGAAGACCTGCGCGAGTTCCACCATCACCTGCGGCGGCAGCGAGGCCGAGGACGAGCGCAGGAAGCGCAGCGGCACGCGCGCGATCGTCTCGGCGTTGCGCGCGGCGCGCCCGAGGATCGCCTGATGCATGGTCGGGACGGCGGTGTACCATGTCGGCCGCGCGGCCTCCATCCAGCCGAAGAATCGCAGCGCGTCGAAGCCCGGCGCGCACCAGATCGACCCCCCGGCCGAGAGGCTGGCCGAGACGGCCGCGACCAGCCCGTGGATGTGGAAGAGCGGCATGACATTGAGGCAGCGGTCGGACGGGGCAAGCGCCAGCGTGCGCGCGATGTTGCCCGCCGACGCCGCGACGTTCGATTGCAAAAGCGGCACGATCTTCGGCCGCGAGGTCGTGCCCGAGGTGTGCAGGATCAGCGCGACGTCATCGGGTCCGGGGGCGGCGGTGTCGGGCGCGCCCTCCGCGCGCGTCTCGGCCC
>JBIKVM010000009.1:0-34061 GCA_044356825.1 Limisphaerales bacterium
CGACCCCGCCCAGCGCAGCGGCTGCACCCCGCGGTCGAGCGTCACCACCCCGTCGCCGGCCCGCAACCCCTCGACCGGCCGCGCCCCGCGGTCGGTGAGGATGAGGGTGCCGGCGGCAAAGCAGATGACGCCCTGCGCGTTGAAATAGATGATGTTGTCGGGCTGGCGCGTCTGCCCCGGTGCCAGGGCTCGGTTGTCCGAGGCCACGTCCATCTTCGCGAGATGGCGGCCGAGGACGAGGTAGGCTTGGGATTGGTTGCCCGACCCGCTTCCGACCATGAAGTCGTCAAGGCCGTCGCCATCGACATCGCCCGCCGCCCAGGCGTTGAAACCGATGCGGGCATAGATCGACGAAGAGCCGCCATCGCCCCGGAATTCGTAGGAGCCGCGCGCCACGGCGGCGACGTTCGAGAGCGTGATCCAGCCATCGGTCACGTTGTCGGCGGCATCGATCGCGGCCAGATCGGCCGCGAGGATGAGGTAGAGCTTGCCGTTGTCCGTAAGGTTGACGGTGCCGAAGGAGTTCACCGAATCCGACCCGTAGTCGCCGATCAGGATGTCGCTCCGCCCGTCGCCGTCGACATCGCCCGCGGTCGTGACCCAGATCGGCACGGTGCCGGAACTGGCATCGGTCAGGAAACGGTACGAGTTGGGCGCGGTGGCAAAGTTCAGCCCGCCTACATGCGCGAGGCGCACCTCGTTGTCGTCGGCGCCGAGTCGGTCGAGCGCCTCGAAATCGCTCGACGCGATCAGATAGGCCGCGCCGCGCCCGCCCTCTCGCTGGGCGCCGATCAGGATGTCGGCCCTGCCGTCGCCGTTGACGTCGCCCGCCGTGCCGACCGTGCTGCCGGCATATTCGTCATAGCCTATGCCGTTGAAGATGTAGGATTTGCCGCCCGCCAGACCCTTGAGGTTCAGCACGTCGATCCGCAGGTCGCGCCCGTTCACGGTGTCGGCGGCGACGAGGTCGTCCTTGTGCAGAAGGAAGGCCCGGCCCGAATACTGGCTGTCTCCCCACGCCCCTTCGGCGCCGATCAGAAGCTCGGTGAAGCCATCGCCGTCGGTGTCGCCCGCCGAGGCGATCGAGACGCCGAGGCGAGCATCCTGGTTGGCAGCCCCGCCCCCGATGGTGAGTTCGTAGGAATTGGGCGCGACGCCCCCGGGATTGAGGTGCTGGGCGCCGCCGACGGCCGCAAGCTGGATGACGCCGTCGGTGCCGCCCGCCGCGTCGAGCGCGGCAAGATCGCTCTGCGCGACCAGATAGACATGACCACGCCCCCCGAAGCCCGCGCCGCCGATGCCGATGTAGCGCGTGGCGTCATGCGCGCCCGACCCCGTGCCGACCCGCTCGGTGATCGCGCCGACCCCAGTGCGATATAAAACGCTATTTCCATGATAACCGCCGAGCTGATCACCCCCCTGACCATCGAAGCGATAGGAGTTTCCGCGGTTGAGGTAGTTGACGATCCGCGCGATCCCGTCGAGGCCGTCGGCCAGATCGGATGCGGCGAAGTCCTCATAGCTGATCAGGTAGACCGATTCCACAAGATGGTTGGCGTGCTTGAAGATGTAATCGGCTGCCCCGTCACCAGACGCATCGCCGATCAGGGCGCCAACCGTCCCTATTTTCTTGATCAGGTCTGCCCCGCGAAGGCGCAGCACATAGGGCGAGACATTGGGATTGCGCATGACGATCGTGCGGTCAAGCGTGCCATCCGCCAGATCGGCCGCGCGCAAATCCTTGCCGCTGATTAGGAACAACTCACCCGCATTAAACGTGAAGCCGTGGTCGTGCACGTTCCGTTCGGCGATCAGCAGATCAGTAATCCCGTCGCCGTCGAAGTCGGCTGCGAGAACGACGTGGCCTGCTTCTGTCGAAGAGTTCTCACCCACAAACCGGTACGACATCGCGCGCCCCATGCCCCCGCACGGGGGATCAATGCCCAGATGCCGCCACGGTTCTGCCCCGGAACGGCCGAAATCGAGCCCGATTTACGCTTCTTTTACTGCTTTTGCCAGATTTTCCGGGAAATCCTCGGCGTTTTGCTACCAGGAGTTGCGCCGTGCGGCCCCGCTACCGCCGCAAGGGGTCAGGGCTGCGCGGGATCGGGCTTTGCCGCCGGGGCCGCGCGAGTTCCGGGCAACAGCGCGATCGCCCCGAGCCCGGCCATCGAGATCGCCGCCGCCAGCACGAGCGCGCCGCCATAGCCTCCGGTCAGTTCGACCGACAGTCCCCCGGCATAGACGCCGCCTGCCCCCCCGACCTGATTGAGGACATAGGCGACGCCGAGGATCGCGCCGAGCGACTTCTGCCCGAAGATCTCCGCCACGAGCCCCCCCACCACCACGAGAGCCCCATACCCCAGCAGGCCAAAGACGATCACGAATGCCGCGAGAGAGCCGATCCCCGGAACGAGCAAGACGCCGAGGATCGCGCAGATCCGGGCCGCGAAGACGAGCGCCAGAACCGACTTGCGCCGCACCCGGTCGGACAGGAACCCGATGATGAGATGCCCTCCAAGGCCGAAGGCGCCAAGCACCGACAGCCCCGCCGCCGCCGCCGTCGCCCCGTGCCCCGTGGCGATGATGAACGAGGGCAGGTGCAGGAAGACAAGGTTCATCACGAAGCCGTTCGCGCAAAGCGCCAGCGCGATGAGCCAGAACGCCCGCGTGCCGAGCGCGCCGCGCAGGCTGGCCGTCGGGCCGCGGTTGCTGGTGGCGGCGGCACGTGCCGCGGCATCGGCTGCGCTCGCGCCGTCAGGGTGCAGGCCCATCTCGGCCGGGTCGGACCGCACGAGCAGCACGACGCCGGGAAGCAGCGCGAGGGTCGCGCAGCCGATGGCGAGAACGGTCGGCTGCCAGCCTGCCGTCGCAATGCCAACAGAAATCGCGGGCACGAGGGTCAGCATCGCGACCTTCGTCCCAGATGTCGCGAAGCCGAGCGCGCGCCCCCGCTGGCGGTCGAACCAGCGCACCATGAAGGCGGTCGCGAGCACCGGGCTGACCGAAGCGAAGGCAAAGCCCCCCAGCAAGAACATCAGCGCGCCGAGCTGCCAGACCGAGCCCGCAAGCGGCATGGCGAGGAACAGCCCCCCGCCGCAGCCCAGCCCCGCCAGCAGGACGGTCCGCGGTCCGAAGCGGTCCGACAGGTAACCCACGCCCGGCTGCATGACCCCCGCCCCGAGCATCGACATCGCGATGGCCGCCGATACGTCGGCGGGCGAGGCCGCCAATGCCTCGGGCAGGAAGGGCATGAACAGACCGAGCGAAAAGCGCGACCCGAACACCAGCAGAAGCGCCGCGAACACCACCGAAGCCACGATCCAGCCGTGAAACGGCAGGTGGAACCGACGCGGGGCGCCATCCACAGAGGTCACTGCGCGCTCTCCGCGCGGGGGCGCAGGCGCGCCGCCTCGGCCGGGTCGATGAGGCGCATCGCCCGGTGACCCACGAGCAGGAAGAGCCGCGCGGTTTCCTCGAGTTCCTCGATCGCGAACTGGGCCGTGCGCAGGTCGCGCCCCGACACGACCGGGCCGTGATTGGCAAGCAGCACGGCATGGTGGCGGCCCGCCAGCGCCTGCACTGCCCTCGCGAGCGCGGCATCCCCCGGCGCGTGATAGGGCACGAGCGGCAGACGCCCGACACGCATGAGGTAATAGGCCGTCATCGGCGGCAGGACATCGGCCGGATCGACACCCTCGAGGATGCTGACCCCGACCGCATGCGTCGAATGGAGATGCACGACAGCCCCGTCGCCTGCCCGCTCGCAATACATGCAGCGGTGCAGGAATGCCTCCTTGGTGGGCGCATCGCCCGACCGTGGGGTGCCGTCGGGATCGAGATGCGACAGCCGGCCCGGGTCGAGATCGCCGAGCGAGGCATTGGTCGGCGTCATCAGGAAGGAGCCATCCGACAGGCGCACGCTGATGTTGCCGGTGGAGCCCGGCGTCAGACCGCGATCAAAAAGCGACTTGCCCACCGCGACGATCAGGTCACGCAACCGTGTCACCTCGGACAGCTTGGCCGTCACACTCGCCCCCTCATCGCAGATGGTCCCACGCGCGCAGGAAGATGTCGGGTGCGCCGAAGTTGCCCGACTTGAGCAAGAGCGCGAGCCCCTCCTGACGACCGCGGGCGCGCATCCATGGCACACCCGGCGCGACCTTGGCGCCGACATCGAGCCTGCGCACGCCGAGCCCCCCGATCACCGCCCCCGACGTCTCGCCGCCAGCGACGAGAAAGCGGCTGAAACCAGCGGCCGCCAGCGCGGCGGCAACCTCGGCAAAGAAAGTCTCGATCATCTCGCCCGCCTGCGGCCCCGCCGCGGCGCGCGCCTGTTCGACCCCGGCCGGATCGGCCGAGGAATAGACCAGCGGCGGCGCCTCGCCAGCGGTCCCGAGCGCAAAGGCCACCGCATCCGCAGCGCGCAACCGGCCTGCCGCGATGTCCGCCGGATCGATGCGCAGCGCCGGCACCCCGGCGGCGAGCGCTGCGGCCACCTGCCCCCGCGTCGCCCCCGAACAGGAGCCCGCGAGAATGACGGACCGCCCGTGGCGGATATCGCGCGCCCCCCATGCCCTGCCGCCCGGCCGAGCGCCGGCATCGAAGTTGGCCGCGAGTCCGATCGCGACGCCAGACCCGCCGGTGACGAGGGCGCGATCGCCGACCGCCGCCCCGATCGCGCGCAGGTCTGCCTCGGACAGCGCATCGACGATGGCGATCCCCTCCATCCCGCCCAATGCCGCCGCAATCACGGCCGCGCCCTGCGCCACCACGGGATGGGGGATGAGATGCACCTGGCGCCGCGTCTGCCGCCCGAGCACCCGCACGAGGTCGGGGTCGCGCATGGGCGTCAGAGGATGGTCGCGCATCCCGCTTTCGGACAAGAGCCGGTCGCCGACGAAGAGATGTCCCAGATAGACCGTGCGCCCGTTGGCCGGAAAGGCAGGGCAGGCGATCGTGCGCGTCTCGCCCAAGAGGTCCATCAGCGCCTCGGCGACAGGCCCGATGTTACCCGCATCGGTCGAATCGAAGGTCGAGCAGTATTTGAAGAAGATCTGCCGCGCACCGCCCCCAAGCAAGGCGCGCGCCGCCGCGACCGACTGCGCGACGGCTTCTGGCGCGGGTATCGTGCGGGACTTCAGCGCGACCACGGCCGCAGTTGCCGATCCGAAGCCTTCACCCGGCTCGGGAACCCCGACCACGACGCTGACGGCCATCCCCTCGTCGGCGAGGATCAGCGCGAGGTCCGTGGCGCCGGTCAGATCATCGGCAACGGCGCCAAGCCGCAGTGCGTCCGCCATCGGGACCATCCTTCAGTCAACGGGAGAAATGAGGGGGTGTCCCTCGAAATGCGCGATCAGGTTGTCGACGACGATCTGCTCCATCGCGCGCCGCGTTTCGTGGGTATGGCTGCCGCGGTGCGACGACAACACCACATTGGGCAACGCCAGGAGCGCCGGCGCGACGTTGGGTTCGTTCTCGAAGACATCGAGGGCCGCGCCCGCGACCCCCCCCGAGGCAAGCATCTCGATCAGCGCGCCCTCATCGACGAGCGATCCGCGCGCGACATTGACAAGCCGCCCCCCGGGACCGAGCGCCTGAAGGACAGAGCGGCTGACGATGCCGCGCGTCTCGGGCGTGGCGGGGGCTATGACCACGAGCCAGTCTGCCGCACGGGCCAGATCGTGCAGATCGGCGACATACTCCCACGCAACCCCTGCCTTCGGGCTGCGCGCGTGATAGGCGATGTGCATTCCGAAGGCCGCGGCGCGCGCGGCAATCTCGGTGCCGATGCGCCCCAGCCCGAGTATGCCGAGCGTCTTGCCCGAAAGCTCGCTGCAATTGGGAAACACGCCAGCGGCCCAGCGGCCCGAGCGGACAAAGGCGTCGCCTTCTGGAATGCGCCGCGCGAGCGCGAGCATGAGCCCGAGCGTGAGTTCGGCCACCGCGACGTTCAACACGCCGGGCGTGTTCGTCACGCGGATGCCGCGCGAACGGGCGGTCGCCATGTCGATCGTGTCCACGCCGACCCCCGAATTGGCGATGATCTCGAGGGCCGGCAACCGCGCCATCATCGCCGCAGAGACCTTACCGCCCGCGATCCCACGGATGCGCCCGCCCACGTCGGCCAGCAACCGGTCAGGATCGGGCGCAGCCGGCAGATCGTGCAGCACGAAGCGCGCGGCAAGTGCCGCGCGGCATTCCGAGCCCACAGGTTTCGAGATCAGCACTTCCGGGCGCATCGGCACACTCCACTCCACCCGACCGAACCCTAAGGTCAGACACCCGCACCGGTCCAATATGAAAGCGCCGGGCAGTCATTTGCCAGCCCGCAAGATCGCACCGGCCCCCGGCCGGCGCGCAGGCCCCTTATCCGCCATCGTGAATGAATCTCGGCCGGATTGATATTGGACGCACACAGTCCGCCCGGCTATCCCCCCAAAAGACAACGAGGGACGCCCGACATGGCAACAGCAGCCGCCTATGAATATCGCGACGAGGTCGCCGAGATCCTCGCCCGCTTCACGGTCGGGACGGATGCGCGGCTCGATGCCGCGATCACCCACTCCGCCAAGAGGGCGCTGAGCGACTCGGTTGCCGTGGCGCTTGGCGCGCTCGATCATCCGGCATCACACATCGCGCGCCGCTTCGTAGCGCCGCTCGCGTCGGGGTCAGGCAGCGTGATCTGGGGCACGTCGATGCGCGCCAATCCGGACCTAGCAACGCTCGTCAACGGCTCGCTCCTGCGCTGCTTCGACTACAACGACTTCTACGTCGGCGCGCGCAACAGCGGCCACCCGAGCGACATGACATCGGGTGTCGTGGCGGTGGCGGAATGGGTCAATGCATCCGGGACAGAGCTGCTGTCGGCGCTGGCCGTGGGATATGACGTGGTGGGGGCGGTGTTCGATGCCTTTTCGACCGCGCCCGGGGGCTGGGACTACACGAACCTGACGGGGATCGGGGCCGTTGCAGCGGTGGCCCGCCTTCTGGGGCTGAACGAGGACGAGGCGCGCGAAGCCTTCGGCATCGCCGTCGTGCCTCATTTCGCGAGCGACGAGGTCGAGTCATGCGAGCTCAACCGGCGCGGCGATCTGACGATGTGGAAGCGCTTCAACGGCAGCGACGCCGTGCGCAACGCGGTCATGGCCGGACTTCTGGCCAAGGCGGGTGTCGAAGGGGCGATCCGGCCCTTCGTGGGCAACAACGGCTTCATCGCCAAGCTTGCCAACACGACCGACCCGTTGCCCGTGCTGCGCGAACGGCTCGATCCCTCGGTGCGCCCCAAGCGCATCGCCGAAACCTACATGAAGCTCTGGCCCGTCGGCTCGGTCGGCCAGAGTGCGATCCGTGCCGCTCTCGAGGCGCGCGCGCAGGTGGCCGATCTCGGCCGCATCCGCGAGGTGCGCGTCTATTCCGAGGAAGGGGCGTTCGACCATCTGGTGGCGATCCGCCAGGATCCCTATCGCCCGATCTCGCGCGAGACGGCGGACCATTCGATGCCCTACATCGTGGGCGCGGCCGTTCTCGACGGGTTCATCCACGTCGAGAGCTTCGACCTTGAGCGCGTGCTCGATCCCGCCCGGCAGGATTTCGTGGCCAACCGCGTCAAGGTCTTTCCCGACCCCTCGCTCGGCACGATCAAGAGCGGCAAGCTTGCCCGTGCGAAGGCCGGCTATCTGTCGCGGGTTGAGATCGAACTGGACGACGGCCGCGTGGTGCATGGCGCCGCAAAGCCCTTCCCGGGCCACCCTGCCGCGCCCTTCAGCGATGCCGACCTGATGGAAAAGCTCACCGTCAACGCCGAGCGTTTCGCGGGTGCCGAGGCGGTCGCCGACATCGGGGCGGCGCTGCGCGGCTTCGAGACGGTCGGCAACGTGCGCGACTTCACGCGGCTTCTTGCCTTCGACTGGGCTGGGACCAGATAAGCGGCGGGGCGCGACACCGCGCCCGTACCGCAACCACCGGAACGATCGACACATGTCCGCGCCCGCCGATCTTGTCTTGCTCTGCTCGATCCAGGATGTCTCCGAGGACGAACCCCTTCGGGTAGAGGTCGGAGGCACGGCCTATGCCGTGTTCCAGTCCGGCGCCGACTTTCACGTGACCGAGGATCTCTGCTCGCACGGGCCGGGGTCGCTCTCCGAGGGGTTCCTCGTGGGATGCGAGGTCGTCTGCCCCTTTCATCAGGGCCGCTTCGACATCCGCACGGGCCGCCCCACGCACCCCCCCTGCGAAGTGCCGATCCGGGTGTGGGAGGCTATCGTGCGCGATGGCGAGATCTTCATTGCGGCGGGGTCGCCGAAAGACGCCTGACCTTGGGCCGCGCCGGTGCCGCCGATGCGAGCGCCTCGGCCCCTTGCGGAAAGACCGAGATGAAACGGTCGCGCAGGCGGCTTTCGCGCGCCGTACCGTTGTAGATCATGAGGACGCGCGAGCGCGTGTCGCAGCCCGAGAGGTCGCGCCAGACCGCATCGCGCACGCGGATGCTCTGAAGCGCGCGCGGCGCAATCGTGATCCCCATCCCCGAGGCGACCAGGCCAAGTGTCGTCGCCGCCTCGACCGCCTCTTGAACGATCGTCGGCACGAAGCCCGCATCGGTGCACATGTTGAAGACCTGCTCGTAGAACCCCGTGCCGCTTCCGCGCGGTCGCAGCACGAACTTCTCGTCGCGCAGCGCGCCGATCGGGATCGGGCCCTCGGTTCGGTTCAGCGGATGATCGGCCGGCAGAACCACCATCAGGTTGTCCTCGAAGACCGGCACGGCGCGGATCGACGCCGGAGGCACCCACTGGATCGCGGGCCGGGTGAAGCCCACGTCGATGGTGTTGAGGAGCGCCTCGTCCATGATCGCTTCGGACGAGCGGCACTTGAGTTCGAGGTGGACATCCGGATTGGCCAGTCGAAAGGCACGGATCGCGCCTGTGAAGGCATCGACCAGCGGGGCCGAGGTGATGAAGCTGAGCCGCAGCGTTCCGATCTCGCCCTTCGCGGCGCGCACGACGGTATCGACCGCCCGCGACGCCTGCAGCAGCGCCAGCCGCGCCTCGGTCAGAAACAGCTCTCCCGCCGAGGTGAGTTCGACCTTGCGACGCGTTCGCTTGAGGAGCGTGACGCCGAGTTCGCGCTCGATCGCCTTGATCTGGAGCGACAGCGGCGGCTGCCCGATGTTGAGGCGCTGCGCCGCGCGGGTAAAGTGCAGCTCTTCGGCTACGGCTACGAAGTAGCGGAAGTGGCGGAGTTCCATTTATTCACCGGACAGACTTTTGACATTGGCAATTAATATTTGAACAAGAATATGTTTCCCGTCAACTTCCGTTGTCGACGGCAAGTGCCTGTACGCGCTGCCCGACTTTGGGGACGAAGGAGGATCGCGGATGATCACGGCAGAACAGAACGACTATCTTTGCCGGACGGGGCCAGGCACCCCGATGGGCAACCTCCTGCGCCGCTACTGGATCCCGGCCCTGCTGGCGTCCGAACTGCCCGCGCCTGACTGCCCGCCAGTGCGGGTGCAGCTTCTGTCCGAGCGCCTGATCGCCATCCGCGACACACAGGGGCGGATCGGCCTCATGGACGAATACTGCGCGCACCGCGGCGTGTCGCTCTGGTTCGGCCGGAACGAGGAGGGGGGGCTGCGCTGCCCCTATCACGGCTGGAAATACGACGTGACCGGCCAGTGCACCGAGGTTCCGTCCGAGCCCGCCTCGAGCGGGTTCTGCCAGAAGATCCGCCTCAAGGCCTATCCCTGCGTCGAACTCGGCGGGGTCATCTGGACCTACATGGGCCCGCCCGAGGAAAAGCCCCCGCTGCCCGCCTATGAATGGACGCAGGTGCCCGCCGACCACCGCTATCTCTCGAAGCGCTGGCAGCAGTCGAACTATCTGCAAGCGATGGAGGGCGGGATCGATTCGAGCCACGTCTCCTTCCTGCACAGCGGCGACATCAGCCGCGACCCGCTCCACCGCGGGACGGCGGGGGCGAAATACGCCCGCAGCACCAACACGACCTTCGACATCCACGAATCCGACGCGGGCCTTCTGATCGGCGCGCGCCGGCCGGCCGAGCCAGGCTTTCACTACTGGCGCGTCACGCAGTGGATGATGCCTTGGTACACGCTGATCCCGCCCTACAAGGGCAACGCGCTGAACGGCCACGCGTGGGTCCCGATGGACGACGAGAACTGCATGGCCTGGACCATGACCTTCCACCCGACCCGGCCGTTGAGCGATGCCGAACTCGAGGCGATGGAGAACGGCCACGGCGTCCATACCGAGCTGATCCCCGGCACCTTCCGGCCCGTCGCCAACATGGACAACGACTATCTGATGGACCGCGAGGCGCAGCGGCAGAAGATCTATTACAGCGGCATCAAGGGCATCGCGATGCAGGACGCCTCGCTGCAGGAAAGCATGGGCGCCATCGCCGACCGCACGCGCGAGAACCTCGTCTCGACCGACAACGCCATCATCATGGCGCGGATGCGGCTGCGCAAGGCGGCGCAGGCGCTCGAAAAGGGCAAGGGCGTGCCGACGGGGCTCGATCCCGCGTCGCACAAGGTGCGCTCGGCCTCGTTCGTGCTGCCCGAGGACGGGCCGTTCAAGCAGGTCGCGCTCGATGCCTCGGTCGTGAAGCTCGGCGAACCCTTCGTCGCGGTCTGAGGGGCGCCGCCATGGCCGCGACCCGCGATCCGGTCGTCATCATCGGTGCCGGGCAAGCGGGCGCGTGGGTCGCGGCGACATTGCGCGCCGAGGCGCCGGATGCCCGCATCGTGATGATCGGGGCCGAGGCGCACGCGCCCTATGAACGCCCGCCGCTGTCGAAGGCGATCCTTGCCGGCACGGCAGAGCCTGCGAGCGCCGCGCTCCGCCCGCCCGGGTTCTGGGAGGGGGCGGGCATCCGCTTCGTCCCCGGTCGGCGCGCCGTCGCGATCGACCGCAGGGCGGGCCGCGTCCTGCTCGATGACGGCACCTCGGAGCCCTATGGCGCGCTCGTGCTCGCGACCGGGGCCGAGGCGCGCGCCCTGCCCGCGCCGACCGATGCGGGGGCGCCCGTCCATCTGCTCCGCACGCTTGATGACGCGCTGGCGCTGCGGCCCCGGCTGGTGCCCGGGGCGCGGATCGTGGCGATCGGCGCGGGCTTCGTGGGGCTCGAGGTCGCGGCGACGGCGCGCGAGGCGGGCTGTTCGGTCGGCGTGCTCGAGGCCGCGCCGTCGGCGCTCGGGCGCGTCCTCGATCCGGCCGTGGCTGAGGCGATCGTGGACCTGCACCGTCGCAACGGAGTGGAGGTCGCCTTTGGCGTTCAGGTCAGCGCGATCGGGGCGGCTCCCGGGGGCGGGGCGCGGGTGGATCTGGCCGATGGCCGGTCGCTCGGGGCCGATGCGGTCGTCGTCGGCATCGGGGCGCGGCCCTGCGACGATCTCGCACGCGCGGCCGGCATCGCCTGCGACGACGGGATCGTGACGGATACGGCCGGCCGCACCTCGGACCCTGCGATCTTTGCCGCGGGCGATGTGGCGCGGCAGATGCACCCCCTCGTCGGGCGGGCGCTGCGGCTCGAGAGCTGGCAGAACGCGCAGAACCAGGGCATCGCGCTCGGCAAGGTGCTGGCGGGCCAGCCCGCGCCCCCGGCCGAGGTGCCGTGGTTCTGGACCGACCAGTTCGGCGCCAACTTCCAGATGTGCGGAGCGCCCGCCGCATGGGATCGGGTGATCTGGCGCGGCGGGCCCGAGGAGGGGCGCTGGAGCGTGCTCTATCTCCTCGGCGGGCGGGCGGTCGCGGCCAACACCTTCAACGCGGCGCGCGACATGCGCGCGCTGCGCCGGCTGGTCGAGGTCGGCGCCGCCGTCGATCCCGACCGCTTCGCCGACCCCGCCACGAACCTCCTTGCCCTGATGAGAGAGATCGCCCCCGCATGACACCCGACCATGACCCCGCCACCGGCGTGCGCGGCCTGCGCGCCCTTGTCTGCGATGCGGCTGAGGGCGTCGGCCCGGCCGTCGTCGCCGCCCTCGCGGCGGCGGGGGCGGAGGTCGCGGCCGATGCGACGCTGCCGGGGGCCGCGCATGCGGTTCCCCCGGGCGGCAGTCCGGCCGAGGTCATCGCGGCGGCGCGCGCGGCCCTCGGCGGGCTCGACATCCTCGTGCTGTCGGCGCCCCCCGTCGTCAACCGCCCGATCTTCGAGACGACCGCCGCCCAGATCCGCCAGAGCGCCGAGGCCGAATACATCCGCCCCGCCCTGATGATGCAGGAGGCCGCGCGGGGCATGGCGGCGGCCGGCTTCGGGCGCATCATCGCCTTTGCCACCATGTCGGCCAAGACAGGCGTGCACCACAACGTCGCCCCCCATGCGGGCGCCAAGGCGGGTCTGCTGGCCTTTGCGCGCGTGCTGGCCGCCGAGACGGCCGAACATGGCGTCACGGTGAACGGCATCGCGACATCGCTCTTTGCCCCGCAGGTCGCGACCATGACCGAGGAAAAGCGCGCGCGCCTGCGCGCGGGCGTGCCCGTCGGGCGCTTCGGCGAAAGCGCCGAGGCCGCACATGCCGTCCTCTTCCTCGCCGCGCGCGAGGGGGGGTATGTGACGGGCGAATGCCTGAACCTCTCGGGCGGGCGGTTCATGGACTGAAGCAGGGCAGGCAGGAGGCAGGCTCATGGCAACACTCACGGCAGCGGGCACGGCATGGCGGCCGGGCAGGCGCGTGGTCGGCTATCGCAACTCGGTTCCGCGGATCGTGAAACTGATCGGCCTTGGCGAGGCCGCGCGGGTTCTGGCCGAGGATATCGCGGCGGCCTCGGCGGGCGGCGTCATCGTTGGCCCGAAGGCAGCGCCGGGCGAGCCGCTCGACGCGGCAGTTTCGGGAATCGTGCCCGGCGCGGTCGTTGTGGTCCTCCATGCCCGCGAGGTGCCTGCGCAGATCCCCTTCGTGCTCGAGCGGACCGCGGCAACCCTCTCGGTCGTCATGCTCGACCCGAGCGGCGACGGGGCGACCGGGAATGGCCAGACTGGCTTGCGCAACCTGGCCGACATGTTCGCATCGACATCCGACCCCGATTTCGTCCGCGACCTCGTGGCAAATCTGGCAAGCTGACAACGGAAGCAGACGTGGGAAACACGCCTCGGCCCCTCGAACGGGCCGGGGCCTTTCTTATACCTCAGCGGCGGAGTTGGGTGCCCCTGTCATATCCCCCGCGAATGAAAAAGCGCACATAACGAATTGGACGCTTTTCCGTCGCGCTCGTTAGTCTGCACAACTGAGGATGCTTGCCGGGCTCGAGCGTGCAAGGTCGTGACCGGGATGCCATAGCGATGGACCGGGCCGGCCGATCGGGTCCCGGAACGTCCGCCTGAACTGCACCGGTGCCGCAAGGCGAGATCAACAGCAGGCATCTTCGAATGCCTGGGCCTAGGGAGGGCCAGATGGATCTTAACAGACGAACCGCACTCCAGATGCTTGGCGCCACGGCGGGGCTCGCGCTCGCCGGTGCGCCATCGCTCAGCGTAGCGCAGGACGGCACGAAAACGCTGGTGATCGCGCTCGACGAGATCGCCAAGCAGCTCGATCCGCTGCTCTACCAGACGAACCCCGGCTATCGTGTGATGCAAAACATCTACGATTCGCTGCTGACCGTGAACTACGGCGGCGACGGCGCGCTGCAGCCCGCCCTGGCCGAGAGCTGGACGCGGATCGACGGCCAGACGGTCGAGCTGACGCTGCGCGAAGGCGTTAAGTTCCACGACGGCAGCACGCTGACGGCCGAGGATGTCGCCTTCAGCTTCGGCACAGTGCGCCGGACTGATGAAAACTCGCCGGGCTTCGGCACGGCCAAGCAGTTCCTGTCGACCATCGCGACGGTCGAGGCGGTCGATGCCCGCACCGTCCGCGTGACCTCGAACGTGACCGACCCGGTGCTCGAGCTGCGCCTGACTGCCTGGGGCAGCCAGATCGTGAGCAAGGCCGCATTCGAGGCCGCTGGCGGCTTCGAAGGGTTCGCCACCGCCCCCGTGGGCACCGGCCCCTACCGCCTCAAGAGCTTCTCGGCCGACGCGATCGAACTCGAGGCGCACGCCGACTATTGGGGCGGCAAGCCCGCGATCGACCGCATCATCTACCGCTCGGCGCCCGAGTTGTCGTCGCGCATCGCGGGTCTTGCGAGCCGCGACTTCGACCTCATCGGCGACGTGCCGGCCGACCAGTTCGCCCCGGTCCAGAACGATCCCGAGCTCGAGATCGTCGGCGGACCGATCGCCTCGATCCGGGTGATCAAGTTCGACACCCGCAACGAGGCACTGAAGGATGCGCGCGTCCGTCAGGCACTGGGCCTTGCGATCGACCGTCAGGCGATCGTGAATGCCCTCTGGGGCGGGCTTGTGAGCGTGCCGAACGGCCACCAGCTGCCCTCCTTCGGGCCGCTGTTCGATCCCGACCGTCCGGCTCTGCGCTATGATCCCGAAGAGGCCAAACGCCTGCTGGCCGAAGGCGGCTACAACGGCGAGGTGATCCCCTATCGCATCCGCGCCGCAGCCTATGGTCCCGAACTTGCGACCGCGCAGGTCGTCGTCGCGATGTGGGAGGCCGTCGGCGTCAAGGTCGATCTCCAGATCAAGGAGAATTTCGGCCAGATGCTCGAATACCCCGGCACGGGCATGCGCAACGGCGTGGACCCGATCCTTGTCAACGATCCGCTCTTCGGTCTGTGGCGGTCCTACAACCGCTCCGAGGCCGAGGTCTGGTCGAACGAGGATTTCTATCGCCACGGTGACGTGCTCGAGACGAGCCTCGACCCGGCCGAGCGTCGTACCTCCTATCAGGCGATGCTCGACATCTTCGATGCCGATCCGCCAGCGATCATCCTGCACACGATGGGTGTGTTCTACGGCAAGCGCAAGGCCGTGAACTGGACGCCCTACCCGTCGGTCTATCTTGACTTCCGCAAGGCCGATATCGGCTGATAGGGGACTTACGGCGCACGTCCTGCGCGGAAGACCTTGGCGAGAGGGCGAAGCGATGTTGTCTGCCGATGGCGCTGTGGCGCTCTGTTCGGTCGAAGATCTGACCGTGACTCTGGCGGGGGCCGACGGCCGGCCCCCCCGCACCCTCGTCGATGGCATCTCGCTGCGGATCGAGCGGGGGGATTATTTTGCCCTCGTGGGCGAAAGCGGCAGCGGCAAGAGCATCACCTGCCACACTCTCATGCGTCTCTTGCCGCAGGGGCTGCACGCGACCGGGCGCATCCTGTTCGAGGGCGGTGACATCCTCGGTATGCGGCGGTCCGAGATGGCGGCCTTTCGCCGCTCCAAGGTCGGGATGGTGTTTCAGGACCCTTTCGGCGCGCTCAATCCCGTTCGCACCATCGGCGAGCAGATGCTCGAGACGCTGCGCCTCCACCACCCCGGCGAGGGCCCCGAACAGTTGCGCAACCGCGCCATCGAGGCGCTGCGCAAGGTGCATGTCTCGGAGCCCGGCGCGCGGCTCGGGGTCTATCCGCACCAGCTTTCGGGCGGACTCAACCAGCGCATCATGATCGCGCTGGCCCTCATGGGCGCGCCGAAGCTCCTGATCGCGGACGAACCGACGACGGCGCTGGACATGTCGGTGCAGGCCGAGGTGCTCGACCTCATCGACGAGGTACGGCGCGAGAACGACCTCTCGGTGCTGCTCGTGACGCACGACCTCGGCATCGTGCGCGACCGCGCGACCAAGATCGCGGTCCTGCGCAACGGGCGTATGGTCGAGCAGGGCGCCAAGGACGCCCTCGTGCGCGCCCCGCAGGAGGCGTATTCGCGCGCCCTTTTCGCGGCATCCGAGATCACCTTTCCCGAGCGCGCCGAGGCCCGCCCCCGCACCGCGCCCCGTTGCCTGAGCTTCGAGGGCGTCAACAAGACCTATTTCCTCGGGCGCGGCGGTCAGCGGTCGGGCGTCGGCATCGCTGCGGCCAAGGATCTGAGCTTCGAGGTCCGGCAGGGCGAGATCGTCGCGCTGATCGGCGAGAGCGGCTCGGGCAAGACAACGGCGGCGAAGATGGCGATGGGCCTCGAGACGCCCGATTCCGGGCGGGTTGTCGTGCATCCCTCGTCGCGCGCGCCGGGGCGCAAGACCTCGATGCAGATGGTGTTCCAGAACCCGCGCGACTCGCTCGATCCGCTGATGCGCGTCGGCGACCAGTTGCACGAGGTGCTGCGCGTCCACGGCTGGCGCGACGGTGCCGCGCGGACTGCGCGCATCGCGACCGTGCTCGAGGATGTGGGGATCGCGCCGACCGTCCTTGACCGCCGGCCCACCTATCTGTCGGGCGGCGAGGCGCAGCGGGTCGTGATCGCGCGCGCCCTCCTGCTCGAACCCGACGTGCTGATCGCGGACGAGCCGCTCTCGGCCGTGGACGTGCAGATCCAGAAGCACATCCTCGCGTGCATGATGCGCCTGCGCGAGCGGCTCGGGATCGCGATCCTGCTCATCACCCACGACCTGCGCGTGGTGTTCGAGATCGCCGATCATGTCGTCGTCATGCGCCACGGCCGCGTGATCGAGGACATCCCCGTGGGCCTTCTGGGCGACGGCGCGCGCGATCCCTACACGCAGCTTCTGATCGATGCTCTCCCCGGTGGGGCAATGGCCGAGGCTGCCTCCCCGCCCGCCGAGGGTGACACACGCGAAAGGGCCGAACGATGATCCTCGCCTCGCGCATCCTGCGGGCCGTGTTCTCGCTCTGGGCAATCGTGACGCTGGTCTTCGTGGCCTTGCGCGCGACGGGCGATCCGATCCTCGCGATCTTCGACCCCGATGACACGACCGCCGAGGCGATCCAGTCCTATCGCGAGATCTGGGGCTATACGGGCACGACCTTCGAACAATACATCCGCTACGTCGGCAATCTCGCAACCGGGGATTTCGGCTTCTCGACCATGGGCAACCGGCCCGCCGCCATCGTCGTTGCCGAGCGGATCTGGCCCACGGTCCAGCTGGTCGGCGCCTCGACCTTCATCATGTTCGCAATCGGGATCCCGGTCGGGACGCTCGCGGCGATGAAGGTCGGCACGCGCATCGACCGGGCAGTGATGGCCTTTTCCACCGTGGGCTTCGCGCTGCCCTCCTTCGTGCTGGGGCTCGGCCTCATCCTGCTTCTGTCGGTGAACCTGCGGCTGCTGCCCGGCAACGGCATGGGATCGTTCCTGCACCTCATCATGCCGGCGCTGACGCTCGGGATCACCAAGGCCGCGATCTTCACCCGGTTCGTGCGCTCTTCCATCGCCGACGCGCTGCGGCTGCAGTGCATCACCGCCGCCCGGGCGCGCGGTCTGGGCGAGGGGCAGATCTTCCTGCGCCACGTCGTGCCGAACGCGCTCTTGCCGCTTGTCACCATCACCCCGCTGTTGGTCGGCGCGATGGTGGCGGCGGCGGCGGTGGTCGAATCGGTGTTCGGCTGGCCGGGGCTTGGGCGGCTGATCGTCGAGTCGGTCGCGAACCGCGATCTGGCGGTGCTGCAGATGATCGTGATGATGGTCGCCGCGCTGATGATCACGACGAACCTCGTCGTCGATCTCACCTATGCAAGCCTCGATCCGCGCACGCGGTCGGGACGGGTCTGAGGAGAACGGGCGATGGCGCACACGGATGATCGGGGTCGGGGGACGATGGCAGCGATCGCCCGGGTGCCGGCGGGGGTGCTGATTTCCTTCCTGTGGGTCGGGGCGTGCCTGTCGCTTGTCCTGATCCTGCCGCTCGGGGTCGATCTCAATGCCAATGCGATCGATCTCGTCGCACGGCTGAAGCCGCCGGTGGGCTTCGGGGGAGACTGGGCGCATCCGCTCGGGACCGACGATCTGGGGCGCGACGTGCTGGCGCGCCTGATCGAATCGCTGCGCACCTCGCTTGTCATCGCGCTGGGCGCCACGATCATGTCGGCCGTGCTCGGCACGCTGGTCGGGATCACGGCGGCGCATTTCGGGGGCTGGATCGATCAGGTCATCGTCGCAGCGGTGGACACGCAGGTGTCGGTGCCCTTCGTGATCGTCTCGCTCACGCTCACCGCGATCTTCGGGACAAGCCTCGTGCTTTTCGTCATTGTGCTCGGCCTCTTCGGCTGGGAGCGTTACGCCCGCCTCGCGCGGGCCATGACGCTCGCGAGCCGGGGGCGGGGCTATGTGCTGGCGATGCGCACGCTCGGCTTTCCCTGGCCGCGCATCTATCTGCGCCACGTCCTGCCCAACATCGCGAGCTCGCTGCTCGTGACCGCGACGGTGACCTTTCCCGAGGTGATCCTGCTCGAGACCTCGCTCAGCTTTCTCGGGCTCGGCATCCAGCCGCCGATGAACAGCCTCGGCAACATGCTGGGCTTCGGGCGCAGCTATCTGCTGACGGGCTGGTGGATCGCGGTCGCACCCGGGGCGGCGATCTTTCTGTGCGCGCTGTCGGTCAGCATCATCGGCGACTGGGCGCGCTCCGTCATCGGGCGGCTCTAGGGATGGCGCGCCCGTCAGCCCGCGCCGAGGATGCGCGCGCGCATCCGGGTGACGGCGGCCTCGGGCGCGCTCAGCACCGGCACATCGGTGCGCGCCCCGAGCGCCTCGGCGGCGCGCGAGGTCGAGAAATGCGCGAGCATGACGGCATCGAAGCCCGCGATGTCGGCCGCGCGCTCGGCGATCAGGCGGTTGTGAGTCGCGGCGTCGCCCGCGCGCAGCGCATCCATCGCGCCTGCGACCAGGAATGTGGTCAACGCAGCATCGCGGCCCGTCTCGGCCACGAATTCGGCGAATTCGGCCTCCATCGTGCCGATCGCCGGGGCGAAGGTCGCGAGCATCGCGATGCGCCGCCCGCGTTCGAGGGCGGCGCGGAACATCGCCTCGTTGGGCTTGAGGACGGGGATCGGCAACTCCCGCGCGAGGCGGTCGATCGCCGGCCCGAAGGCCGAGCAGGTGACAAGCAGCCCCTCCGCCCCCGCACCGCGGTGGGCGTAATGCCCGAAGGCGACGAAACGCTCGATCATCGCGGGGCTGAGGTCAGGCTCGCGCGCGCGGTCGCGGCTCAGCCCGTCGTCGAGCAGGTTGACGGTCTCGGCCTCGGGCCAGATGCGCGCGAAGGCGGCAAGGACCGGGTCGATCGCGACGGGGGTCGCGTGCAGCAGGACGATGCGGGGTGCAGCCATGGCGTCGGACCTTCGCTAGCGGGGGATCATGCCGGCGCGGCCGAGGCTTTCATGCGCCGCGGGGCCGGTCAGGTGGTCGATGAAGCGGCGCGCCCCCTCGGGGTCGCGCGCATCGGCGAAGATCGCGGCGTCGAAATCCGTGACCTCCTGCACATCGGGCGGAAAGGGGCCGACATAGTCGATGCCGGCCACGGCGAGGAGTTCGCTCTGCTGCTGGATCGCGACGGCCGCCTCGCCACGGGCCAGAACCTCGCCCGTGAAGCCCGCGGGGATGACGGTGCCCTTGGCGCGGACCTGCGCGCCGATGCCCAGCCGGTCGATCAGCCGCTCGAAATAGATCCCGCTCGCCCCGGCGCGCGACCATACGACCGAGGGCGCGGCCAGCAGGAAGGCGCGCACCGCGTCGGCATCGGTCAGGGCGGGGCGCGGCGCGCCGGGCGCGACCGCAAGCCCGAAAACCGCGCGCGCGACCGGGCGGCGCGAGGCCGGATCGATCCTCCCCTCGGCCGCGAGTTGGTCGATCGCCCAGCCGATTGCCACGATCGCGTCGGCGCTCTCGCCCGCCGCGATCCGGGCCATCAGGGCAACGGTCGGATCCCATATCATCCGCACCCCGCGCCCCTCGGCCACAAGCGCGGGCAAGACGGTATCGTTGACTGTCGCGACAACCGCGAGCGCGCACATCACGCGGCAATCGGACCCCTGCGACTGCGTCATCGTGGCAGGCCGTCAGAGATATTCGAACTTGAAGCCACAGGCCGCGAGGCGGTCGTCGATCCACTTGCGGTCGACCGTGCCGTTGCGGACGCGCTCGCGCTGGGCATTCTCGCGGGCGAGTCGCTCGGCCGCGAAGCCGTGAACCTCGTCGAGCATGTCGAAGGGGATCGACAGGACACCGTCGTCATCGCCCACGATGAGATCCCCCGGCGTGATGACCATGCCGTCGATCGCGATCGGCACGTTCACCTCGCCCGGCCCCGACTGGTAGGGGCCGCGATGGGTGACGCCACAGGCAAAGACCGGAAAGGGATGCTGGCGCACATGGCCCAGATCGCGGATCGCACCGTAGATCACTGCCCCGGCCAGGCCCCGCGTCTCGGCATGGGTCAGCATCATCTCGCCCATGATGGCGTTGGTGCATTCCCCCCCCGCATCGACGACGAGGACATCGCCCGGAGCGGCAAGATCGATGGCCTTGTGCACGAACAGGTTGTCGCCCGGGCGGGTGCGGACGGTATAGGCGGGACCGGCAAGCGGCGTGCCACCCGCGTGCATCGGGCGCAACTCCGGCCCACCCGCGGGCAGGCGGTTCATGCAGTCGCTGATGACCGCAGCAGGAATTTCGCGAAAGCGCGCGACCCATTCGGGAGCGACGCGGCGGGCGGGTTGCAGGATGCGCAGGGTCTGGACCATTCGAGCCTCGGTTCGGTGTCTTTCCATCGCGCGCCCGGTCCGGGACCGGCTGCGCCCGTTCACTCTAGACGCGCCGCGGGGGCGGGCGCCAATAGAGTTTTCCTATCGCCGTGCAACAAGCCGATACGAGGCCACCATGCGTGACGCGCTCGACCCCCGCAGGTTGCGCTATTTCCGCGCCGTGGCCGAGCACGGCTCGATGACGGCAGCAGCGCGCCGGCTGAACGTCGCGCAACCCGCGCTCAGCTATCATGTCGCCGAGATCGAAGCCGCGCTTGGGGTCGTGCTGCTCGAACGCAGGCACGATGGGGTCCGGCTGACCCATGCGGGACAGGCCCTGATGCGCCACGCAGCGATCATCACGGATGCCTTCGCCAGCGCCGAAGCCGAGCTTGGCGCCATTGCCCGCGGCGATCCCCCGCTGCGGCGGTTGCGGATCGCGATCTTCGCCTCTTTGGCCGAGGATCTGACCCCCCGTATCGTCCGCACTTTCGCCGAGCGCATGCCCGACGTGCTGCCCGCAGTCCGCGAATGCCCGAGCGAGCGCGCCCTGCATCTGGTCGAGACCGCCGAGGTCGATGCCGCGATCCATCTCGGCCCGGAGGGCGGAGCTGCCGGATCCGCGCCGCTTTGGTCCGAATCTCTCTGGCTTGTCGATGCGACAGGGCCCGACAGGCCCGAGGGCGTGCCGCTGGCCGAGGTGCTCGACCGGCCTCTGATCCTGCCGGCTGTGGGCAATCCGTTGCGTGCCGTCATCGACGCCGCCGCAGGCACCCTCGGTCGCACCCCGAATGTCCGCCTCGAGATCAACGGTTGGCCGTCGCGTCGTGGCGCTGTCATGGCAGGCCTCGGCGCGACGGTCGCAGGCGCCCACGCCATCGGAAGCGCGGCCACCCAAGGTTCCGCCGAGAGCCGCCTCGCGGTGCGCCGCATCATCGCGCCGGTGATCGAGCGGCCGATCTCGCTCGCGCTGCGGCGGGGTATCGATCCGGTGCTGGCGACTGCGCTGCGCGCGTCCTTTGCCGAGGCGGCCTCGGATCTGCCGCTCAGTCCCCAGATGTCTATCCCCCCTTGCTGAGGCCACCATGCTGCGTTTTGCCGCCAACATCACCGCGCTCTATCCGCGCCTCGATCTCGCGGCGGCCTTCGCCGCCGCCGCGTCGGATGGCTTCGACGCGATCGAGATGCGCGCGCCCTATGCCCTCGCGCCGTCGGAAGTCGCGGACCTGGCCCGTGCCCATCGTCTTGCCTGCGTGCAATTCAATCTGCCCATGGGCGATTTCGCGGCCGGCGAGCGCGGCCTTGCCTGCCTGCCCGGCCGCGAGACGGAATTCCGCGACGGGGTCGAGGTGGCGCTCGCGCATGCGCGCGCGCTCGGGGTGCGGCAGATCAACTGCCCGGCCGGCGTGACGCCCACCGACGAGGATCCCGCCCGGGTCGATGCCGTGTTCGTCTCGAACATGCGCCACGCCGCCGAGAGGTTCGGGGCTGAGGGTATCAGGGCACAGATCGAGCCCATCAACCGCCGCGACACGCCGCGCGCCCATGTCGCGACGACGCATGATTTCGAACGCCTCGCGGCCCGGATCGCGTCGGACAACATCTGGCTCCAGTATGATTTCTACCATGCGCAGGTGATGCAGGGCGATCTGCTCCCGACGTTCCGGCGGCTTTTCGGGCGCATCTCGCACCTGCAGGTGGCCGACACACCCGGCCGGCACGAACCGGGCACCGGCGAGATCAACTATCCCTTCGTCCTCTCCGAAGTGGCACGGTCGGGCTATGCGGGCTGGATCGGGCTAGAATACGCTCCGCGCGGCAGCGTCGCCGAGGGGCTGGGCTGGCTTGCGCCATTCCTGCCCGCTGCGCGCTGACGCCCGGGCAGGGCCAGGGCCCGGGCCCGGGCCGAACCCGCAGCCCCGCGCCGCGCGGCAGGGGGTCACGCATCGGGCCTTGCCGCCTTGACTGGCGCCATGCATCCTCCGGACATGGAGCCTGCGGACCTCAGCCTAGTCGAAGCCGGCGCGGCCATCGCAGGCGGCAGGCTTTCCGCCCGCGATCTGGCCGAAGCCACCATCGCGCGGGCAGAGGCGTCGGCGCATCTCCATGCGCTGACATGCTGGCGGCCAGAGAAACTGCGGGCCGAGGCGCGCGCGGCCGATGCCCGATGCAGGGCGGGGCTGCCGCTTGGGCCGTTCGAGGGTGTGCCGATCGTCGTCAAGGACAACATCGCAACCCCCGGAATGCCCACCTCCGGAGGCACCGGGGCGCTCTGCGGGCGCGAGGCGCGCACCGCGGCCCCGGCGGCCCTGCGTCTCTTGGCGGCAGGGGCGATCCTTGCCGCCAAGTCGAACCTGCACGAACTTGCCTATGGCATCACCTCGAACAACGCCCTCTTTGGCGCGGTCGGCAATCCGTGGGGCCTCGGGCTGATCGCGGGGGGATCCTCGGGTGGAACGGCAGCCGCGGTGGCGGCGCGGGTCTTCGCGGCGGGGCTCGGCACCGACACGGGCGGCTCGGTGCGCATTCCGGCCGCGCTGTGCGGCATCATCGGGTTCCGCCCGAGCGTCGGGCGCTATCCGGGGCAGGGCGTCCTGCCACTGTCGCCCACGCGCGACACGATCGGCCCGATGGCTCGCAGCATCGAGGACATCCTGTGGATCGATGCTCTGATGGGGGGACTGCGCGCGCCGCCCGCGCCTTCCGGCCGACGGCCGCGCGAGTTGCGCCTCGGCGTGCCGCGGCGCGATCTGTGGGACGATCTCGACCCCGCACTGTCGGCGAGTTGCGAGACCGCACTCGCGGTGCTGGGGCGCGCAGGCGTCCATCTGGTCGATGTCGACATGCCCGGGATGCTCGAGGCGGCGACGCGCGCGGGCTTTCCCATCACGCTGCACGAAACGTCTTCAGTCCTGCCGGGCTGGATCGCGCGGGAGCATGTCGGGATCGACATGGACGCGCTCATCGCGGGCATCGCCTCGCCCGATGTGCGCGCGATCCTGCAGGGGCTGACCGGGCCGGATGCCGTGCCACGGGCCGCCTATCGCCATGCCATGACGCACGAGCGCCCGGCGATGCGGGCTGCCTTCGTCAATCTGCTTGCAGACCAGGCACTTGATGGCGTGATCTTTCCGACCACACCGCTGCCTGCCGCGCCGATCGGGGCGGATGAGACCGTGATCCTGAACGGCCGCGAGGTCCCGACCTTCGAAACCTTCATCCGCAACACGGCCTGGGGCTCGATCATCGGCGCGCCGGGCCTCAGCCTGCCGGCGGGGCTTGCCAGCGGCCTTCCCGTCGGGCTCGAGATCGAGGGGGCGCCGGGTGCGGATGCGGCGCTGCTCGACACGGGGCGGATCATCGCCGGCATTCTCGGGCCGCTCGGCCTGCCCGATGGGGCGATCGCGCCGCCGAAGGTTTCGATGGCGGCGGTGGAGCGATCGGGTTAACTCTCGGGCCGCGTTCCAGTTCCGGGCGCGCGGAAAGACAACAGATGAAGGACGGATGGCATGGCGGTTTCACACCTCAAGCTTGGGAAGCCCGATGCGGAGCGGGCCGAGGATGACGCGAAGGTGCGCCTGAGTGTCGAGGGGATTTTGGCGGACATCGGGTCGCGGGGCGATGCGGCGGTGCGCGATCTGGCGCTGAAGTTCGACGGGTATGCGCCGCCGTCGTTCCGCCTCGGGCCGTCCGAGATCGCTGCGGCGATGCAGAAGGTTTCGGCGCGCGACATGGAGGACATCCGCTTCGCGCAGGCGCAGATCCGCCGCTTTGCCGAGGCGCAGCGCGGCTCGATGCGCGACATCGAGATCGAGACCGAACCGGGCGTGATCCTCGGCCACCGCAACATCCCCGTCCGCTCGGTCGGCTGCTATGTGCCGGGCGGCAAGTTCCCGATGGTGGCGAGCGCGCACATGTCGGTGCTGACGGCATCGGTGGCGGGCGTGCCGCGGATCGTCGCCTCCGCCCCGCCGGTCAGGGGAGAGCCGCATCCGGCCATCGTGGCGGCGATGCATCTGGGCGGCGCGCACGAGATCTATGTGCTGGGCGGCATCCAGGCGGTGGGGGCGATGGCGCTCGGGACCGAGACGATCGAGCCCGTCCACATGCTGGTGGGCCCCGGCAATGCCTTCGTGGCCGAGGCCAAGCGCCAGCTCTACGGCCGGGTCGGCATCGACCTGTTCGCCGGCCCGACCGAGACGATGGTGATCGCCGACGAGACGGTCGATGCCGAGCTCTGCGCGACCGACCTGCTGGGCCAGGCCGAGCATGGCTACAACTCGCCCGCCTGCCTCATCACCACGTCGAGCCGGCTCGCGCGCGCGACGCTCTCCGAGATCGACCGGCTGCTCGCGATCCTGCCCACCGCCGAGACGGCATCGGTGAGCTGGCGCGACTATGGCGAGGTGATCGTGTGCGACACCCACGAGGAGATGCTCGCCGTCGCCAACGAGATGGCCTTCGAGCATGTCCAGGTCATGACCGACCGCGACGCGTGGTATCTCGAGAACATGCACAGCTACGGCGCGCTCTTCCTCGGGCCGCGCACCAATGTCGCGAACGGCGACAAGGTGATCGGCACCAACCATACCCTGCCCACGCGCCGGGCCGGGCGCTATACCGGCGGGCTCTGGGTCGGCAAGTTCCTCAAGACCCACAGCTATCAGCGCATCGACACCGACGCCGCCGCAGCCCGCATCGGCGCCTACGGATCAAGGCTGTGCATGCTCGAGGGCTTCGTCGGACACGCCGAACAATGCAACATCCGCGTCCGCCGATACGGCAAACAGAACGTCCCCTTCGGCGCACCCGCGGAGTAGATGATGCTGACGCTTCCCCAGACCCCGTCCTTCCGCCTCGATGGCCGGCGCGCGCTCGTGACGGGCGCCTCGTCGGGGATCGGCCTCGGGGCCGCGGCGGCCCTCGCGCAGGCGGGGGCAGAGGTCACGCTCGTTGCCCGCCGCACGGCCGAACTCGAGACCGTGCGCGATGCGATCCTGGCGGCGGGCGGGCGCGCCGAGGCCTGTGCGCTCGACATCACCGACCTTGCGGCGACGGCGGCCTCGGTCGCGGCGCGCGGGCCCTTCGATGTGCTCGTGAACGCGGCCGGGATCGCCCGCCACACGCCCGCGCTCGACACGACGCCCGAGGACTATGACGCCGCGATCGGGCTGAACCTGCGCGCGGCCTATTTCCTGACGCGCGAGGTCGCACGCGGACTGATCGCCGCGGGCCGGCCGGGAAGCCTCATCAATGTGTCCTCGCAGATGGGCCTCGTCGGAGGGCCGGACCGGGCGGTCTATTGCGCGGGCAAGCACGCGCTCGAGGGGATGACGAAGGCGATGGCGCTCGAATGGGCGCCGCACCGGGTGCGGGTCAACACGCTCTGCCCGACCTTCATCCGCACCCCGCTTGGCGAGCAGACACTGCAGAACCCCGAGCGTCGGGCGTGGATCCTCTCGAAGATCAAGCTCGGACGGGTGGGCGAGATCGCCGACATCATGGGGCCGGTCGTCTTTCTGGCCTCCGACGCCTCGGCGATGATGACCGGCACGCATCTCTTGATCGACGGCGGCTGGACGGCCGATTAGGACCAGACCCCGGGAGGGCCGTTCATGGACATCCGCGCCATAGGCATGGGTCTTGCCTTTGCCTTCATGTGGTCCTCGGCCTTCACCTCGGCGCGGATGATCGTGGCCGATGCCGCACCCCTCATGGCGCTGGCAGCGCGCTTCCTGATCTCGGGTCTGATCGGGATCGCGATTGCGCGCGCGCTCGGGCAGTCGTGGCGGCTCGACCGGGCTCAGTGGCGGGCGACGGTCCTGTTCGGCGTGATGCAGAACGCGGCCTATCTCGGCCTCAACTTCGTGGCGATGCAGAAGGTCGAGGCCTCTGTCGCGGCCATCATCGCCTCGACCCTGCCGCTGATGGTCGCGCTCGCGGGCTGGGGTCTCGGGCGCGAGCGTCTCTCCCCGCTCGGCATTGTGGGTCTGATCGCGGGATTTGGCGGTGTCGTCGTCATCATGGGCTCGCGCGTCGGCGGCGGCCTCGACCCGGCCGGGATCGCGCTGTGCGTGCTGGGCGCGATCGCACTCACGGTCGCGACGCTCAGCGTGCGGGGCGCAAGCGCGGGGGGGAACCTGCTGATGATCGTGGGGCTTCAGATGCTCGTCGGGGCGGCGGTGCTGGGCGTGCTGTCGGTGGTGTTCGAGGACTGGCGCCTGACGCCAACGCCGCGACTGGCGCTTGCCTTTGCCTATACCACGCTGGTGCCGGGGTTGCTCGCGACTTGGGTGTGGTTCCTGCTTGTCGGGCGGATCGGCGCGGTCAGGGCCGCGACCTTCCATTTCCTCAACCCCGTCTTCGGCGTCGCGGTCGCGGCGGTGCTGCTTGGGGAGAGGCTCGGGGCTGCGGATGCCGTGGGGGTGGCGATCGTGGCGGCCGGGATCCTGGGCGTGCAGATGGCGCGGGCGGGCCGAAATTAGGCCATTGTGTTTCGCACCGGATTTCCTCTAGGGTTCTGACGTCCGACCGGCGCGTGTGCGCCTTGTCGGCGTCGAATTCTCTGTGTTGCGATCTGACGGATAATCCGCGGAGCCAGCCACAGTCGGATTGGCCGCAAGGCCGCAGTGCTGCCCGAGGCATCGAAGATGCGCCGGGCGATTTCAAAACCCGGGGCCGGCGCGCATGCGCTCCCCGAAACCGGAACCGCGACAATGCCGACAGCGCCCCTCACACCGTGCCAAGCGCCCCTCTGCGGGGCAGGACGGCTGGGCTCTGTCGCAACAGTCGCATCACAACACCTGCAGACCGGCCGCGCGCGCCCCACGGGCGCTGAACTGCGCCGGTCGGACGCGCCGCGCCAGGTCTGCGGAATGAGGATACATGTCGAAGAAGATGCTGATCGATGCCACCCACGCCGAAGAGACGCGCGTGGTCGTGGTGGATGGAAACAAGGTTGAGGAGTTCGATTTCGAGACGCTGAACAAGCGTCAACTGGCAGGAAACATCTATCTGGCCAAGGTCACCCGGGTCGAGCCGTCGCTGCAGGCGGCGTTCGTCGACTATGGCGGCAACCGCCACGGCTTCCTCGCCTTTTCCGAAATCCATCCCGACTATTACCAGATCCCCGTCGCCGACCGCAAAGCGCTGCTCGAGGAAGAGCGCGCGCTCGACCGCGACGAGGAGGATGAGGACGAACGCCGCCGGCGCCGCCCGAACCGCAACCGCCGTGGCGGGAAATCCGCCGACGCCGCCGCGGCCGAAGCCGGCCCCGTGCCCGCGGGCCTTGAGGTGATCGAGGTCGACGGTGGCGAGGAGGCATCCGCGGCCGAACCCACCGCGACACACGACCATGATCACGATCACGCGGGTGGTGAAGCCTATCGCGCGATGGACCACGCCGCCGACCTCGACGAGGAGATCGAGTCGGTCGCCGAGGAGGACATCGCCGACGAGATCGCCGAGCCCCGCCGCCCTCGGCTGCGCCGCTACAAGATCCAGGAAGTCGTCAAGGTGCGCCAGATCATGCTGGTGCAGGTCGTCAAGGAAGAGCGCGGCACAAAGGGCGCCGCACTCACGACCTATCTGAGCCTTGCCGGACGCTATTGCGTGCTCATGCCCAACACCGCGCGCGGCGGCGGCATCTCGCGCAAGATCACCCAGCCCGCCGACCGCAAGAAGCTCAAGGAAATCGCGGGCGAGCTCGACGTGCCCGAGGGCGCGGGCCTCATCATCCGCACCGCCGGCGCCAAGCGCACCAAGGCCGAGATCAAGCGCGACTACGAATACCTCATGCGCCTGTGGGAGCAGGTGCGCGATCTCACGCTGCGCTCGATCGCGCCCGCGCCCATCTACGAGGAAGGCAACCTCATCAAGCGCTCGATCCGCGACCTCTACAACCGCGAGATCGACGAAGTGCTGGTCGAGGGGCCCGAGGGCTATCGCGTGGCCAAGGACTTCATGAAGATGATCATGCCGTCCCACGCCAAGAACGTGCAGCTCTATACCGAGCCGATGCCGCTCTTCGCGCGCTTCCAGGTCGAGAGCTACCTCACCGCGATGTTCAACCCGACCGTGCAGCTCAAGTCCGGGGGCTACATCGTCATCGGCGTGACCGAGGCGCTCGTCGCGATCGACGTGAACTCGGGTCGGGCGACCAAGGAAGGCTCGATCGAGGAGACCGCGCTCAAGACCAACCTCGAAGCCGCCGAGGAGATCGCGCGACAGCTCCGCCTGCGCGACCTCGCGGGCCTCATCGTCATCGACTTCATCGACATGGAGGAACGGCGCAACAACGCCGCCGTCGAGAAGCGCCTCAAGGACAAGCTCAAGACCGACCGCGCGCGCATCCAGGTCGGGCGCATCTCGGGCTTCGGCCTGCTCGAGATGAGCCGCCAGCGCCTGCGCCCCGGCATGCTCGAATCGACGACGCAGCCCTGCCCGCACTGCCACGGCACGGGCCTCATCCGCTCGGACGACAGCCTCGCGCTCTCGATCCTGCGCGCGCTCGAGGAGGAGGGGACGCGCAAGCGCTCGCGCGAGGTGCTGCTCAAGGCGCCGATCGGGATCATCAACTTCCTCTTCAACGTCAAGCGCGAGCACATCGCCACCATCGAGGCGCGCTATGGCATGTCGGTTCGGCTCGAGGCCGACCCGACGATGATCAGCCCCAACTTCGCCATCGAGAAGTTCAAGACCGCGACGCGCATCGTGGCACCCGCGGCGCCGGTCGTGTCGCTCGATGCCGCGACGATGGGCCAGGTCGACGAGGACACGGAATTCTTCCCCGACGAGGATGAGGTCGATGCCGACGAGGCCGAGGCCGACGCCGCGACGCCCGCGGGCGACGAGGGCGGCGCCTCGGGCGAGAAAGCCGATGGTGGCGGCAAGAAGCGCCGCCGCCGGCGGCGCCGCCGGCGCGGCGGCTCGGGCCAGGGCGCCCAGCAGTGCGAGGCGCAGGGTATGGAGATCGTCGACCTCGAGGGAGAGGACGACGGGGCGGGCGAGGACGAGGGCGCGGAGGCCGCAGCGGCCGATGCCGTGCCCGAGGCGGCGCCCGAGGTCCGCGAGGCCCGCACCGGACGCTCGCGCGGGTCGCGCGGACGCGGACGCGGCCGTTCCGGCCAGCAAGCCGAGGCAACGACCGAGGCCGAGGCAGCGCCTGCCGCGGAGATCGCGGCCGAGGCTGTCGAGGCGGCACCCGCGCCGGCCGAACCCGAAGCAGCGCCGCGGGCCCCGAAAACCCGCACCCGCACGCGCACCCCCAAGGCCGCGGCCCCCGCGGAAGCGCCCGAGGCGGGCGCGGCAGCCGAGGCCGCACCGGCCCCGGCCGAGGAACCCGCATCCGCCGAACCGGCCCCGAAGAAGCCCGCGGCCCGCAGCAGGTCGCGCAGCACGGCCAAGCCGAAGGCCGAAGCGGCAGCCGCCGCCGAGGCCGTCGCAGCCGCGCCCGAGCCGGTGGCAACCGAGCCGGCGCCTGCCGAGCCGGCGGAAACCGTAGCCCCGCCGGTGGCAGAAGCCCCGCCCGAAGCGCCCGCTCCGACGCCCGAACCGGGTCCGGAAAAGCCGCGGCGCAAGGGCTGGTGGTCGCTCGGCCGCTGAAACCGGTCCGGCAGGGCGCGCCACGCAAACGTGACCGCGCCCTGCCTGCCATCCGGGCTATCCCGAAACGCGCAGTCGCGGGGGCTGGACCATGTTCGGGATCGAGATCATCGACGCGGGGCTCTTGCCCGCGCTGATCGTGGCGCTGGCGGCGGGGGTGCTGTCGTTCCTCAGCCCCTGCGTGCTGCCGATCGTGCCGCCCTATCTCGCCTACATGGGCGGCGTCAGCCTGATCGAGGCGCAGGCGGGCGGGGCGGCGCGCGGGCGCCTTGTCCTCGCGGCCGGTTTCTTCGTCCTCGGGCTCTCGACCGTGTTCCTGCTGCTCGGGATCGCGTCATCGGCGCTCGGGCGGCAGATGCTCGCCTGGCAGGGGTGGTTCGTGCCCGTCGCGGGCGTGGTGGTGATGGTCTTTGGCGCGCATTTCCTGGGCGTGCTGCGCATTCCGATCCTTGAGCGCGAGGCCCGCTTCGATGCCGGCCAGCAGGGCGGTTCGGCCTTCGGCGCCTATGTGCTGGGGCTGGCCTTCGCGTTCGGCTGGACGCCCTGCCTCGGGCCGATCCTCGGCGCGATCCTCGGCCTCGCGGCGCAGGAGGCCAGCACCGGGCGCGGGATCGCGCTGCTCGGGGCCTATGCGCTGGGGCTCGGCCTGCCGTTCCTCGCGGTCGCGGCCTTCTTTCCGGCGATGGCCGGGCCGATGGCGGCGCTGCGCCGCCACGGCGCGCGGATCGAGCGGATCTCGGGCCTGCTGCTCTGGACCGTGGGCCTCATGATGCTGACGGGGCAGTTCAGCGCGCTGTCGTTCTGGCTGCTCGAGAGCTTTCCGATCCTGCAGCGCGTCGGCTGACCCCCTCAGGCGACGCGGTCGAGCGCGGGGCGCAGCGGGCCGAGGCCCAGCGCATGCGCCAGATCGCGCGCGAGGGTCGCGCGGTTCAGCGTGTAGATGTGCAGATGCCCCACCCCCTCGGCGATCAGCCGGTCGCACATCTCGGTCGCGAGCGCGAGCGCCAGAAGCCGCTCGCGCCCGTCGCGGGTGGCGGCGGCGAAGGCTTCGTCGAGCCAGGCGGGAACCGGCACGCCGCAGCGCGTGGCAAAGCGGCGCACGCCCGCCCAACCCTCGATCGGCAGGATGCCCGGGATCACCGGCACATCGATGCCCGCATCCGCGCAGGCGTCGCGAAAGCGCAGGAAGGTCTCGGCCTCGAAGAAGAACTGGGTGATCGCGGCCGAGGCGCCCGCATCCACCTTGGCGCGCAGCCAGTCGAGGTCGGACCCCCGCCCGCGCGATTCGGGGTGGGGGTCGGGATAGGCGCCGACTCGGATCGCGAATTTCCCCGTCGCCGCCAGCGCCGCGATCAGCTCGACCGACGAGGCGAAGCCCTCGGGGTGGCGCGCGAAGGGCGCGCCGCCCGGCATGTCGCCCCGCAGCGCCACGATGTCGCGCACGCCCGCCTCGGCATAGGCTTCGGCGATGGCGAGCGTCTCCGCGCGGCTCTGGCCGACGCAGGTCAGATGTGCCGCAACGCGCAGATCGAAGCCCCGCGCGATGGTCTTGACCGCGTCCTGCGTCAGCGCCCGCGTGCCGCCCCCCGCACCATAGGTGACCGAGACGAACTCGGGCCGAAAGGGCGCCAGCGCGCGCACCGTCTCCCACAGGTCGAAGGTGGCCTCGATGTTCCTGGGCGGAAAGAACTCGAACGACAGCGTGGCATGTTGCGACATGGGCACCTCCTGCGCGGCTCTTGTCGCATGCGGCAGGATATGAGACAAATTCATAATTCTCATGCTCAACTTGAGGCACGTTCATGCACATCGAGCTTCGCCACCTGCGCACCATCCGCGCCATCCACGCGGCCGGCGGGCTGGCGCGGGCGGCCGAGCAGCTCAACATCACGCAATCGGCGCTCTCGCATCAGATCCGCGGCCTCGAGGATCAGGCGGGGGTCGAGCTTTTCGCCCGCCGCGCCCGGCCGATGCGGCTGACGGGCGCCGGGATGCGCCTTCTGGCGCTGGCCGAGCGGGTCTTGCCCGATGTCGATGCGCTGTCGGACGAATTCGCGGCGCTGCGGGCGGGGCGGACGGGGCGGCTCGTCATCGCGATCGAGTGCCACGCCTGTTTCGACTGGCTGCTGCCGGTCCTCGGGCTGCACCGGCGCGTCTGGCCCGATGTCGATGTCGATATCCGCCCCGGGCTGGCCTTTGGCGCGATGGCCGCGCTCGAACGGGCCGAGGTCGATCTGGTCGTGACCTCGGACCCCGAGCAGGTGGCGGGCATCGGGTTCCATGCGCTCTTCGATTATCACCCGATGTGCCTCATGGCGGCGGGCAACCCGCTGGCGGCGCGGGCCGAGGTGACGCCCGCCGACCTCGGGGCGCAGCACCTCATCACCTATCCCGTGGATCGCGCGCGCCTCGATGTGTTCACGGCCTTTCTCGATCCGGCGGGGATCGAGCCGCGTTCGGTCCGGCAGGTGGAACTGACGGCGGTGATCGAGATGCTGGTCGCGGCCGACCGCGGGGTGGCGGTGCTGCCCGACTGGGTGCTGCGGCGGCTGCGCGACGCCCCCGACTTCGCGCTGCGCCCGCTTGCCGGCCGCCCACAGAGGCGCCTGTTCGCCGCGATCCGGGCCGAGGATGCGGCGCTGCCCTATCTCGCGCATTTCCTGCGCCTTGCCCGGACCGAGCCGGTCAAGCTCCAGCGCGGCTAGGCGGGGCTTCCCTTCGCCGCGGGCGCGGCCTATAGCCTGCAGGCCGCAACGGGGGCCCCCATGCAAGGAAGCGCGAACCTCAACCTCATGATCCGCGCCGCGCGCAAGGCCGCGCGCGGCCTCGTCAAGGATTTCCGCGAGGTGGAGAACCTGCAGGTCTCGGTCAAGGCCCCCGGCGACTTCGTCAGCCGCGCCGACCGCGAGGCCGAGCGCGTCATCCGCGAGGAACTGACGGCCGGCCGCCCGACCTATGGCTGGATCGGCGAGGAGACGGGCGAGGCGAAGGGCGAGGATCCGACCCGGCGCTGGATCGTCGATCCGCTCGACGGCACCACGAACTTCCTGCACGGCCTGCCGCATTGGGCAATCTCGATCGCGCTCGAACACAAGGGGCAGATCGTCTCGGCCGTCGTCTACGATCCGGCCAAGGACGAGCTTTTCTGGGCCGAAAAGGGCCTCGGCGCCTGGATGAACGACCGCCGGCTGCGCGTCTCGGGGCGCATCCAGATGTCCGAGGCGCTCTTTGCCACGGGCGTGCCCTTTGGCATGCGGCCCGGTCTTGGCGACACGCTGGCGAGCATCGCGCGCCTCATGCCCGGAACTGCAGGGCTGCGGCGGTGGGGGGCGGCGTCGCTCGATCTGGCCTATGTCGCGGCCGGGCGGTTCGACGGCTTCTGGGAGCGCGGCCTCGGCCCGTGGGACCTTGCGGCCGGCATGCTGCTGGTGCGCGAGGCGGGCGGCTTCGTCGACAGTTTCGATGCCGACGCCGACCCGGTGCAGACGGGAGACATCATCGCGGCCAACGCCGCGCTGTTCAAATCCTTCGCAACCCTGGTGCGCGGCGCCTGACGCGGGTCAGACGATCCGGCGAAAGGTCGCGACTGGGCCGCTGTTGTCGAAGAAGGGGATGCCGCCGGTGGGGGGCGCCACCGTCCGAAGTCGGGCAACCTCGGCCAGGACGACCTCGGTGATGAAGGGCAGATCAAGCTCGCGCGCCTTCGCGATCGGCACCCAACTCAGGTGCGAGAGTTCATCGGCCGCGCGCGAGAAATCCTCGGGGTCGCCCGCAATGCAGCCCGCATCGGCCAGAAAGAACCGCGCATCGAAGCGCCGCGGCCGACCGGGCGGGGTGATGGCGCGAAAGACGAAGCGCAGCCCGGCAGCCGAGGGCACGATGCCCTCCCATCCCGGCCAG
>JBIKVM010000090.1:0-10858 GCA_044356825.1 Limisphaerales bacterium
TCGGCGCGCAGCGCCTGCAGGAGCGGCGCGATCAGCTCGATCTCCTCGCGCCCCATCGCGCCGCCTTCGCCCGCGTGGGGGTTGAGGCCCGCGACCGCGATGCGCGGCGCGGCAATCGCGAAATCGCGCCGGAGCGCGGCGTGCGTCAGCCGGATCGCCCCCGCGATGCGCTCGGCCGTCAGGGCGCGCGGCACCTCGGCCAGCGGAATGTGGATCGTCGCGGGCACGACGCGCAGGCCGCGGCCCGCAAGCATCATCGCGACCTCGACCCCGCCCGCGAGATGGGCGAGATATTCGGTATGGCCCGGAAAGCCGAAGCCCGCCCCGTCCTGCAGCGCCTTCTTGTGGATGGGCAGGGTGCAGATCGCGCTCGCGGCACCCGCCTGCACGAGGCGCACGCCCGCCTCGATCGCCGAGACGACACCCGCGGCATTGGCCGGATCCGGCCGGCCCGGTTCGGCCCGCCCCGCGAAGGGCAGCGGCAGCACCGCCAACGTACCCGCCGGCACGGCCGCCGCATCGGCGGGCTGCGCGATCTCGCGCCAGGCGGCGCCCGCGGGCAAATGGCGCGGATCGCCGATCCAGAAAAACGGCGGGCGGCGGGGCGCGCGCGCGGCCGCGAGCGCAAGCTCGGCCCCGATCCCGGCCGGCTCGCCGCAGCTGACCGCGATGGGCGGTGCCTCAGGGGCGGGTGATCTGGGCATCGGCGCGCAGGTCGCGCAGGTAGTGTTCTGCAAGTGCCGCCAGCCGCGCGCCGCGCAGCGATTCGCGCACGCCCGCACGCAGCCTTTCACCCTGCGTGCCGATCGCGGTCTCGCCGTCGCCGAATGCCAGACCGGAGACGAGGCGGCGCGCGCACAGCACGATGAGTGCGCCCGCGTCGGGCCCCTCCTCGATCAGCGCAATCTCGCCGGCATCGATCCGGGCAAGCGCACGGGCATGGCCCGGCGGCACCTCGGCCTCGGTCGTCGTCAGCCTGAGCAGGGTCTGGTCGCCTGCCCGAGCATAGAGGGTCACGCAATCCCCGAGTGCCGCGCGCGCCTCAGCATCGGGAGCGGGTGCGAGGAGGACGTAATCGACCTCGGTGATGGCGGGTGTGACGGACCCGAAACTGTCGGTCCCGTGCAGGAAGTAGAGCACGATCCCCTCGGCGCCGCGCGAGGGCGGCAGCATCCGCTCGGGCGGCCCGGCGCTGATCTGCTGGGCGAATGCGGGGGCGAGATACGAGAGGGGGACGGGCGCGATCCTGCCGCCGCGCTCGGCACTCGGGGCGATCGAATGGGCGCGCGCGGCAGCGGCAAATGCCTCTGGCCCGTCGATCGAGGCGAGCAGCTCGTTTGCGAGTGCCTCAGCCCGATCGGGCAGGACGATCTCGGACAGATCGGCTCGGGTGACCGCGCGCTGCGCCTGCACCGACAGGGCGCGATCGACCTCCGCCTCGGTCACGGCACTGACGACAGAGCCGAAACGCGCCCGCACGACCAGCCGCCAGGCCAACCCGGCGCGCACGAAGGCGATGAAGGTCTCGGGGGCGACCCCGCTCTGGCCGATTGCCTCGATGAAGGCATCGACCGACAGGTTGGTGCGGGCGGCGAATTCCTCCATGCCTGCGCGCAAGTCCTGTTCAGGCACGCTGATGCCCAATCGCGCCGCCTCGGCAAGCTGGAGCCGTTCGTCGATCAGCGCGGCTTCGACCTGTGCGTCGATGTCACCCTGAACGCCAAGCGCGCGCAGGAACTGGCGGCGCTGAAAGAAATCGAAGGCCGTGACGGGTGCGCCATCGACCATGAGCACCGGCTCGAACGGGTTGACCTGCGCCTGGGCGGCCGGCATTCCGCCCGGTCCGGCGAGCACGAGGGCAAGAAGGGCGGTGGCAAGGCGGCACATGGAGGGCACTCTCCGCAGTCGTTTCGTCTTCATCCTGCCTTGGGGGCGCTTGCGCAACCCTTATCGCGCGATCGTGTCGGATGCAGCCCCATCCATCGTGACGGATCCCGCATCGCGGCACGCGCGCACGGGCCCGCCGAGAGACCCGCCGAAGCCCAGCAACTCAAAGGAAAAGGCGATCTCGGAGGATTCGAGCAACCCGTCGCCTGCAGTGAAGCGGGTATCGAAGGACAGATCGGCGCGAAGGCATTCGTTGATGTAACCCATCGCGAGGCGCCCGGCCGTCGGCTCGCCGGCCACAACATCGAAAAAGCCCGAGGCATCGGCACGCCAATGCGCGCCGAAGCGGGCGCTGAGCTGAGCCGAGAGATTCGAGACATCCGTCCGGAGCCGCAGATCGGGGCTGTCGGGATCGGCGGCGGCCCATGTCCAGCCGCTGCTGAGCGCGAAATCACCCAGACGCCGCGCATCGAGACTCTGGGCCAGCACGAGATCACCCCGCGCTGGCGCGCCATCGGCATCGATCACGACCCGGCCCGCCAGGCGCCGGCCGTCCGCGGCATCGGTTCGTGCCATCGCGAGCCACTCGGGCGACCAGCCCTCGGCGGTCGATGGCGCGGCAAAGAGCGCCTCGTGCCGGGGCCGCAAGATCCCTCCCACCACCACCTCGCGCGAGGCGCCGGTTTCGAACCGGCGCGACAGGCCGAGGCCGAACTGCACGCGCTGGCCGGTCTCGCGCCGGTCGATGCCAGGATAGCGCGAGAAACCCAGCAAGTTGCCACGATCGAGCTCGGGCACGAGGCTGTCACGGTTGGGCACGCCCGCATCATCGAAGGGCGGCGCAAGGACGATCTGCACGGCGGGTTCGATAAGGTCCACGTGGCCCTGCGCGGCCCGCACCAGCGGCCAGCGCAATTCGGCCGATGCCGCCGGGCGCAGCCGCGTCACGCCATAGACCGCCGCCGCGACGGGATCGACGCGATAGAGATCGGCATCGAGCCGGACATCCGCCGCCGCCACGAGGCCGCGCGCCAGAATCCGGTCGCCATGCCAGTTGAGCGAGAACGCCGAGCGACCAAGCGCGGTCGAGTCCGCCACGGCCGTGTCGGTGCGGTCATAACTCACGCGCAAGGCGGCATCGATCCGCCCCCGCCCCTGCGGCAGGCGGAGCTGTCGGCGCAGGTCAAGATCGGCGACCGCTGCCCCGTCGCGCAAGATCCCCGAACCACCGCTGCGCGCCGTCCACCAGCGCAGGGCGCGCAGGCGCGTAACCCCGGCCGCGTTCACCCGCGCCGTCGAGGCCTCAAGTTCGAGCCGCTCGGCGTCCGACAGGCCCCAGTTTCCGAGTATTGCCCCCTCGGCATGGGCGCGCGCCCCGAGGTTCAGCACGAAGCCAGCCGACAGCGGGCGCTGCGCGGTCAGATTGGCAAATCCCCTCAGGCCGGGGGCGCGGCGGTCGCGCCCGAACGCACCATCGATCTGGAGCGCACCCGACGCGAAGGCCTGCCGATAGCGCCAGCCCAGCCGCTCGGCGCCCCCCGTTCCGGCAAAGGGATAGATCGTGAGGTCGCGGCTCTGCCCGAAGGGCTGGAAATAGCCAAGCTCGATTCCTGTGCCGACAGCGGTGGAATTGCGCAGCCGGGGCCGCAAAAGCCCCGGCGCCCGGCGCAGCGAGGGGTCCGGCACGCTGAGGTAGGGCAGCCACAGCACGGGCAGGCCCGCGATGCGCAACTGCGCATCGGCAAAGCGCAGGCGTCGGCTGTCGGTATCGTGGCGCACCTCGCGCGCGCGAACCTCCCAAAGCGGCGGCCCTCCTCCGCAGACCCGGCACGAGGATGCGGCTGCGCGTTCAAGCCTTGTGCGGGTGATGCCGGCGGCAAGGTCGCGCTCACGCTCGGCCAGATCGGCGCGGATGCGCAGGGCGCGGGCCAGCGTGAGTTCCGCCCCAAGCAGAATACCGCTGCGCAACTCATCGTCGAGATCGGCCTCGGACGCCACGAGTGCGATTGCATCGCCCTCGGTCAGCCGAGCAAGGCCCTCGATCCGGATGCGCCCCGCGACGGGGTCATAGACAACCCGCGGTGCCGTCAGGATGCGCCCATCGTGGATGATCTCGACCGAACCCTCGGCGATCAGCAGGCCATCGGCCGTGACCTCCACCCGGTCAGCCATCAGGGTCGCTGGCATCACCGGCTGCGCCGCAAGCGTCGCCGGCGCGCAGAGCGCCCAGAGGGCAACGGCCAGATTTCGCAAGATCGCCGCGACGCTCGCCATCAGCCGTCCTCGAAATGCAAGATGAGGGTGAGCGCCGCGAGAATCGCCACGATTGGGGGCGTCCAGGCCGCGAGCAGGATCGGGATACGCCCGCCTTCCCCGAGCGCCGAGGCGAAATCGGCCAGCAAGAAAACGGCAAAGCCCGCGACGACGGCAGCCAGCACCCGCACCCCCGTACCGCCCGAGCGCCCATGGGCGAGTGTGAAGGCCGCCGCGACGAGCACCATCGCCCCGAGCGTCGCGGGCAGGACGACGTGCATGTGCAGTTGCATCGCGAAGGCGCGGCTGGAAAGCCCCGCGCGCTGCAGATCGGCGATGGCCGCGGGCAGATCCCAGACGGCGATTTCCTCGGCGCGGCCGAGGCTGTCGCGGATCTTGTCGGCGCTGAGGTCGGTGGGGATCGTGGCGCTGGCGAAGACCTCTGCCTCGCGCTCAGGGTTGTCGGCGCCGAGCCGCCAGATCTTGGCATCGCTCAGCGTCCAAAGCCCAGGACCCAGCACGGCCCGCTTGGCCTCGATCCGGCGCAGCGGCAGGCCGTCCGCCCCGAGTTCGAGAAAGCTCGCGTCGTGCAGGCCGCTGCCATCGGGATCGACCGCAGTCGCGCGGATCACCATCTGCCCTGCCTCGGCCGCCTGCCGTAACCACAACCCCTCGCGACCGATCGAGCCCACTTCGGACGGTGCGCGGCCGAGCAGGGCATCGACCTGCCGATCATGGGCCTCGCGGCTGGCGACGGCGAGAGGGTTCACCACGGCGACGGCGACAACCCCGAGCACCAGGGCCGCCAGGAACGGCCCCGCCAGCGCACGCAGCGCCGACCGCCCGGCCGCCCGGGTCGCGATGAGTTCGCTCGACCGGGCAAGCGCCACGAAGAGCGCGATCGCCCCAAGCAGCGTGCCAAGCGGCAGAAGCGCATAGAGCTGCATGGGCATCGCAAGGGCCGCAAGCCCGAGCGCCATGCGCAGGCCCACGCCGCTTGCCGCATAGATGCGCAGATGCTCGACCGTTTCGAAGAGCACGAGCAGCAGCCCTAGCCCCGCAAGCACCCCGCCCGCGACCAGGCCGAATCGCCGCGCGAAATAGAGCGCAAGCGTCATGCCCGAGCCCCCGCGCGCCATCCCGTCCGGTCGGCCCAGAGCAGCATGACGAGCCCTAACCCGATCCCCGCCGCGGGTGCGAGCCACAGAAGCGGCCAGGCGGCGGACGAAATCGCGACCCGGCCCAGTGCCGCCGTCTCAACCATCTGGATGCCGACGACGACGAGCACCGCCACGATCATCCGCCGCCACAGCCCAAAGCGGCTGAAGCCGCCAAGCATCAGCGCGCCGAGCGCAACCAGCGTCGCGGCAAGCGCCGACAGCGGCTGCGCGGTGCGCCGCTGCACTTCTGCCACGAGGTCAGGGATGCCGAGGCCGAGCCGTGCCGCGAGATCGGCGCCACCGGCAAGAAGGGATGGCGTCGGCGTCGCGACAAGGCTTTCGCCGCCCCCCGCCGCCGCGCCGGGTGCAGCCTCGAGGCGGACCTCGAACCGGGCGAAGCGGGTCAGGTCGAGCCGGAGATCCTCGGCGTGCAGCCGTTGCGCCACGCCGTCGAAGAGAACGAGGTTGACCCCACCCGGACGCGACTCGAGCACACCCGTTGCGGCGGTGTAGAGCGTGCTCTCCCCGGCGGTGCGGGCATCCGACAGCATGACCTGGTCGAGCGCGCCGTCCGGTGCCACGTCGCGAACATAAAAGCTGATCCCGGCAACGGGAAAGTGGAACGCCCCCTCGCGCAGAAGCGCCGAGGTCGCGTCCGAGGCAAGGCGCGCCTCGCGCTCGGCCAGTGCCTCGCGAGAGGCGGGAACGAGCAGATGCATGAACACGGCCGTGACCGTGGCCGCGATCAGGCCGAAGACCACGAACGGCCGCGCGAGCCGCACCGCCGAGCAGCCAGCGGCCTGCATCACGACCATCTCGCTCTCACGCAGGAGCCGGTTGGCGAGCGCAAGTGTCGCGACGAAGGCCGCGACAGGCAGCACGAGGCGGATAAGGTTGGGCAGCGCAAGCGCCGTCATCTCGAAGAATAGCCGGAGCGAATGGCCATCAGCGATGAGCCGGTTGAACAGCAGCACCGCGCGATTGACCCACATCACCCCCGTCAGCACGAGGGTGAACAAGGCAAAGAGCGCCAGAAGCTGCGCGAGGATGTATCGATCGAAACGCGACACCTCTGCCCCGGGATTCGGACGAGCCCGCAATGGCCGTCGCCAGGCAGCCTAGAGCAAACACGTGGCGGGGAAAACTGCCCTCTGGCCAAGGCGACGGCGGCGCGTGTAGGCTCGCGTCGGTCTTTCAGCAAGGACGGATGCCGCCATGACCCCGCTCGCCCCGCTCAGCTTCGAACTCCTGACCTTCGATACCCTCGCGACGGCCGAAGGGCGCATCGCCGTCTTCGCGGCCGAGGGCGGGCGGCTTGGCCCGGCGGCTCGGCGGCTGGACCGGCTGATGCGCGGGGCGCTCGCGCGCGCCGCTGCCGCCGCCCCCTTTCAGAAGCTCAAGCCCGGCGAGGCGCTCGAGATCGCCTATCCCGCCGGGATGCAGGCGGCCGCCGTGCAGCTGATCCGCCTCGATCCGCGCGCGAGCGCGGCCACCTGCCGCAAGGCGGGTGTCGCGATCGGCGCGCGCCTCGGGCCCGAGGGAGCGGTCGTTCTGGCCGAAGGGGTCGCGCACCCCGAGGAACTCGGCCTCGGCATCCTGCTGCGGGCCTATGATTATGCCGACCAGCGCAGCGAGGCGCCCAAGCGTCCCGGCGCGGTGCGGGTGATGCTGCCGCGCGCGGACGCGGTCGCGCGCGCCGCCGCCGCCCCGATCGCGGCCCGCGCCGAGGGCGTATTTTACGCCCGCGACCTCGTGGCCGCGCCCGCGAACGTGCTGACGACCGAGACCTTCGCCGACAGCCTGACCGGGCTGCGCGAGCTTGGCGTCGAGGTCGAGGTGCTGGACGAGGAAGATCTCGAACGCCTCGGGATGCGCACCCTGATCGCGGTCGGCCTCGGGTCCGAGAGCCCCTCGAAGGTCGTCGTCATGGTCTGGAAGGGCGCCGAGGGCGCGCCGCTCGCGCTCGTGGGCAAGGGGGTCGTCTTCGATACGGGCGGGATCTCGATCAAGCCCGCCGCCGGCATGGAAGAGATGACGATGGACATGGCCGGGGCGGCGGCCGTCGCGGGCACGATGCGCACCCTCGCGCTGCGCAAGGCGCGCGCCCATGTCGTGGGCCTCGTGGGTCTGGTCGAGAACATGCCCTCGGGCCGGGCGCAGCGGCCGGGCGATGTCGTGCGCTCGATGAAGGGCGACACGGTCGAGGTCATCAACACCGACGCCGAGGGGCGCCTCGTGCTGGCCGATGTGCTCTGGTATGCGCAGGAACGCTTCAAGCCCTCGGGCATGGTCGATCTCGCGACGCTGACGGGCGCGATCATCATCGCGCTCGGCCACGAGAACGCGGGCGTCTTCGCCAATGACGATGCCTTCTGCGCGGGGTTCCTCGCCGCCGCGGCGGCCGAGGGCGAGGGCGCCTGGCGCATGCCTCTGGGCGAGGCCTACGACAAGAAACTGAAATCCGACATCGCCGACATGAAGAACGTGGGCGGCCGCGATGGCGGGGCGGTGACCGCCGCGCAGTTCCTCCAGCGCTTCGTCAAGCCCGGCACGCCGTGGATGCACCTCGACATCGCGGGAACGGCCCTCGTCAAGGCTGATACCGCCAACGGGCCCAAGGGCGCGACGGGGTGGGGGGTGCTCTCGCTCGACCGGATGATCCGCGACCGGTATGAGCGCTGACCGGCCGCGCCCGCGATGGCCGAGGCGTTCTTCTACCACCTCACCCACTCGCGCCCCGAGGCCGCGATCGCGATGCTGATCGAGAAATCGCTCGCCCGCGGCTGGCGCGTGGCGGTGCGCGCGCCCGACGACGGGGTGGCCGAGGCGCTCGACCGGGCGCTCTGGCTGCAGGGCGGGGACGACGGTTTTGTGCCCCACGGCCGCGCGGGCGGCCCGCATGACGCCGACCAGCCGGCGCTGATCCTCGCGGGCGGGGCATTGCCCGAGGGGCGCGCCTGCCTGATCCTCGCCGAGGGCGCGGGCGCCGATCCCGCCGAGGTGGCGGGCGTGGCGCGCGCCTGCCTCGTCTTCGACGGCGCCGATCCCGCGGCGCTCGAGGCCGCCCGTGGGGCATGGCGCAGGCTCCGCGCGGCGGGGATCGAGACGCAGTACTGGACCGAGACATCGGGCCGCTGGGAACGCCGGCACGCGGGCTGAAACCCCGGACGAGACCCCGGACGAAACCCCGGAAAAGGGCCCGCGCCGCGGTTGACACCGCGCGCCCGGCCCTGCACCCTGCGCGCGAATTTCAGCACCGGATTTCCAATGCCCCGTTTCCTGCGCGCATTCCTTGCCGGCACCGCGGTCATCGCCGCCCTCGCGGTCGTTGCGGCCTTCGTCCTCGGCCGGCCTGTCGCCCCCACGCATCCCGCCCTCACCGAGGCCCGCCTCGCCCCGCTGATCCCGGTGGCCGAGTTCTACATGGACCGCAGCGCAATCTGGGATTTCGCGGCCTCGGCGGATGGCGCCTACATCGCCCATCGCGCGACCCGGCGGATCACCCAAGGGGTCCGGATCGCGCGCCTTGCGGATGACGCGACACTCGCCTTCATTCCCGATGCCGACTTCCATTTCTGGGATCCGCACGCGCCGCTGCTCAATCTCTACACCGAAGGCCGGCTCTGGCGGATCGATCCGCTGCGCCCCGAGCGCGACGCCTGGCAGGACGTGACACCGCGCGGCTTTCAGGGCTGGAGCATCCTGCGTCCGCCCGGAACACCCGAGGGGCGGCAGGTTGTCGCCTCTTCCGACCGCAATCCGGCCTTCGCCGACCTCTACACCACCGACCGCGACGGGGGCGGCAGGCAGCTGCTTGCCCGCAACGAGGGCACGACGCTCGGCTGGCTGCTCGATGCCGACCTCGCGCCCGTGGCGCGGCTCGACCGGCCCGACCCGCTGACGACCCGCCTCATGGTACCCGACGGCTCGGGCTGGCGGGCGGTGCTCGATGTCGATCTGATGGTGCGCTTCGATCTGATCGCGGCCGACGGGGCGGGCGGGGCGTTCGCCTATTCCGCGCGGGGCAGGAACCGTGCGGCGCTGGTGCGGCTCGACCTCTCGACGGGCGCCGAGACGGTGCTGGCCGAGGACGCCACGATGGACGTCGGTTTCGCCTTCGCCCTCTCGCAACTCGATGACCGGCCGGACCTCGCGCTCTTCGACCACGCGCCCACCCGGGTCGAGGCGCTGTCCGACCGCGGCGCGCGCTTCAAGGCGCTGCTCGACGGCCTCGGGCCCGACATGCAGGTCGATACCCTCGCGCCCGCGGGCGACGGGCGCTTTGTTGTCGCGACGCTCTCGCCCGGGGCGATCAGCTATGGCTATCACCTCTTCGACCTCGAAGAGGGCACGGTGCGGCGCATCGCCGACTTTCCCTTCGGCGTCCGTCACGGCCCCGATCTCGTTGCGACCGAGGCCGTCACCATCCCCGCCCGCGACGGGCTGGCGCTGCCTGCGCTTCTCCTGCGCCCCGCGGGCGTAACGGCACCCGGCCCGCTCGTGATCGAGGTCCACGGCGGGCCCGAGGCGCATGAGATCTGGGCCTACCATCACTTCCGCCAGTTTCTCGCGAACCGGGGCTATGCGGTGCTGGTGGTGAACTTCCGCGGCTCGTCCGGCTTCGGTCAGGCGTTCCGCGATGCAGGCTTCGGCGCATATGGCGGGGCGATGCAGGATGATCTGGTCGATGCCGCCCGCTGGGCCGTGGCCGAGGGGATCGCCGACCCCCGCGCGGTCGCGGTGCTGGGGGCAAGCTATGGCGGCTACGGGGCCGCGATGGCGGCGCTGCGCGACCCGGACAGCTTCGCCGCGGCGGTGGTCGAGTTTCCGATGCTCGATGTCGCCTATCAGTCGAACTTTCCGCCCGCCTTCTGGGGCCTCGATCTGGCGCGGTGGACGCGGTATTTCGGCGACCCCGCGGATGCGGCGGCGCTCGGGCAGATGCGCGCGCGCTCGCCCGTGACGCGGGCAGGGGATCTCGGGGTGCCGATGCTGATCCTTGCGGGCAAGCGCGACCCGATCACGGGGTTCGAGCAGGTCGAGGAATTCGCGCGCGCCGCCGAGGCCGCCCCGATGCCTCCCGAGGTGCACATCTTCGAGGAAGAGGGGCACGGCGTCGGCAGGTGGCAGGGCGAGGTGGTGCGGGCGCGCAGGATCGAGGCCTTCCTCCACCGCACGCTGGGCGGCCGGGCCGAGGGGGTGAGCGTCGCGGACTGGGCGGCGGCGTGGATCGACTGACCCCTTGCGCGGCGATGCGGGCGGGATAGGGTCGGGCGCGTTCATCCCAGCCCCGGAGCCGCCCGATGCCGTTCGCCGATTTCGCCCCGCCCGGAACGCCTGCCCTGCCGCTGCACCTCGTGGCCAAGGAGGGGCGCGAGGGGTGGGCGCGGGCGCTGCCCGATCCGGCGCGCGCATGGGTCGCGGCCTGCGGCTGGCAGGCGGGGGCGGGCGATCTGATCGTGCTGCCGGATGCGCAGGGGGGCATCGCGGGGGCGGCGCTGGGGCTTGGCGATGCGCAGGCGCGCAGGCGGGCGCGCTTTCAGGTGGCCGCTGCGGCC
>JBIKVM010000277.1:0-3000 GCA_044356825.1 Limisphaerales bacterium
ACAACGGACCCACAACGGAAGGGCGCGACACGGCGGGGCGCTTCACGCACGGCAACCCCGGCCGCCCGTCGGGGGCGCGCCACAAGGCGACTCGGGCCGCGCTCGCGCTGCTCGAGGGCGAGGCCGAGGCGCTGACGCGCAAGGCCGTGACAATGGCGCTCGCGGGTGACGGTGCGGCGCTGCGCCTCTGCCTCGAGCGGCTCGCCCCGCCGCAGAGGGACGCGCCCGTGACCCTCGACCTGCCCCCCATGCGATCGGCGGCGGATGCGGCGATGGCTGCGGGCGCAGTGCTGGACGCGGTGGCGTCGGGCGATCTGACCCCGGACGAAGCGGGGCGCATCATGGGGCTGGTGGAAACCTATCGGCGCACGTTCGAGACAACCGAACTCGAGGCGCGCGTGGCGGCTCTGGAGGGGGGCAGCTCATGACCCTGCGCAAGCGACTTGCGCGGCTCGAAGCCTTCCGAGGCAAGCCGGACGCCCCCGTGACCGTGACCCGCATCATTTTCGCGGTGGTGACGCGCCCCGATGGGCAGACCGTGGCGGAGGCGGAACGCGCGATGGTGCGGCGCCCCGAGGGCTGGCAAACGATCACCCGCGCGGCGGGCGAGAGTGAAGCCGGGTTTCGCGACCGGATCGAGGGACTGGGTCACGACTGACCCGCTCGAAGGGGGGTAAGCGAGGCGCGCAGGGTGTATAATTGGGTGGACGAGAAAAACCGGGCAGGGAATTTTTCACAACTAAATCAACTATTTATACTAAAATAATGGTGCCCAGGAGAGGACTCGAACCTCCACGACTTGCGTCACTGGTACCTGAAACCAGCGCGTCTACCAATTCCGCCACCTGGGCAGGCTGCGTGAACGTCGTGTAGTCCCGCGGCGGGGGGCTGTCAACGGCCCGTGGCGGGTTGCATGTGGCGCCCCCGCTCGGCTACCCATGGAGCGGGAAAACTCGGGGCAGGCCATGGGCGTTATCACCACCATCGAGGATCTGCGGCACATCTATCGCCGGCGCGTGCCGCGGATGTTCCACGACTATGCCGAATCGGGCAGTTGGACCGAGCAGACCTTCCGCGCCAACAGTGCCGACTTTGCCGAGATCCGGCTGCGCCAACGCGTCGCCGTCGACATGTCGAACCGCACGACAGAGAGCACCATGGCCGGGCAGGCGGTGGCGATGCCCGTGGCGCTCGCGCCCGTGGGGCTGACCGGCATGCAGCACGCCGACGGCGAGATCCTCGCGGCCCGGGCGGCCGAGGCGGCGGGCGTGCCCTTCACGCTCTCGACCATGTCGATCTGCTCGATCGAGGATGTCGCGGCGCATGTCACCAAGCCCTTCTGGTTCCAGCTCTACGTTATGCGCGACGAGGATTTCGTCGACCGGCTGATCGCGCGCGCCGCGGCCGCCCGATGCTCGACGCTGGTGCTGACGCTCGACCTCCAGATCCTCGGCCAGCGCCACAATGACCTCAAGAACGGCCTCTCGGCCCCGCCCAAGCTCACGCCCGCCACGGTCGCGAACCTCGCCACGAAATGGCGCTGGGGGCTCGGCATGCTCGGGACGAAGCGGCGCTTCTTCGGCAATATCGTGGGGCACGCCAGGGGCGTGAGCGACGCCTCCTCGCTCTCCTCCTGGACGGCCGAGCAGTTCGATCCGCAGCTCGACTGGGGCAAGGTCGCGAAGCTGCGCGACAAGTGGCAGGGGCGCTTCATCCTCAAGGGCATCCTCGATCCCGAGGATGCGCGCCGCGCGGCCGATCTCGGGGTCGATGCGATCATCGTCTCGAACCACGGCGGACGGCAGCTCGATGGCGCGCTCTCCTCGATCCGGATGCTGCCGCAGATCGTCGAGGCGGTGGGCGAGCGGGTCGAGATCCACCTCGACGGCGGCATCCGCTCGGGGCAGGACGTGCTGAAGGCGCTCGCGCTCGGGGCGCGCGGCACCTACATCGGGCGCGCCTTCGTCTATGGCCTCGGGGCCATGGGCGAGCCGGGGGTGGCCAAGGCGCTCGAGATCATCCGGCGCGAGCTCGACATGACGATGGCGCTCTGCGGCGAACGCGACGTGCGGGCGCTCGGCCGCCACAACCTGATGCTGCCCCCCGATTTCTCGACCCGCTGGCGCTGAGGCGCCCCGCGCGCCGCCCCCCGGCGGGGCGGCACCCGCCGGCCCCGCGCGGCCGGGCAGCCCTCAATGGGGTGCCCGGCCGCTCCCCCCCGCCCCACCGGACACTCCCGCAGGCCGCTCCCGCCGGATGTCGCGCCCGGACCTCCCGCCCGAACGCTTGCGGGGCGGGGCGGGGCAGCCGATACTGCGGAGATGAGTCTCCCGCCCGGCTTTCTTGATGACCTCCGCAGCCGCGTCCCGCTCTCGCGCGTCGTGGGGCGCAAGGTCACCTGGGACCGGCGCAAGACCAACGCCGCCAAGGGCGATTTCTGGGCACCCTGCCCCTTCCACCAGGAAAAGACGCCAAGCTTCCACGTCGATGACCGAAAGGGCTTCTACTACTGCTTCGGCTGCCACGCGAAGGGCGATGCGCTGACCTTCCTGCGCGAGGCCGACAACATGGGTTTCCGCGAGGCGGTCGAGACGCTCGCCCGCGAGGCCGGGATGGTCCTGCCCGATCCCGATCCCGAGATGCGCGCCCGGTCCGATCGGCGGGCGGGCCTTGCCGAGGTGATGGAGGCGGCGGTCCAGCACTATCGGCTGCAATTGCGTGCCGCCGCGGGGGCCGAGGCGCGCGCCTATCTCGCACGCCGCGGCCTGTCCGACGGCGCGATCGAGCGGTTCGATCTGGGTTTCGCCCCCGACCAGCGGCAGGGCCTTGTCTCCGCGCTCGGGCAGAAGGGGATCGCGGTCGGCGCGATGGCCGAGGCGGGCCTTGTCATCGCCCCCGAGGGCGGCGGCGCGCCCTATGACCGCTTTCGTGGCCGCGTGATCTTTCCGATCCGCGACGCGCGCGGCCGCTGCATCGGGCTCGGCGGGCGCGCGATGGACC
>JBIKVM010000278.1:0-2999 GCA_044356825.1 Limisphaerales bacterium
GACCGTCATCAGCGGGAACAGCGCGAGGTTCTGGAAGATCAGCGCCGTCGGCCGGCGGTTGGGGCTGATGCCCGCCATATCCTGCCCGCCGATGCGCACCGCGCCCTCGGTCGGGTCGAGAAACCCCGACACCGTGCGCAGGATCGTCGTCTTGCCGCAGCCCGAGGGCCCGAGAAAGGAAAAGAACTCACCCCCCGCGATGTCGAGGGTGGCGCGCGAGACGGCCGTGAAGCTTCCGAATCGGACGGTGAGGTTGTCGAGTTCGACGCTTGCACTCATTCAGGGGCAGCCTTCGCGTGGGATGTCGTAGAGGCGCGCGACCGTGCGCGCGTGCGTCAAGGGCCAGCCCCGCGAAGGGCTGGCCCCGATCAGCGTGCTCAGGCTCAGGCGGCCTTGAACTTGTCGGCGTACTGGCTGCGGATTTCCGCATACCAGGTCGGCTCGGGCGGCCACGGCCACAGATTGGCGAGCGCGTCACCCGGGAAGGCATCCTGGAAGTTCTTCTTGAAGACATCCGAGGTGAAGGCGTCCGCCCCGTTCACGACCGGGTTGTAGCCCGACCCGTCGGCGACCGCACCCGAGACCTCGGCGGTGTGCAGATAGTTGAGGAAGGCATAGACCCCCTCGACGTTCTGCGCGCCCTTGAGCATCGACAGGCCGTCGACCCAGGCGATCGCGCCCTCTTTCGGGGCGGTGTAGTTGACGGGCTTGCCTTCCTTCTTGAGCGACAGCGCCGGGCCGTCCCAGGTCAGGCCGATCCAGACGTCGTTCTCCATCAGGCCCGACTTGGTGTTGTCGGCCGAATCCCAGAACTGGCGGACCCAGTTCTTGCGCTCGATCGCGAAGGCCAGGATCGGATCCCAGAGTTTCTTGAAGCTGTCCTCGTCCTTGTAGCCGTCGAGCATCCGGTTCGAGGGCATCTGGCCCGAGGCATCCCACCACAGCCCGATCGAGAGCAGGTAGGAATGCGGACGGCCCTGCACATGGCCCTTCACGCTCTCGTCCCAGAGCGAGCCATAGGAGAGTTGAGTCGGGTCACCGGGATAGAGGTCGGTGCGATAGGACAGCGCCTCGGAGCCCCAGCAATGCGGGACGTGATAGAGATCGCCGCCCACCGTCCAGAGGTCGGTCGAGCTCTTCAGCATCGCCGGCAGGACGTTGCCGATGTTCGTCATCTTCGACATGTCGAAGGGCGCGAGCACATCGAGGTCAAGATACTGCGGCGCGCGGTTGACCGTCGGCTGGCAGAGGTCGAAGCCCTCGCCGCCCGTCGCCATCAGCTTGTTGAGCTGCTCCTCGTTCTGCGAGAACGGCGTCTGGTTGACCTTGATGCCCGTCGCCTTCTCGAAGTTCGGGATCACGTCGCCGGGGAATTCGTCCGACCACATGAGCAGGTTGATCTCGCCCGAAGAGGCGAGCGCCTTCGACGAGATGATCGCGGGCGCGGCGAGCACGCCAAAACCCGCTGCCGAGGTCTTGAGGAAGGTGCGCCGGTTGAAACGGCCGAACTGAGATTTCACGTCTTTCGCTCCCTTGCTGATCCGGACCGGGTCTGTCCCGAACCGATCTTCTTGCTTCGCTATTCCGTCAAATTGACGTCATCATGACAGCGCCGTATCCGGCATCCGGCCATGACGCATTGTAAACAGAGGGTCGCGGGAATTGCCCCCGCTTGTCAAGCCTTCCGATGCGCGAGTCTGAATGGCACGCGCATCCGTCAGGCGCGGGCGATCATTCCGCCTGCACCGCGCCGGATCACACCTGCGAGTTCGAGTGCGACCACCTCGGGGGCAACATCTCGGGCAGGCAGCGCGAGATCGCGGATGAGCTGGTCCTCGGCAATCGGTGTCATGCCGAGGCGGGCCAGAATCGCCCCTGCAAGCGTTCCTTCGGACGGTCTTGCTGCCTCGGGGGTCTTCCGCGACAGGTGTGGCAAGCGATTCGGATCGGCCGCCGGTCCGGACCGTTGCCGGCCCTCCGTCACCGGCTTCAATCCTTGACCGTCCGCGAGCCGAGCGCCCAGCACGGCAAGGACATCCTCGGCATCCCGCACGAGTGTCGCCCCCTCGCGGATCAGCTGGTTGCACCCGCCCGCGCGCGGATCGACCGGATGGCCCGGCACCGCCATCACCTCGCGCCCGAGATCGAGCGCGTCGCGCGCGGTCAGCAGGCTGCCCGAGCGCGCCGCGGCCTCGACCACGACGACGCCGAGCGCGAGCCCCGCGACGATGCGGTTGCGGGCCGGAAAGTCGCGCGCGCGCGCCTCGGCGCCCGGCGGGCGTTCCGACAGGCGCAGGCCCTGCGCGGCAATCGCGGCGGCAAGATCGGCATTCTCGGGCGGATAGACGGCATCGACGCCGCCCGCCATCACCGCGACGGTCCCCGGGCCGAGCGCCGCGGCATGGGCGGCCGCGTCGATCCCGCGCGCGAGCCCCGAGACGACGACCGCCCCGGCGGCGCCCAGCCCCTCGGCCAGACGGCGCGCCATGCGCAGCCCGATCGAGGAGGCGTTGCGCGCCCCGACGAGCGCCACCATCGGGCGCGAGAGGAGTGCGGGATCGCCCATGCACCACAGCACCGGGGGCGCATCGGGCAGATCGGAAAGGCGGGCGGGATAGCACGGATCGTCCGCGCGCAGAAGGAACGCCCCGGCAGCCCGGCCCGCAGCCAGCTCGGCCCGCGCGTCGGCCTCGGTGCAGGGGGCATAGTCGGCAACGCCGGCCGCACGGGCGATCGCCGGCAGGGCGGCAAGAGCGGCGCGCGCCGATCCATGTTCGGCCGTCAGCCGCCTGAAGGTTGCGGGCCCCACGCGGCGCGAGCGAATGAGGCGCAGCCACGACAGGTCGTCATCTTCCGTGGTGGGTGGGGTGAAGGGTGTGGGGGAAGAAGACAAACCCGGTATTCCGTCGCAGCAGGCCCCATTCGCAGGGCCGACATTGCGCGGCAGGGGTTAACGGGCCGTAAACGCGCGCGACGAATTTCGCCTCTCGCGCGATTTT
>JBIKVM010000091.1:0-10748 GCA_044356825.1 Limisphaerales bacterium
CCTGCACCGCCGTCCCGTCATCGAGCCGCGCGACCAGTTGCAGGTCGGTGCCGAGATAGATCACCCGCTCCACCCGCGCGGCCAGCGTGCCCGGCGCATCCGCCGGCGCGATCCCGATCCGCTCGGGCCGGATCGAGAGGTGATGCACCCCGGGCGCGAGCCCTGCGGCCGGGCAGCCGATCCGCGCGCCCCCGGGCAGGATCACGCGCGCGAGGCCGCCCGAAACGGCCTCGACCGTGACGGGCAGCACGTTCGTCTCGCCGATGAAGTCGGCGACGAAGCGGTTGACGGGGCTCTCGTAGATCTCGCGCGCCGTCCCGACCTGCTGGAGCCGCCCCCGCGACATCACCGCGATGCGGTCCGACATCGTCAGCGCCTCTTCCTGATCGTGGGTCACGAAGACGAAGGTGATGCCCGTTTCCTGCTGCAACTGCTTGAGTTCGATCCGCATCGCCTGCCGCAGCTTGAGGTCGAGCGCCGAGAGCGGCTCATCGAGCAACAGCACCTCGGGTTCGGGCGCCAGCGCGCGCGCGAGCGCCACGCGCTGCTGCTGGCCGCCCGACAGCTCGTGCGGCATCCGCCCGGCGAGATCGGCCAGATGCACCATCTCGAGCATCCGCGCCGCGCGCGCGCGCCGGCGATCCTCGGGCACGCCCTTCATCCGCAGCCCGAAGGCCACGTTCTCGGCAACCGTCATATGGGGGAAGAGGGCGTAGTTCTGAAAGACGGTGTTCACGGGCCGGTCGTTCGGGGCAAGGCCCGCGATGTCGCGGCCGAGCAGGCGGATCGAGCCCGCCGAGACCTCCTCGAACCCCGCGATGCAGCGCAGGAGCGTGGTCTTGCCGCAACCCGACGGCCCGAGGAGGGTGAAGAACGCGTTGCCACCGATCGCGAGCGACACGTTGTCGAGCGCCTGTGTCGCGCCGTAGGATTTGGAAACGCCCGAGATCTCGATCGCACTCATGCCTGCGCCCCCGCGGGCGCGGCGAGGCCCGGCAGGCTCTGAAGCGTGAGGGTATCGCGGCAATGGGCCACGAAGGCCGCGACGGCCGCGCGCCGCGGCGCCGCGCCCGGCACCATCAGGCCCATGCGCATCGGCGCGACGGGCGTGCGCAGCGGCACGAACCGCAGCCGCCGCCCGTCCGGCGCCCGGTCGGAGCCGAGCCCGATGTTGGCGATCGAGAATCCGAAGCCGTTGGCAACCATCGCCCGCATCACCCCCATGTCGCGCGTCCGCTCGGCGATGCGTGGCATCACCCCCTCGGCCGAGAACAGCGCCAGAAAATAGGCCGCGCTGTAGGGCAGGTCCAGCAGGATCATCGGATGGGGCGCAAGCTCGGCCGCGGTGACGCCCTCGCGCCCCGCGAGCGGGTGATCCTCGGGCAGAAGCGCGTGCGGCGGCAGCGCGAGCAAGGGCTCGAACGCGAGGTCGGGCGGGATCTCGAGCGCATAGCTCAGCGCGACATCGAGCGCGCCCTGCCGCAGCCCCTCGATCAGCCCGGCATGGTCACGCTCGGACTGGGCGACGGCCACATCGGGGGCGCGCGCGGCAAAGCCCCGCCGCAACCCGGGCAGCACCACCTGCGCGAAGGTCAACAGGCAGCCGACCGACAGCGGGCCGCGCAAGCCCCCCGCCATCTCGGCCGCGCGGTCGTGCACCTCGGCCACGGCAAGCTGCACCTTGCGCGCGGCCTCGACGATCTGCCGCCCCGCCCCCGTGGGCGTCATGCCCTGCGCGTGCCGGCGCGCGAACAGCGCAAGGCCCAGATCCCCCTCGAGCTGGGCGATGGCGGCCGAGATCGTCGGGGCCGAGACATTGAGCCGCGCCGCCGCCAGCGCGATCGAGCCCGTCTCGGCCACCGCCACGAGATAGTCGATCTGCCGAAGCGTGAGGCGCGGGGCCATGGGGCGGGCGTCAGCGCCGCTCGCCCGGGACGCCGAAGGCGGGCGCCGCCTCGGGGTCGCGGGCACGCGCGAGATAGGCGGCCATCTGCGGGGCATAGACCGCCCAGGCGCGCGCCACGGCCTCGATCGGGCAGGCGTCATCCGACCAGTCGCAGCGCAGCTCGGCCGCGGGCCAGCTCTCGCGGTCGACGATCAGGAGCCCGGCGGACTTGACCGGCCCCGCCTCGCCGCCCGCATCGCGACCGGCGCGCAGCGCGGCCACCAGACGGTCGCCGAAATCGCCCCCCGCGGCCGCGAAGGCCCCGAGCATCGCGGCCGGAACATCCGGGTTCGCCAGCAGGTTCCCCGCCGCCGCCGCCCCCGGCCCCTCGGCCACCGCGTTGATCCCGAGCGTGCGCGCCCCCGAATGGGCCGCCGTCCGCCCCGCCGCATCGACGGCCAGAAGCTGGCGCCACGCGACATGCGGGGCGGTCGCGACGGTGCGGGCCATCGCCTCGGGCGCGCTCATGCCCCCCGCCATCAGATCGAGCAGGCGCGGCCCCAGCGTGGGGTCGGTGACATTCTGGCTCGCCGCGGCGCCGACGCCGGCGCGGGCATGGGCGCAGCGCGCCGCCACCGCGGGCGACGAGGATGAGACCACCATCCCGAAGCGCCCGGTTTGCGCGCAGCGCGCGACCAGCGAGAAGGTCATGCCCGTCAGTCCGGGATGACGGCGGTTGCGTCGATCTCGACCAGCCAGTCGGGCCGGGCGAGCGCCGTGACGACAACCCCGGTCGAGACCGGATGCACGCCGCGGATGTATTCGCCCATCGTGCGATAGACCGCCTCGCGGTGGCGCACATCGGTCAGATAGACGACAATCTTGCACAGATGCTCCATCGTGCCGCCGCATTCCTCGATCAGCTGGCGGATGTTCTGCATGACCTTGTGGGTCTGCTCGACCGGATCGTGGCTGTTGATATTGCGCGCGGTATCGAGATCCTGCGGGCACTGGCCGCGCAGGAACACCATCCGCCCCCGCGCCACCACGGCCTGCGCGAGGTCGTTGTCGAGCTTCTGTTCGGGATAGGTGTCGCGAGTGTTGAAGGGGCGGTGGCGGTAATGGGCCATGGTGTCCTCGGCTGGCGGTCAGGCGGGCATGCGGCCCGCGATGTAGCGGGCGAAATCGTAGTTCGGGCGTTCGAGATGCGACAGCGGCCCGGGCTCCGACATCCCCGCGCAGAGGCCGCGATAGACCTTTTCGGTGCAGCCCTTGTCCTCGACGTTGACCTCGTCGAGCAGCGCGCGCACCCGCGCCAGATGCGCCGGCGCCTCGGGGTCGGCGAGCCACTCGGGGCTCATCCCGCCGCCGAACAGCACCCGCACGCCCCCGGGGCCGTCGGGCGTCAGGCTCAGGTACCAGAAATAGCCGGGCGTCAGCGTGATGAGCAGCGAGGGATAGATCGCGAGCAGCCAGGTGATGCGCCGGTCCTGCCCCTGAAGCACCGTGTTCGAGGGATGCGCGAGCGCGAGCGGCACGCTGTCGTTCTTGACGATCCAGTGATAGTTGAAGGCCGCGTGGCCCTCGGGACAGACCATCTCCTCAAGCTTCGAGGCCCCCCCGATCGTGCCGTGGTGGCAGGCGGGCAGGTGGTAGCTTTCCATGAAGTTCTCGGCCAGCACCTTCCAGTTTGTGGCCCAGCGGAACTCCTCTCGGAAGGTCTCGCGATAGCGCGCCATGCCGAGGTGCCCGACCAGCGCGTCGACCTCGGCCAGACGCTCGGCCGGGGGGGGCGCGTCGGGGTTGAGGGTCACCATGATCCAGCCCTGCCAGTCGACGCAGCGCACCTGCGGCAGCGCGATCTCTTCGCGGCAGAAGCCTTCGTTCTGGGTCATCGCCGGCGCGCCACGCAGGCTGCCGTCGAGGTTGTAGGTCCAGGCGTGATAGGGGCAGACGATGGCGCGCGCATTGCCCCGCCCGGTCAGCAGCGTCGACATCCGGTGCCGGCAGACGTTCGACATCGCCCGCAGCGCCCCGTCGCGGTCGCGCAGCACGATCACGGGCTCGCCCGCGATCTCCATCGTCAGATAGTCGCCCGGTTCCGCCAGCGCATCCGCCCGCCCCGCGCAGAGCCATTCGGCCGCGAAGATGTGCCGCTCCTCGAGCGCGAGGAAATCGGCCGAGGTATAGACGGACTTGGGCATGGCGTGTGCCCGCTCGAAGGGTGCGGCGACATTCGCGCGCAGTTGGGCAAGGACCGCGAGGCCGGGGTCGTGCTGGGTCATCGGCGTCTCCCGCTGACGGTGTCGGGCAGAGATTGCCCCGCCTCGCGCGCGAAGGAAAGCACGAGATTCCTTCGCGCAGGATAGGCGCAGGCAAATCATCGCCACGGCTGATTAGCGCCGATCTATGCAGGGCTGCGAAAGAAACTGGTTTGAACGCGCGCGCCCGCCCCGTAATCATGCCCCATCGGACAGAAGGACACGGGTATGGAACGGCAGGAAACCGGGGTGCTGGTGGTCGGTGGCGGGCAGGCGGGCATCGCCATGAGCGAGCATCTGGGCGCGCAGGGGATCGCGCACCTCGTGCTCGAACGCGACCGCATCGCCGAGCGCTGGCGCTCGGGCCGGTGGGATTCGCTCGTGGCCAACGGGCCCGCCTGGCACGACCGCTTTCCGGGCGCGACCTTCGAGGGGATCGACCCCGACGCCTTCCCGGGCAAGGAGGCGATGGCCGATTACCTCGCGGCCTATGCCCGCCGGATCAACGCGCCGATCCGCACCGGGGTCGAGGTGACGCGGGTGCGGCGCAACCCCGAGGGCGCGGGCTTCCTGGCCGAGACCTCGGCGGGCGCGGTCGCGGCGCGCTATGTGGTGGCGGCGACGGGGCCGTTCCAGCGTCCGGTCATCCCGCCGATCGTGCCCGAGGGGGCGGGGGTGATGCAGATCCACTCGGCCCATTACCGCAACCCCGGGCAGTTGCCGCCGGGCGCGGTGCTGGTCGTGGGCTGCGGGGCATCGGGGGCGCAGATCGCCGAGGAACTGGTGCGCGCGGGGCGGCGGGTGTTCCTGTCGGTCGGGCCGCACGACCGGCCGCCGCGCGCCTATCGCGGGCGGGATTATTGCTGGTGGCTGGGCGTTCTCGGGAAATGGGACATCGCCGTGCCGCCGGGCGGGGCCGAGCATGTCGCGATCGCGGTCAGCGGCGCATATGGCGGCCACACGGTCGATTTCCGAGACCTTGCGGCGCAGGGCGTCACCCTCGTCGGGCCGACGGTAGGGTTCGACGGCGGGCGCGTGCGCTTTGCCGACACCCTCGGCGCGCTGATCGCGCGGGGCGACGCGAATTACCTCTCGGTCCTCGACGAGGCCGACGCCTGGGCGCGGCGCATGGGCCTCGATCTGCCCGAGGATCCGGCCGCACGGCGGATGCTGCCGATGCCCGAGTGCGTGACGGCGCCGCGCGCCGATCTCGATCTGGCGGCCGAGGGGGTCGGCACGATCCTGTGGGCCACGGGCTATGCGCTCGACTTCGGCTGGCTTCAGGTCGATGCCTTCGATCCGCAGGGCCAGCCCCGCCACCAGCGCGGGGTGTCGTCCGAGCCGGGGGTCTATTTCCTCGGGCTGCCGTGGCTGTCGCGGCGGGGGTCGTCGTTCATCTGGGGCGTGTGGCACGATGCGCGCTTCATCGCCGACCAGATCGCGATCCAGGAGGGCTATCGGGCCTATGACACCGCCCGGCGCGGCGGCGGGGCGGCCTAACCCCCTTCCATCCGCCGACGAACGCGGCCATCCTGCGCGCGAGGGTAACGAGGGCGCGGAGATGAGCGACTACAGCACCGGGGCGGCCTATGTGGACGGGGCGTTCATGCCGCTGTCCGAGGCGCGCATCCCGATCACGCATTGGGGCTATCGGCGCTCGGATGTGACCTATGACGTGGTGGGCGTGTGGGAGGGGAACTTCTTCCGCCTCGACGATCACATCCGCCGCTTTCGCGCCTCGATGACGAAGCTGCGCATGACCCCGCGCGAGACCGACGCCGAGATCGCGCAGATCCTGCATCGGGTGGTGGCGCTCGGGGGGATGCGTTCGGCCTATGTCGCGATGGATTGCGTGCGCGCGACGCCGGCGCCCGGCATGCCGCGCCACCCGGCGCACGCGCGCGCCTACATCATGGCCTTCGCGGTGCCCTGGGTCTGGGTCGCGAGCCCCGAGATGATCGAGCGCGGCCTGCACCTCATGATCCCCGAGGTGCGGCGCATCCCGCCCGAGGCGTTCGATCCGCGGGTCAAGAACTTTCACTGGGGCGACCTGACCGAGGGGCAGTTCGAGGCACTCGACGCCGGCGCGGATTTCGCGATCCTGCTCGATGCCGACGGCAACGTGACCGAGGGCGCGGGCTTCAACATCTTTTCGGTGACGAACGGACAGGTCGCGACACCCGACCGCGGCGCGCTCGAGGGGATCACGCGCGCCTCGGTGATCGAGCTGTGCGCCGAGCTCGGCCTGCCCTGCGCGGTGCGCCCGATCCCGGTGGCCGAGTTCCGCGCGGCGGATGAGATCTTTGCCTGCACCACCGCGGGCGGCATCATGCCCGCGTCGCGAATCGACGGGCGCATCATGGGCAACGACCGGCCCGGCCCCATATCCATGCGCATCAAGGAAGCCTTCTGGCGCCGCCGCGCCGAGGGCTGGCACGCCACCCCGGTGAACTACGCCGCAGCCTCGGAGATTCCCGCATGACCGCCCCGGACGATCCGCGCAAGCGCCCCTATGCCCGCCCGCAGCCCTTCGGGATGCTGCCCGACCTCGTGACGGCGGGCGCGATCGACATCGACGACCCGCAGGGCTTCTGGGTGCCGCAGGCCGAGGGGGTGTGGTTCCGCCCGCTCGTGCTGTCGGTGAGCCAGGGTTTCTACGTCAACCTCCTGCGCGTGCGCCGCGCCGGCGTCCTCTCGCGCCACCGCCATTTCGGGGCGGTGCATGCCTTCGTGCTGCGCGGCCGCTGGCGCTATCTCGAACACGACTGGGAGGCGACCGAGGGCTCTTACGTCTTCGAGCCGCCGGGCGAGACGCACACCCTCGTGGTGCCCGACGCGGTCGACGACATGGTGACGCTCTTTCACGTCACGGGGGGCTATGCCTATGTCGATCCCGACGGCCGCGCCGAGGGGTTCGAGGATGTCTTCACCAAGCTCGAGGCGACGCGACGCCATGTCGAGGCCGCGGGCCTGCCCGAGGCGACGTGGTCGCGGCTGATCCGCTGATCTCAATCGATCACGCGGTACTGCGCCTCGGTCGGCTTCAGCGCCGCGCCGTTGATGGGCAGGATGTCCTGAGGGCAGGCCGACATTGCCACGACGCAATCGAGCACCGCCCGCAGCACCACCCGGTCGCCCGGCTTCGACAGCGGCTCGCCCCAGGCGGTCGCGCCGTCGGGGGCGACGGGGATGTTCATCCACAGATTGAGGGGGCTCGGCACCTCGGGTGCGCGCAGCCCGATTTGCGACAGGCCCGCATGCAGGTTGTCGGTGCAGTTGTCGTGATATTCGGTGCAGCCGAGCAGACCATAGCGATAGTTGTCGCAGGCCGCGATGATGGTGTCGTGCCGCCCCGGCGACGTGTCTTCCTCGAAGATCAGAATGGGACGGCGGCGGTTGGTATACAGCTTGTGTCCCTTCGTCGGGAAGATCGTGCCGATCGTGGGGCGCGTGTGCTCCATCGACATGAACTCCGAGAGGTCCTCGGACGAGAAGCACCAGGTGTCGACGACCTGCTGGCCGTGGGTGTTGACGATCTCGATCGCCTGACCCGCGCGGAGGCGGGCGGCACGGCCACGACGGGCCGGAAGGGTCTGGAATGGCAGGTCGGACATGTGGAACTCCGGTTCTGGATCGGGGTGGGAATACCAGCCCCTGCCCGCCCTGTCACCGGTCACGCGAAAGACTTGCCCGGCGGGTTGCGTTCTGATAAGACGTCGCGCTGAGCACGTGGCGATGGCGTCGCCGCAGGGGCCTTCCCCGACGCTCGCGGACACTTCCGCATCGTCCTGTACGCCGGGACCTTTCGGGGTCCGCCGGCTCACGCGGACCCTCATTTGAGGTCTGACATGACACAGCGTCCTGAACAGTATCGTTTCCATCAGGGTGACCGCGTTCTGCCGTTCGCCGCCACCGAATATGATGCCCGCATTGCCGGTCTGCGCAAGATCATGGCCGCCGAGGGGGTTGAGGTCGCCGTGATGACCTCGATGCACAACATCGCCTATTATTCGGGCTTTCTCTATTGCTCGTTCGGCCGTCCCTACGGCCTCGTCGTGACGGCGACCGACAGCGTCACGATCAGCGCGGGCATCGACGCGGGCCAGCCCTGGCGCCGCTGCCATGGCGACAACATCACCTATACCGACTGGGCGCGCGACAACTTCTGGCGGGCGATCCGCTCGGTCTCGGGCACGGGCCGCGCGATCGGCTTCGAAGGCGACCACCTGACGCTCGCGCAGTCGCTGAAGCTCGACGCTTTCCTCGCCCCGTCGCGGCGCGTCGACATCGCGCCCGCGACCATGCGCCAGCGCATGCACAAGTCGGCGGCCGAGCTTGAGATCATCCGCGCCGGTGCCGCGGTCGCCGACGTGGGCGGTTTTGCGATTCGCGATTCGGTCGCGGCGGGCAAGCGCGAAATCGACATCGCGATGGCCGGACGTGACGCGATGGAGCTTGAGATCGCGCGCCGCTTCCCGGATGCGGAATACCGCGACACCTGGGTGTGGTTCCAGTCAGGCATCAACACCGACGGCGCGCACAACCCGGTGACGGCGCGCGCGCTGCAGGTGGGCGACATCCTCTCGCTCAACACCTTCCCGATGATCTCGGGCTACTACACCGCGCTCGAGCGCACGATGTTCGTGCGCGAGGTCGATGCCGCCAGCCTGCGCATCTGGGAGGCCAACGTCGCCGCGCACGAATATGGCATGAGCCTGCTTCAGCCCGGCGCGCGCTGCTCGGAAGTGACGGCCAAGATCAACGCCTTCTTCGAGGAGCGGCAGCTTCTGCAGTACCGCACCTTCGGCTACGGCCATTCCTTCGGAGTGCTGTCGCACTACTACGGCCGCGAGGCGGGGCTTGAGCTGCGCGAGGACATCGACACGGTCCTCGAGCCCGGCATGGTCATCTCGATGGAGCCGATGCTGACCATCGCCGACGGCCAGCCCGGTGCGGGCGGCTATCGCGAGCACGACATCCTGATCATCACCGAGACGGGCAACGAGGATATCACGAAGTATCCCTACGGCCCCGAATTCAACGTGGTGGGCTGAGGGCCGGGCGCCGCGCGACCGGGCAGGCGCGCGCGCAATCGCCCAAATCCCGGTCGAATCCGGGAGGGCGGCACCGCGCGCGCCGGCAATATTGCATCCGGGCGACGCTCGGCTATCTTGACAAACGACCGGCCATCAAGGCTGGCGCCAGACAGACAGGGAAGCAACCGTGCCGATCGACAGAGCGAACACGTCTTTCGTCGAGTTCGACCGCGTCCAGAAAAGTTACGACGGCGTCAGCCTTGTCGTGAAGGATCTGAACCTCGCGGTCGCGAAGGGCGAGTTTCTGACCATGCTCGGGCCCTCGGGTTCGGGCAAGACCACCTGCCTCATGATGCTCGCGGGGTTCGAGACCGCGACGAACGGCGAGATCCGCCTCGACGGCCGGCCCATCAACCTCGTGCCGCCGCACAAGCGCGGCATCGGGATGGTATTCCAGAACTACGCGCTTTTTCCGCACATGACGATCGCGGAAAACCTCGCCTTTCCGCTCGAGGTGCGCGGGATGGGCAAGTCCGAGCGCGAGGCCAAGATCAAGCGCGCGCTCGACATGGTGCAGATGGGCGCCTTTGGCGCACGCCGGCCGGCGCAGCTGTCGGGCGGCCAGCAGCAGCGCATCGCGCTGGCGCGCGCGCTCGTCTTCGATCCGGCGCTTGTGCTGATGGATGAGCCGCTCGGCGCGCTCGACAAGCAGCTGCGCGAGCACATGCAGTTCGAGATCAAGCACCTGCATGAAAACCTCGGGATCACGGTCGTCTACGTCACCCATGATCAGGGCGAGGCGCTGACGATGTCGGACCGCGTCGCGGTGTTCAACGACGGCGTCGTGCAGCAACTCGCCCCGCCCGATGAACTCTACGAGCGCCCGGTCAACAGCTTCGTCGCCCAGTTCATCGGCGAGAACAACAAGCTTCATGGCCGCATCGAGGAGATCGGAGACGGCCGGGCGCTCGTGCGGCTCGACACGGGCGAGCTGATCGACGCCACGCCGGTGAACGTCAGCGCCAAGGGGCAGCGCACACTCGTCTCGATCCGCCCCGAGCGGGTGGAATTCAAGCCCGAGATGATGCCCGAGGGCGCCCACACCATCGAGGCCGAGGTGGTCGAGTTCATCTACATGGGCGACCTCTACCGCACGCGACTGCGCGTCGCGGGCTCGGACGATTTCGTCATCAAGAGCCGCAACACCCTGACCCAGCGCCGCCTGCAACCGGGTGAGCGGATCAAGATCGGCTGGGCGCCGCAGGATGCGCGCGCGCTCGACGCCTGAGGAACCCTGCCGCGGCCGCCGGCCGGCCCCGACAGGACTGCAATGCCGGACGAAGACCAACCAACGATGGGAGAGACCATGAAGAAACTGCTCGTCACCACGACCGCCCTTGTCGGGTTCGCCTATGGCGCCCAGGCGGCCGAAATCACCGTCATGTCCTGGGGCGGCGCCTATGCCGAGAGCCAGATCGAGGCCTATCACAAGCCCTTCACCGCCCAGACCGGCATCACGGTCGTGTCGGTCGACGCCGACAACCCGGCTGTTCCCGTGGAAACGCA
>JBIKVM010000092.1:0-10654 GCA_044356825.1 Limisphaerales bacterium
TTCGACGATCCGCGACGCCTGCTCGACCGGTTCTGAGGCGCGGCCCGCTCTGGCGGCCCGAGGGCGGTGTGGGCGTGCTTGCGCGCGACGACGCGCGCGTGCCCGACGCCGATCACGACGATCCGCGCCGACTGCTCAAGAGGTCGCAAGGCGCGACCCGCTCGGTCTCGATGCCGACGACACCGAGGTGCCCGACGCCGCCGATGTCGCCCGTCGCGCGCAGGAATTGCAGCGCGAACTCTCGCGCCGCTCGGGCGAACTCACGCGGCCCGAGGCCGAGTTCGACGATCCGCGCCGGCTGCTCGACCGGTTCCGAGGCGCGCTCAGATCTCGACCCAGATCGTCACCGGCCCGTCGTTCACGAGGTCCACCTGCATGTCGGCGCCGAAGCGCCCGGTCGCGACCGCGATCCCTTCGGCGCGCAGCGCGGCCACGACCCGGTCGCAGGATTGCGTCGCGATCTCGGGGGCGGCGGCCGTGGAAAAGCCGGGGCGGTTGCCGCGCAGATCGGCCGCGAGCGTGAACTGGCTGACGACCAGCGCCGCCCCCCCGGTGTCGCGCAACGACAGGTTCATCTTGTCGGCGGCATCGCGAAAGATGCGCATCTTCGCGATCTTGGCGGCCATCCGCTCGGGCGCGTCGGGCGCGTCGTCCCCCATCGCGCAGACGAGGATCAAGAGCCCCGCCCCGATCTCGCCCACCGTCTCGCCGCCCACGCTGACCCGCGCGCGCGTCACCCGCTGCAATACCGCCCTCATGCGTCCTCCGTCATCAGCCTGTGCGCGGCAAGGCGCGCGTATTGGGGCAGGCAGGCCTCGGCCACCGCCGCGGCATGCCCCGCCAGTTCGGGCACCGGCCCCTCGGGCGGCTCGAAACCCCTTGAGCGGTGGACGGCGCCATACCAGTGCGCGGCCCACACCCCGTCGGCCGGGTTGCCGCCGGCGGGCCAGCCCAGCATCGCCGGATCGAACGCCAGCCCCAGCGCCGCGCAGAGAAGCCCGAGCGTGCGGGCCGGATCGGCGCGGATGTCGGTCGCGTCCACCACCGGCGGGGCGCGGCCCAGCCGGTCGGCGGCGCGGTCGAAAAGCTCCGCCTGCCGCGCGAATCCCAGATCGGCGGCCGTCACCGCCTCGCGCTTGCGCGCGTAGGAGGCGACGACGCGGGCCGGATGGCGGATCAGGAACACCTCGGCCGCCCCCGCCGTCCAGCCCATCGCAAAGCCCGGCAGCATGTGGTGCGTCATGTGTTTCTGATACCAGACCGGGCGGCCGCCCGGCGCGGGCCCGGCAAGGGCGGCCGCGACGCGGGCCGGATCGGTGGGCTGGCTTGCCAGCACCTCGGCCCGCATCGGATGCTCGATCCCGGTCGCGGCCAGATAGGCGGCATAGAAGGGCTCATCGCTCACCGCGCAGTCGGGGCGCTGCGCGAAGGCATACATGAGCGCGGTCGAGAGGTTCCTCGGCCCCGACCACATGACGATGCGCAACGGATCGCTCATGCCCCGACCAGCGCCTTGTAGAGGGCGCGGATCCGCGCCGTCACCGGGCCCATCGCGCCGTCCCCGATCACGCGCCCGTCGATCATGCCGACGGGCGTCTGCGCGCCGAAGGTGCCGGTCAGGAAGGCCTCCTCGGCCGAATAGGTCTCAACCAGCGTGAAGTTGCGCTCGCGCGCCACGATCCCGTTCTCGCGGCACAGCGCCAGCACCTTGCCGCGCGTGATCCCGTTCAGGCAGTAATCGCCCGTCGAGGTCCAGACCTCGCCCTTGCGGACGATGAAGAAGTTGCACGCGTTCGTCGTGTTCACGAAGCCGTGGACATCGAGCATCAGCGCCTCGTCCGCGCCCGCCTTCTCGGCCGCGATGCAGGCGAGGATGCAGTTGAGCTTGGAGTGGGAATTGAGCTTGGGGTCCTGCGTCATCGGCAGGCCGCGCATGTGCGGGACGGTCGCAAGCCGGATCGGGCGCGGCTGCTTGGGGCGGGAATGCTCCATGATGATCGCGATCGTGGGGCCCTGGCGCGAAAAGCCCGGGTGCTGGAAGGGCCGGGTCTTGATCCCGCGCGTGACCATCAGGCGGGCGTGGGCGTCGGTGTGCATCCCGTTCGCGGCCGCCGTGTCGAGCAGCGCCTGCGCGAGCAGGGCGGGCGGGTGGCCGATGTCGAGGTCGATCGCGCGCGCGGCCTCGTAGAGCCGCTCGAGATGCTCCTCGAGAAAGGCCCAGCGGCCGTCATAGAGGCGGATCCCCTCCCACACCCCGTCGCCCAGCATGAAGCCCGAATCGTAGATGCTGACGACGGCCTCGGCCTTGGGCACGATCTTGCCGTTGAGCCACAGCATGAGGCGCTCGTTGCGCGCGTCCTCCTCGGCGCCGTGCGTGCTTATGTGTTCGTCCATCCGCGCCCCTCCGGTCCGGCGACCACGCTAGTGCGCCGCCCGCGCCGCGCCAAGGGGGGGCGCCCCCGCTTGCCCGTCATGGGCCTTGCGCCTATAAGCCGCCCGCAAAGCCCGACCGCGCACCGATGACCCGGCGCCCGTCCGACCCGCCCTTCACCGCTGAGGATCCCGCCGATGTGCGCCGACACGCCCGACTACAAGGACACGATCTTTCTGCCCGACACGGGCTTTCCGATGCGCGCGGGTCTGCCCCAGCGCGAGCCCGAGTGGCTGGCGCTGTGGGAGCGGATCGGGGTCTACGACCGGCTGCGCGCCAAGGCGGAGGCCGCCCGCGCCGCCGGCCGGCCGCGCCCGCCCTTCACGCTCCATGACGGCCCGCCCTATGCCAACGGGCACCTCCATATCGGGCATGCGCTGAACAAGATCCTCAAGGACATGGTCGTGCGCTCGCAGCAGATGATGGGCCATGACGCGCGCTATGTCCCCGGCTGGGACTGCCACGGCCTGCCCATCGAATGGAAGATCGAAGAGCAGTATCGCGCCGCCGGCAAGAACAAGGACGAGGTCGACACCGTCGCCTTCCGGCAGGAATGCCGCCGCTTCGCCGAGGGCTGGATCGAGGTCCAGCGGGCCGAGTTCAAGCGCCTCGGCGTCATCGGCAACTGGGCCGACCCCTATCGCACCATGGATTTCCACGCCGAGGCCGTGACGGCCGCCGATTTCATGACCTTCCTCATGAACGGCACGCTCTATCAGGGCTCGAAGCCCGTGATGTGGTCGCCCGTCGAGAAGACCGCCCTCGCCGAGGCCGAGGTCGAGTATCACGAGGTGACGAGCCATCAGGTGTGGGTCGCCTTTCGCGTCGTGTCGGGGGCGGCGCCCGCCTGGGCGGGAGCGCGCGTCGTCATCTGGACGACGACGCCCTGGACGATCCCGCAGAACCGCGCCGTCGCCTTCAACCCCGCCATCGCCTATGGCCTCTACGAGGTGACGGGCCGGCCCGAGGATTCGGCCGCGCGGATCGGCGCCACCTATGTCATGGCCGACCGCCTCGCGGCGCAGGCGTTCGCGGCCGCCAAGCTCGACCCCGCCATGTATCGCCGCTTGCGCGACATCACGGCCGAGGAGCTGGGTGCGCTGACCCTCGCCCATCCCTTCCGCGGGATCGAGGGCGGGCAGGGCGAGTGGGACTATGACGTGCCCATGCTGCCCGGCGAGCATGTGACGGACGACGCGGGCACGGGTTTTGTCCACACCGCCCCCTCGCATGGCGATGACGACTATCAGATGGGCGTGCGCTTCGGCCTGCCCATGACCTACAACGTCGAGGCCGACGGCACCTATCGCGCCGATCTGCCCCTCTTTGCCGGTCAGGCCATCATCACCGCCGAGGGCAAGGAAGGCCCCGCGAATGTCAGCGTCATCAAGGCGCTGCACGGGGCGGGCGGGCTCTTTGCCAAGGGCAAGTTCCGCCATTCATACCCGCATTCGTGGCGCTCCAAGGCGCCGATCATCTATCGCAACACGCCCCAGTGGTTCGTCGCGATCGACAAGCCGATCGAGGACGGCATGGGCGCGCATGGCGCGACGATCCGGGCGCGCGCGCTCTCCTCGATCGACCAGCTGGTGACATGGACGCCCCAGAGCGGGCGCAACCGCCTCTTCAGCATGATCGAGGCCCGCCCCGACTGGGTGCTGAGCCGCCAGCGTGCCTGGGGCGTGCCGCTCACCTGCTTCACCCGGCGCGGCGCGCGGCCGACCGATCCGGACTTCCTGATGCGCGATCCGGCGGTCAATGCCCGCATCGTGGCGGCCTTCGAGACCGAGGGGGCGGATGCGTGGTATGTGCCGGGCTTCAAGGCGCGTGTCCTGCAGGGCCTGCACGACCCCGAGGCCTGGGATCAGGTCTTCGACATCCTCGATGTGTGGTTCGATTCGGGCTCGACCCATTCCTTCGTGCTGCGCGACCGCCCCGATGGAACGGCCGACGGGCTCGCCGACCTCTATCTGGAGGGGACCGACCAGCACCGGGGGTGGTTCCACTCCTCGATGCTGCAAGCCTGCGGCACGATCGGGCGCGCCCCCTATCGGGGCGTGCTGACGCATGGCTTCACGCTCGACGAGAAGGGCATGAAGATGTCCAAGTCGCTCGGCAACACCGTCTCGCCCGACGAGGTGATCCGCGACTATGGCGCCGACATCCTGCGGCTGTGGGTGGCGCAATCGGACTATACGGTGGACCTGCGCATCGGGCCCGAGATCCTAAAGGGCGTGGCCGACAGCTATCGGCGGCTGCGCAACACGCTGCGCTTTGTCCTCGGCAACCTCGCGGGCTTCACCGAGGCCGAGCGGGTGGAGCCCGCCGAGATGCCCCCGCTCGAGGCCTGGGTGCTCCACCGCATGGCCGAGCTTGACGCGTCGGTGCGCAAGGGCTTTGCCGCCTATGATTTCCAGGGCGTCGCGCGCGAGATCTTCGCGTTCTGCAACAGCGACCTCTCGGCCTTCTACTTCGACATCCGCAAGGATGCGCTCTATTGCGACGCGCCGGGCAGCCTGCGGCGGCGCGCGGCGCGCACGGTGCTCGACCTGCTGTTCCATCGCCTCACGACATGGCTCGCCCCGATCCTCGCCTTCACGGCCGAGGATGTCTGGCGCGCGCGGGTGACGGATGCCGAGGCTTCGGTCCACCTTCAGGACATACCCGACACGCCGGCCGCCTGGCTCGACCCCGCGCTCGCGGCGCGGTGGGAGGCGGTGCGGGGCGCGCGCCGGGTCGTGACCGCCGCGCTCGAGGTCCAGCGCGCGGCCAAGACCATCGGCGCGAGCCTCGAGGCCCGGCCCGAGGTCCATGTCGCCGATCCGACGCTTGCCGCCCATCTCGCCGCCGTCGATTTCGCCGAAGTCTGCATCACCTCGGGCCTGTCGATCGTGGCGGGACCGGGGCCGGCGGATGCCTTCCGGCTCGAGGATGTCGCGGGCGTCGCGGTCGTCTTCCGCCCGGCCGAGGGCGACAAATGCGCCCGCTGCTGGCAGATCCTGCCCGATGTCGGCACCCACGCCCATCCGGGCACCTGCGCGCGCTGTGACGCGGCCCTCGGATAGCGCGATCGCGGGCGTGCTCGCGGCACTGGCCGATGCGCGGGGGGCCGGGCGCAGCTTCTGCCCCTCCGAGGCCGCGCGGCGGTTGGCCGATGACTGGCGGCCGCTCATGCCCGAGGTGCGGCGCGTGGCGGCAGGCATGGTGGCCGAGGGGGTGCTCGTGGCAACCCAAGGCGGCCGCCCCGCCGACCCCCTGACTGCGCGCGGCCCGATCCGGCTCGGCCGCCCCGGCTGAACGGGGGCTTGCGCCCAGCCACGGCGCGGCGCACAGAAGGCGCGACGCTCCGGACCCCCACCCATGCAAAGCCGCATTCCCGCCGCCGACATCGCCCGCGCCATCGCGGTCGCGCTCATCTGGGGGATGGGCTATGTCGTGGCCAAGGGGGCGATGGCGGGCTTTCCGCCGATCCTGCTGATGGCCTTCCGCTTTGCCGTCACGGCGGCGCTGCTCGTCTGGGTGGCGGGGCCGCTGCGGGGCAACCTGCCGCGGCTGATCGCGATGTCGGTGGTCGGCGCCGCGATCCAGTACAGCCTGACCTTCACGGGCGTCAGCGGCGTCGATGCCGGGCTCGCGGCCCTCGTGATGCAGCTCGAGGTGCCGTTCCTCGTCCTCCTCGGCGCGCTTTTCCTGGGCGAGCGGCCGGGACCGCGCAAATGGGCGGGCATGGCGGTGGCCTTTGCCGGTGTCGCGCTGATTGCCGGGCAGGTGCGCTTTGATGGCGAGTGGATCTTTCTGGTCATGCTGGCGGGGGGGGCGTTTTCCTGGGCCTCGGGGCAGGTGATGGTGCGCGGCATCCGCGACATGCAGGGCCTTGCCGTCACCGCCTGGACGGCGGTCCTCGCCACGCCGCAGCTCTTCCTCGTGTCGTTCCTCTTCGAGGACGGTCAGGCCGAGGCCATCGCCGCCGCCGGCCCCGGCGTCTGGGCGGCGGTCGTCTATCTGGGCGTCGTGATGACGGCGCTGGGCTATTGGCTCTGGAACACGCTGCTGCTGCGCCACGAGGTCGGGCGCGTCGCGCCCTATCTGCTGCTCATGCCGATGTTCTCGGTCATGGGCGGCGTGCTCTTTCTGGGCGAAAGCCCCTCGGTCGGGCAACTCGCGGGCGGGGCGGTGGTGCTGATCGGGGTCGCGATCATCACGATCGAGCGGCGCATTCAGCCGACCGCGGCGCCATAGCCCTGCACGGCGGCGCGCGCGGCGGCAAAGCGCGCGGCCCATTCGGCGCGCGGCGCCCGCGGGTCGGGATCGATCGTCGCGCCCGAGGGCGTGCAGGCGACGCGCCGCCCCACCCCGTCCGCCGCCAGAGCCGCGGTGCCGAGCGCGGTCAGTTCCGGCTCGGCCGAGACGATGATCCGACGCCCCAGCGCATCGGCAAGGAAGCGGCAGAAATGGGCGTTCGCGCTCATCCCCCCGTCGATCGTGATCGTGCCGGCCAGCGGCACCGCCGCCGCGATGGACCCGAGCGCCTCGGCCGTGCGCAGCGCCACCCCCTCGAGCAGCGCCTGCATCAGGTCGGCCCGGTCGTGATCGAGCCCGAGCCCGAGCCAGGCGCCGCGCGCGCGCCTGTCCCAATGCGGGCAGGCAAGCCCCGCGAGCGCCGGCACGAAGGCCAGCCCCCGCCCGATGGCGGGCGCGCGATCAAAGCGCGCGATCTCGGCGAACGCCGCGAAAAGCCCCAGATCGCGCGCCCAGTTCACCGCCGATGACGCTGCATAGACGCCACCATCGAGCGCGTAGACGGGTGCGCCGCCGCCGGGCGCCCAGGCGACCGTCGGCAAGGGCCCCGCCAGACCCGCCACGCGCCGCCCCGTCAGCACGAGCGCGAAGGCCCCCGTGCCGAAGGTGATCTTGGCATCCCCCGGCGCCCGCGCCCCGTGGCCGTAAAGCGCCGCCTGCTGATCGACGACGCTTGCCGCAAGCGGCACATCGCGCCCGCCGATCCGCACCTGCCCGAGCGCGCCGGTCGTCGGGCCGATGGGCGGCAGCACCTCGGGCGGCACGCCGAAGGCCGCGCACAGATCGCCGTCCCACCCGAGCGTCCCGAGCGCCATGAGCGAGGTGCGCGAGGCCGTCGTCGCATCCGTCTCGCACCGGCCGGTCAGGCGCTGGCGGAACCACGCATCGGTGGTGCCGAGCCGCAGCCGCCCGGCCCGCGCCAGCGCGCGCAGGCCCGCATCCTCCTGCCACAGCCAGCCGAGCTTGCTGGCCGAGAAATAGGGATCGAGCGGCAACCCCGCCCGCTCGAGCGTCAGCGCCTCGGCACCCCCGGCCTTGAGGGACGCGCAACGGTCCGCGGTGCGCGCGTCCTGCCAGACGATGACGGGGCTTGCCGCCTCGCCCGTCAGGCTGTCCCAGGCGAGGCAGCTTTCGCCCTGATTGGCGAGGCCCACGGCCGCGATCGGGCCCCTGCCGGCGGCGGCCTCGAGGCAGGCCCCGATCGCGCGCAGGATCTCGGCCGGATCGTGCTCGACCCAGCCGGGCCGCGGATAGATCTGGCGGTGCGCGATGGCCGCGACCTCTTCGACCGCGCCGCCCTCGTCGACCAGAAGGGCGCGCGTGCTCGTGGTGCCCTGATCTATGGCCAGAAAGCGCATCACCCCTCCGGCCCGAGGCGCACCTCGGCGCCCGCGGGCGTCGCGGGCGGCAGGGGCAGGATCAGCCGCCGCTCGGGCAGGGCGGCAAGGCTGCGCCCCGCAATCTCGCCCCCGGCCGCGCGCAAGGCAAGCCGCCCGCGCACCGCCCCTGCCGCGCGCAACTGCAAGACCGGCAGCGCCGGCCCCGCCCCCCCCGTCACCCGCTGCGGCACGACCCAGGCGAGGCCGGGGCCGAGTGCCACGCGCCCGCCCGGCCCCGCCGGCAATTCGCCCGCCAGCGCCCGCAGCATCGCCCCCGCGATCCGCCGCCCCTCGGCCCAGCAGGCGCCCGCCGTCTCGATCCCGCGCAGCACATTGCCGGCGGCGAAAAAGGCCGGATCCGAGCAACGCCCGAATTCGTCGATCTCGGGCCCCCCCGTCGCGGGATCAAGCGCAAGATGCCCGGGCGCGATCAGCGCCGCCTCGGGCCGGAAGCGGCCGCTGAGGATGACGCCATCGGCGGCGACGCGCCATTCCTCGGCGCCCCGGCGCAGCACCACGCCCGAGACCCGCCCCGCGCCCTCGATCGCGACGATCTCGGTCCCGAGCAGAAGCGGCACGCCGGCGAGGCGCGGCAGCAGGGCCGCGGGCCAGCGCGCGGTCGGGCGCGGGCCGGCCTCGAGCATCGCGACGGGCCGCATCCCGGCGCCGAGGCAACTGAGCAGCGCCGAAAACGCCACGAGTTCGCTGCCGACGATGACCGGCCGCGCGAAGGGCCGCCGGTGGTTGAGGTGCAAGAGACCCTGCAGCGCACCGGTGTTCATCACGCCCCCGGGCTTCGTGCCGCCGATCAGCCGCCCCGCGCGCGAGGTCTCGCGCGCCCCCGTCGCGATCAGGACAAGGCGCGGCGCGAGGCGCGCGGCGCCCGTCGCGTCCGAGGTGATCGCGATCTCGGGCCCGGGATGCAGCGCGATCACGCTGGTGCCGGTGCGGATCTCGGCGCCCGCCGCACGCGCCCGCGCCGCCAGCGCGCGCGCATAGGCCGGCCCCAGCATCGGGCGGGCGAATTCGCGCAGGCCATAGGGCGAATGGGCGCAATGGCGGGGGATGCCGCCCGCCTCGGCCTCGCGCTCGAGGACGACCACCCGCCGCCCGGCGCGCGCCAGCACCTCGGCCGCGGCAAGGCCCGCGGGCCCCGCGCCGATGATCGCGATCTCGGCCCCCTCAGCCATCCGCCCCGACCATCGGCTGCGCCAGCCGCCCCTCGGTCAGCCGCGCGATGTCGGCCGTGCAGTAAAAGCCCTGGCAGCGCCCCATCGTCGCCCGCGTCCGCCGCTTGAGGCCCGCGAGGCTGCGCGCCCCCGCAGGTCCGTCGAGTGCGCCAAGGATCTCGCGCCGCGTGACCTGTTCGCAATGGCAGACGATCCCGCCATGGCCGGGCGATTGCCAGTCGCGCGGGGCGCCCTCGGCAAGGTTCGGCACGCGCGGCCAGCGCGTCTCGGCCGGGGCGGGCCAGCCCGGCGCCGCGCAGAGCCCGGCCACATGCGCCGCGATCCCGAGCGCCGCGCTGAGGCCGGTCGAGCGGATGCCGCCGACGCTGACATAGCTGCCCCCGGCCTCGGTGGTGATGACGTAATCCTTCTGCCCGGTCGCGGGCCGCAGGCCGGCATAGCTCGCCGTCACCGCGTGATGGGCAAGGGCGGGCAGGATCTCGGCCCCGCGCGCGCGCAGCACCGCGAGCGTCTCGGGCACGAGGTCGGCGCGGTCGCGGTCGGTCTGCTCCTCGGCCGTCGGCCCGACGAGCAGGTTGCCCCAGACCGTGCGGCAGACGACGACGCCCTTGGTGATCTCGGTCGGGACCGGCAGCAGGATGTGGCGCGCGAGTGCCGCGGCGGGCTTGTCGAAGACGACGAACTGGCCCTTGCGGGGGCGGATCTCGAACCCGGCGCGGCCGAGCAGCAGCGCATCCACCCGGTCGCCGTGAAGCCCCGCGGCGTTGATGACGATCCGCGCCCGCAGCGCGCCGCGCGGCGTCTCGATCCGCCACAGCGCGCCATCGAAGGCCCCGCCCGTCACCGGCGTCCCGCACGCCAGGGTCGCGCCATGCGCCAGCGCCTGCCGCAGATAGGCCAAGGGCGCCGACCACGGATCGATGAGCGATTCGCCCGGCACCCGGAAGGCCGCGCGCGCATGGGGCGCGAGCGCCGGTTCGGCCTCGCGCAGCGCGCGGGCGTCGAGCGGCTCGATATCGTCCACCCCGTTCGCGCGCGCCTGCGCCATCAGGGCAGGCAGCGCCGCCGCCTCGGCCTCGGTCCAGGCGATCACGAGGGCGCCGGCGCGGTCGAGCGGCAGGCCCAGGCGGTCGTGAACCGCGAGATACTCGGCATGTCCTGCGCGGATGCAGGCGAGTTCGAGCGACCCGGTCGGCGCATCGAAGCCCGTGTGCAGGATCGCGCTGTTGCCCTTCGAGGCGCCATCGAGGATGTCCGCCCCCCGCTCGAGGATCGCGACCCGCGCCCCTGCCAGCGCCAGCCGCCGCGCGATGGCGCAACCAACCACTCCCGCACCGATCACCAGCGCGTCGAGG
>JBIKVM010000279.1:0-2944 GCA_044356825.1 Limisphaerales bacterium
GGGCTCCTGCTCGCGCCCGCCTTCGTCGACATCCACGGCGACGCGTTCGAGCGCCAGATCATGCCCCGCCCCGGCGTCGCCCTTCCCGTGGCGGCGGCAATGCTCGAGACCGACCGCCAGCTTGCCGCCAACGGCATCGCGACCGCCTATCACGCGCTGACGCTGAGCTGGGAGCCGGGTCTGCGCTCGGTCGCGACCGGGTGGGAGGTGCTGGGCGCGCTCGAGACACTCGACGCGCGGTTGCGCGTCGAAAACCACGTCCAGCTCCGGTGGGAGACATTCTGCCCCGAGGCCATCGACCTCATCGCGCATGCGCTGAAGGCGCGCGCGACGCCCGCGGTTGCCTTCAACGACCACACCTCGATCGCGCTGCTCGACCCGGCCACGCCGATGCAGGATCGCCCCTTCGAGCACGACCCGGGATTTCCCGTCGCCGACATCGCGGCGGCTTCCTTCGCGCCGCGCATGGAGGCGCGCGCGCGCCGGTCGCACATGTCGACCGAGGCCTATGTCGCGCTGCTGGCCCGGGTGTGGGAGCGGCGCGCCGATGTGCCTGCCGACATCGCCCGTGTCGCGGGGCTCGCGCGCGCCGTGCGGGCGCCGATGCTCAGCCACGATGACAGCCAGCCCGAGACGCGCCGCTTCTACCGCGACATCGGCGCGCGCGTGGCCGAGTTTCCGATGCACGAGCGCGTGCTGACCGAGGCGCGGGCGGCGGGCGACCTCATCGTGTTCGGGGCGCCCAATGCGATGCGGGGCGGCAGCCACCTCGGCTCACCCGGGGCGGGCGAGATGGTGGCGCGCGGGCTCTGCGACATCCTCGCGTCGGACTACTACTATCCGGCGATGCTCGGGGCGGTGGCGCGGCTCGCGGCCGACGGCGTGGCGCCATTGCATGCGCTCTGGCGTCTGGTGGCTGAAAACCCGGCGCGCGCGATGGGCCTTGCCGACCGCGGCCGGATCGAATCGGGCCTGCGCGCCGATCTCGTGCTCGTGGACTGGCCCGAGGGCGGGGTTCCGTCGGTTGCGCGCACTTTCGCGGCGGACCGGGACGGGATGGGGTCCGGCAGGCCATGACCGACTCCGCTCGGCCCAATCCTTCCCGTCCGCACGCCTAGGCGCCATTGTCCGAAGCGCCAGCGACACCTGCAACACTACGCAAGAACCCTTGACGCCCGATCGAAGGGGCAGGGTCCACTGCTTGTTCTCAAATCGCCTTGGTCAATGGCTGATCTCGCTGTCCTTCATCCTGCGTGCCGAGCTCTGAGGTACTATCCGCGGTCGCCACTTGGGGCCTTATTTTGGCGTTCGGGGTCGGGCAGATTGAAGTGATTTGCGCGGTCGTTGCCGCTTAGGTGGGAGCGATATTGCCTTCACCGCGCGCCCCGGCTGTAGCCGAGAAGCGCGCGCTGCTCGGACCAGAGCGGCGTCATGGGGCTCAGAAGTTCGTCCAGGCCGCGGGCCGGCGTGCGGCCGTCGAGGATTTCCTCGATGATGTCCGGCGCGAGCAGCGTGAGCCGCATGACGCGCGTGAGGTAGGACGCCGAGATGTGCTCATGGGCGGCGATCTCCTCGATCGTTGCGAAGCGTCCCGCATCGAGGAGACGTTTCCAGCGATAGGCCCGCGCCAGCGCCTTGATGAGCGTGCTGTCGGTGCGCCGCACCTGCGCAGCACCTTCGGGCAGGTGCATCTCCTTGCGCCCGCCGCGCTTCACGACGCGGAAGGGCACGTGCACGGTGATCGTGTCAGGAATCTGCGTCGGGCGGGTCATGCGGCGCGCTCCAGGCTTCCGGCCTGCATGTCGCGCGCGAGGCCGCTGAGCCCATCGACGCGCATCCGGATGTTGAGCCCCGCGACGCCGATCTCGACGCGCTCGATGAGCAGCGCGACGATGCGCGTCTGTTCGGCGGGGAAAAGCTCGTCCCACAGCGGGTCGAGCTGCTGAAGGGCCGCGCGGGCGCCGGCCTCCGTGATACCGTCGGCGTGGGCCCGCGTCGCCTTCCATGTGCCCGCCACGATCTCGGGTTGGCGGAACACGGCGCGAAGCTGGTCGATGACGGCGGCCTCGATCTCGCCTGCGGGGACACGACCCACCGGGCATGCCCCTGCCCCATGCTTCAGCACCGTCTGGCTGACATAGTAGCGGTAGAGCTTCTCGCCCTTGCGCGTGTGCGTTGGCGAGAACGCAGCGCCATCAGGCCCGAACACCAGCCCCTTCAGCAGCGCGGGCGTCTCGGCGCGGGTGCGGGCGGCGCGCTTGCGCGGGCTTTCCTGCAGGATGGTGTGGACGCGCTCCCACGTCTCGCGGTCGATGATCGCGTCGTGCTCGCCGGGGTAGCTCGCGCCCTTGTGGACCGCCTCGCCGATGTAGGCGCGGTTCGACAGCATCCGGTACAGGTATTTCTTGTCGATCCGATTGCCGCGGGTTGTGCCGAGGCCCCGCGCGCCGACCTCCCGGGCGAGCACCGTGCAGGAGCCGATCTCGATGAAGCGGGAGAAGATCCAGCGCACATGCGCGGCGGCGTCCTCGTCGACCAGCAGCTTGCGGTTTTCCACCCGGTAGCCGAAGGGCGGCACACCGCCCATCCACATGCCCTTGCGCCGGGAGGCAGCGACCTTGTCGCGGATGCGCTCGGCCGTGACCTCGCGCTCGAACTGGGCGAAGGACAGCAGGATGTTCAGCGTCAGCCGCCCCATGGAAGTGGTGGTGTTGAACGACTGTGTGACCGAAACAAAGGTCACCCCGTTCCGATCGAACACCTCGACCAGCTTGGCGAAGTCGGCCAGCGAGCGGCTGAGGCGGTCGATCTTGTAGACGACGATGACATCCACGAGGCCATCATCCACATCCTGTATCAGCCGCTTCAGGCCGGGGCTGTCAATCGGGGTGCAAACCTGACCCTGTTTTGGCGTCCCAAATTGACCCCCCTTTCGGTGTCGAGA
>JBIKVM010000093.1:0-10618 GCA_044356825.1 Limisphaerales bacterium
CGCGGCACGCTGGCCGAGCTCGAGGCCGCGCGCTGGATCGACTGCCAGCCGCCCCCCGAGGTCGCGCATTACCGCGAAGGCTTCGCCTGGCCCGACGGGCGTTTCCGCTTCCGCCCCGACTGGACGGCGGTGCCGGCCCCGAACATCGGCCCGCTCGGCCCCTGGGCCGAGATGCCCGCGCTGCCCGACCACTGGGCGGTGACGGACGCGGCCGATGCGCGCCATCCCTTCCGCCTCGTCACCGCCCCGGCGCGGTCGTTCCTCAATTCGAGCTTCGCCGAAACCGCCGCCTCACGCGACCGCGAAGGGGCGCCGTCGGTCATGATCCACCCCGAGGATGCGGCAGCGGCGGGGCTGGCCCAGGGGGCGCGCGTGACGCTTGGCAACGAACGCGGCACGGTCGGGGGCCTGACGCTGCGGATCGGGGGCGGGGTGCGGCGCGGCACGCTGGTGGCCGAGGGGATCTGGCCCAACGGCGCGCATGAGGGGGGGCGCGGGATCAACACGCTCACCTCCGCCGACCCCGTCGCCCCCTATGGCGGGGCGGCGCTGCACGACACCAAGGTGTGGTTGCGCGGGACCGACGCGGCGGGCGGCTGACAACCGGGGCTGACCTGCGTCAAGTTCGATCGGGCCGAACGGCATTAGTGTCGGGGAAATACGGGATCCCCGCCCATGTCGTCAGCCGTCGCACCGGTCATCCGCACGCGCAACCTGACCAAGGTCTATCGGACCGGGGCGACCGAGGTGCACGCGCTCCGCGGGGTGGATTTCTCTGCCGCGCCGGGGGAGTTCCTCGTGATCCTAGGGCCTTCGGGATCGGGCAAATCCACCTTTCTCAACATCGTGGGTGGGCTCGATCGCGCGAGTTCGGGCGAAGTCTGGTTCGGCGAGCGCGAGATCACGACGCTCGAGGATCGCGCGCTTACCCGATTCAGGCGCGATCATGTGGGCTTCGTCTTCCAGTTCTACAATCTGGTCCCGAGCCTGACCGCAGCCGAGAATGTGGAACTCGTGACCGAGATCGCGCGCACGCCAATGTCGGCGCAGACCGCACTCGAACTCGTGGGCCTGTCGGACCGCGGCCACCACTTTCCCGCGGAACTCTCGGGGGGCGAACAGCAGCGCGTGGCCATCGCGCGGGCCATCGCCAAGAACCCCGAGATCTTGCTGTGCGACGAACCGACAGGCGCGCTCGACTGCGCGACCGGGATCCGCGTGCTCGAGGCGCTGACGCAGGTCAACCGCGCCATCGGGGCGACGACGCTCGTCATCACACATAACGCCGCCATCCGCGAGATCGCCGACCGCACGCTGCGCTTCGCCGACGGCCGCATCGTCGAAGAGACGGCCAACGCCAGCCGCAAGTCACCCGGAGAGATATCGTGGTGATCCCGCCCCTGCGCCGCAAGGCGATGCGTGACCTGCGGCGCCTCTGGGCGCAGGTGCTGGCGATTGCGCTCGTGCTTGCCGCGGGCGTCGCGACCCTGATCCTCGGAACGGGCACCGAGGCCTCGCTCGTCGAGACGCGCGCGCGCTATTACGAGGCCAACCGCTTTGCCGACATCTTCGCCAACGTCACGCGTGCGCCGCGCACGCTTGTCGCCGAGGTAGCCGCCATCGACGGGGTTCTAGCGGCCGAGGGGCGGATCGTCCGTCTCGGGCTGCTCGACCTTGAGGGGATGGCCGAACCCGGGACGGCGCTGCTCGTGTCGCTGCCCGAAGGCGCGGGCGGGCAAGGCGGGCTCAACCTGCTCCATCTGCGCCAGGGGCGGCTGCCCGACCCGCAGGCCGCGGACGAAATCGCGATTTCCGAGGGGTTCGCTGCCGCGCACGGCTTCGGGCCCGGGTCACGGATCGGCGTGCTGATGAACGGGCAGCGGCGCGACATGCGCGTAACCGGGATCGCGCTGTCGCCCGAGTTCATCTATGCCCTCGGCCCCGGCGAGATGATGCCCGATCCCCGCCGCTTCGGCGTCTTCTGGCTGCCGCGCCCGGCCCTCGAGGCGGCCTTCGACCTTGAGGGGGCATTCTCGAACCTCGTGGTGAAGCTTGCGCCCGGCGCGTCGGAACGAGGCGTCATCGAGGCGGTCGACCGCCTGACGGCGCCCTATGGCGGATCGGGTGCGACGGGGCGGTCGGACCAGATCTCGCACGCGTTCCTCGAGGCCGAACTCCGACAACTTGATGCGATGGTACGCGTCCTGCCGCCCATCTTCCTTGCGGTGGCGGCGATGCTCGTCAACATCACGCTTGCGCGCCTCGTCACGCTCGAACGCGAGCAGATCGGCCTTCTGAAGGCGATCGGCTATACCTCGCGGGCGATCGGGCAGCACTACGTCGAATTCGTGCTGATGATCGCGGCACTGGGGACGCTGATCGGCATCATCACGGGGGCCTGGCTCGGATCGCGGTTGGCTGAGGTCTATGCGCGCTTCTTCACCTTTCCCTTCCTCGTCTTTTCGCGCGATCCGCGCATCTATGCGCTGGCCGCGGTCGTGACCGCCCTCGCCGCGGCGGGGGGCGCGCTCGTGTCGGTACGCAACATCGCACGGTTGCCGCCAGCGGTGGCGATGACACCGCCCGCACCGGTCTCCTATCGGGGGCGGGCGGGCGGGGCGCTGATGGCCCTCGTGCAGCGGCGCACCGGGGTCATGACGGCGCGGCATCTGCTCAACCGTCCGCTGCGGACGGTATCGGGGATCCTCGGCGTCGCGATGGCGGTCGCGATCCTCGTGGCCTCGCTGTGGTCCTTCGGGTCGATCGAACGGATGATCGAGGTCACCTTCAGCCGGGCAGAGCGGCAGGATGCGACGGTCGTGTTCGGCGCGGCGCAGCCGATCGGGGCGCTGCATGCGGCACGGGCCATGCCGGGGGTCCTTGCGGCCGAACCGTTCCGCGGCGTCGAGGCGCGCCTGTCGAGCCGCAACCTGTCGCGCAAGGTGGGCATCATGGGCAGGCCGTCCGAGCCGCGCCTGTCGCGCGTGCTCGATCCCGACCTGCGCCCGATGGCGATGCCCGAGGCGGGGCTGATCCTGTCAGAGGCACTGGCCGACGCCCTCGAGGTCGGTCCGGGAGAGGTGGTCCGGGTCGAGATCCTCGAGGGCGAGCGGCGGATCCTCGATCTGCCCGTGAGCGGCATCTCGCTTGGCTATGTCGGGCTCGGGGCGGCGATGGACATCGGGGCGCTGAACCGCATCCTCGGCGAGGATACGCGCCTGTCGGGGGTGCATCTGCTACTCGATCCGGCGGCGCAGGCGGCGTTTCATGCCGCTGCCAAGGCCGCGCCCCGCACCGCCTTCGTCACCGTCACCGACCTGACGGTCGCGCGGTTCCGGCAGACGCTGGCCGAGAACATCGTCCTCATGGTCTCGGTGTATGTCGGGCTTGCCGCGATCATCGCGATCGGCGTCGTCTACAGCTTTGCCCGCATCTCGCTGTCCGAACAGGGGCGCGAACTTGCAAGCCTGCGCGTGCTCGGCTTCACCCGCGCCGAGGTCGCGGGCGTCGTCCATGCCGAACTCGCGGCAATCGTGATCCTTGCCCAGCCGCTCGGCTGGGCCATCGGCTACGGGCTGGCACTGGCGATGGTGCTCGCGTTCTCCTCCGATCTCTATCGCGTGCCCTTCGTCGTCGGGCCCGACGTCTATGCGAAGGCAACGCTCGCCGTCGCGGGCGCCGCCGTCGCCTCGGCCTGGCTCGTGCGTCTGCGTATCGACCGGCTGGACCTGATCGCCGTCCTGAAAACGAGGGAGTGACCAATGCGCCGTCTTGCCGCTGCCGCCGCCCTGCTCATTGTCGCGGGCCTGCTTGTCTGGGCACTCCTGCCGCGTCCCGTGGGGGTCGAGACGGATCTGGTCGCGCCCCGCGACATCTCGGTTGCGGTCGAAGAGCAGGGCAAGGCGCGCATCCGCGAGGTCTATGTCGTCTCGGCCACGATTGCGGGGCGGCTCGCGCGCGGCACGCTGCATGCGGGCGATCCGGTGGTGGCGGGGCAGACCATCGTCGCGGCGCTGGGGCCGGTCGCGCCGGCGCTGCTCGATGCGCGGGCGCGCGCGATCGCCAAGGCGACGGTGGCGGCGGCAGGCTCTGCTGTCGATCTGGCGCGTGCCCAGCTTGCCGAGGCCGAGGCTGCGCGCGATTTCGCAAGAGCCGAGGCGGCCCGGGCGCGGGCGCTGTTCGAACGGTCTGCCATCGCGCAGCGCGCGCTCGATGCGGCGGTTCTGGGGCAGATGACCGCCGAGGCCGCGGCGCAGAGCGCGCGCTCGGGTCTCGATGTGCGCGAGCGCGAACTCGACAGCGCGCGCGCCGTCATCGCGGCCGACGCGGCCGGGGCGGGCGATGCGTGCTGCGTGACCATCGTCGCGCCGGTCTCGGGACGAGTTCTGCGCGTCCTGACCGAAGACGAGCAGGTCGTGGCCCCCGGCACCCCGATCATCGAGATCGGCGATCTCGCCGACCTCGAGGTGGTGGTCGAGGTGCTCTCGCGCGATGCGGTGCGCATCCGGAAGGGCGCGCGCGCCACAGTCACGGGCTGGGGCGGCGCGCCCATCGCGGCCGAGGTGGACCGGATCGAGCCATCGGCCGTCACGCGCATCTCGGCGCTCGGGATCGAGGAGCAGCGCGTCGAGGTCATCCTCGGCCTGCGGGGCGATGCCGCCCTGTGGCAGACGCTCGGCCACGGGTTCCGCGTCATCGCCCGGATCGAGGTCTGGCGAGGCGAGGGCGTGCTGTCGATCCCGGTCGGGGCGCTCTTGCGCGACGGATCGGACTGGGCCGCCTATGCGGTCGAGGACGGGCGCGCGCGGTTGCGCCGGGTCGAGATCGGCGCGCGCGACGATGCCGCCGCCGAAGTCCTGGGTGGACTGCCCGAGGGCACGGCAGTGATCTTGCACCCGGGCGACCGGATCGCGGATGGCGTGTCGGTGGAAGCCTTGCCCTGACGGCCCAGACCAGCGGGCCTCAGGCGCATTTGGAGTGGCCGCAGTCCGCGCAGGTGCTGCAGCCCTCGACCCGGTGCAGGTTGGGGCTCCCGCACGAAGGGCAGGAAGCGCCGCGCGGGCGCGCTGCCGCCTTGGGGTCGGCGCGCAGCCCCGCGCCTTCGCCCGCGATGAAGCCGATCGCGACGAGGTGGCGCTCGATCACGCCGCCGATCGCGGCGAGGATCGAGGGGATGTAGCGCCCCTCCATCCAGGCCCCGCCGCGGGGGTCGAACACGGCCTTGAGTTCCTCAACCACGAAGGAGACATCGCCCCCGCGCCGGAACACCGCCGAGATCATCCGCGTGAGCGCGACCGTCCAGGCGAAATGCTCCATGTTCTTGGAGTTGATGAACACCTCAAAGGGCCGCCGCCGCCCGGCCGCGACGATGTCGTTGATGGTGATGTAGAGGGCGTGCTCGCTCTCGGGCCATTTGAGCTTGTAGGTCGTGCCCTCGAGCGCGCCGGGCCGGTCGAGCGGTTCGGAGAGATAGACGACCTCGCCCTCGCGCGCGGGCGGGGCAGCAACGGCCGGCTTCGGCGCCTCTTCGGCGACCGAGAGGACCGAGCCCGTAACGGCGTTCGGCCGATAGGTCGTGCAGCCCTTGCAGCCCGTGTCCCAGGCTTGCATGTAGACGTCGCGGAACGCCTCGAAGGCGATGTCGGCCGGGCAGTTGATCGTCTTCGAGATCGAACTGTCGACCCAGCGCTGGGCGGCCGCCTGCATCCTCACATGCGCCTCGGGCGCGAGGGTCTGGGCATCGACGAAGGCGGGCGGCAGCGGCGCCTCGCCGAACTTCTCGCGCCAGAGCGCGACGGCGTAATCGACGACCTCCTCCTCGGTGCGCGTCCCGTCGGGCTGGAGCACCTTGCGCCGATAGCTCAGGGCGAAAATGGGCTCGATCCCCGACGAGACATTGCCCGCGAGGAGCGAGATCGTCCCCGTCGGCGCGACCGAGGTCAGGAGCGCGTTGCGGATCCCCTTGGCGCGCACCGCCTCGCGCACGTCTTCGTCCATCGCCTGCATCGTGCCCGAGGCGAGGAAGGCCTCGGCGTCGAAAAGCGGGAAGGCGCCCTTTTCGCGCGCGAGATCGGCCGAGGCGAGATAGGCCGCCCGCGCGATGCGGTGCATCCAGGCGCCCGCCACCTCGGCGGCCTCAGGGCTGCCATAGGTGCGCCCGGTCATCACCAGCGCGTCGGCAAGGCCGGTGACACCAAGCCCGATGCGGCGCTTGGCATGCGCCTCGGCCTCTTGCGCGGGCAGGGGGAAGCGGCTCGCGTCGACGACATTGTCCATCATCCGCACCGCCGTCGCCACGAGATCGTCGAGCGCCTCGAGGTCGAGCGCGGCATCGGGCCCGAACGGGTCGGTCACGAGCCGGGCGAGGTTGAGCGAGCCGAGCAGGCACGCGCCATAGGGCGGCAGGGGCTGTTCGCCGCAGGGGTTGGTGGCCGCGATCGTCTCGGCATAGCGCAGGTTGTTCATCGCGTTGATGCGGTCGATGAAGATCACGCCCGGCTCGGCGTAATCATAGGTCGCGCGCATGATGCGGTCCCACAGCTCGCGCGCGGGCAGCGTGCGATAGGTCTGCCCGCCGAAGGTCAGCGACCACGGGCCGTCGGCCTTGACGGCGGCCATGAAGGCATCGGTGACAAGGACCGAGAGGTTGAAGTTGCGCAGCCGCCGGGCGTCCTGCTTGGCGGTGATGAACTCCTCGATGTCGGGGTGATCGCAGCGCAGCGTCGCCATCATCGCGCCCCGGCGCGAGCCTGCCGACATGATCGTGCGGCACATCGCGTCCCACACATCCATGAACGACAGCGGCCCCGAGGCATCGGCTGCGACCCCGTGCACCGCCGCGCCCTTGGGCCGGATCGTCGAGAAGTCATAGCCGATGCCGCCGCCCTGCTGCATGGTCAGCGCGGCCTCGCGCAGCGCGCCGAAGATGCCATCGAGGCTGTCTGGGATCGTGCCCATGACAAAGCAGTTGAAGAGCGTGACCGACCGCTCCGTCCCCGCCCCCGCGACGATCCGCCCCGCCGGCAGGAAGCGGAAATCCTCGAGTGCCGCGCGAAACTTCCCCTCCCACGCGGCCGGGTCGCGCTCGACGGCGGCGAGGGCGCGCGCGATGCGCGCCCAGGTGTCCTCGAGCGTGTGGTCGATCGGCGTGCCGTCGGCCTCTTTCAGGCGATACTTCATGTCCCAGATCTGGGCGGAAATCGGGGCGGCGAAGCGGCTCATGCCGGACCTCGGGGGTTGGGGTGGGCCGCGAAGGATAGGGGCCGGGGGCGCGCGGGTCAATCGCGGGGGGCGGTGTTGCAGCGGGGGGCGGTTCGGCCTAGGTCTGGCAGAGGTCCGGAACGCCCAGATGACAGCAGAGCACCCCGCCGATGACGACGAGGCCGCGCCCGCCGGGCGGCGGGGCTATCATCACGGCAACCTGCGCCAGGCGCTGGTCGATGCGACGCTCGACCTCATCGCCGAGCGGGGGCCGCAGGGCTTCACGCTGGCCGAGGCCGCCAAGCGCGCGGGCGTCTCGGCCGCCGCACCCTATCGCCATTTCGCCGGCCGCGACGAGCTGATCGCCGAGGTCGCGCGGCAGGGCTTCGATGCCTTCGCCGACCTCCTGGAACACGCCTATGACGATGGCCGGCCCTCGGCGCTCGCGGCCTTTTCGGCGACGGGGCGGGCCTATCTGGCCTTTGCCCGGCGCCATCCGGGCCATTACGTCGCGATGTTCGAAAGCGGCGTGATGCCCGGCGCGAACCCCGATCTGGCGCGCGCGGCCGAGCGCGCCAACCGCGTCGTGCTGCGCGCGGCCGAGGCGCTGCTCGCGCGCCTGCCGCCCGCCCGCCGGCCGCCCGCCGCAATGTTCGCGGCCCATGTCCAGGCCATGAGTCACGGGATCGTCGAACTCTACGCCCGCGGCAAGCCGGGCGCGCGCGCCCCCTATGCCCCCGAGGATCTGCTCGAGAGCGGGATCGGCGTCTATCTGCGCGGTCTGGGCGTGCTCGATCCCGACCGCTGAAATCCCTTCGCCCCGCCCTTGACAGCCCGGGAAGCGCCCCCTACCTATGTGAATGTGATTTACATTAACACCGGAGGACACCGCATGACTGCCGTTATGAGTTGGCCGGGGATGGTCGAGGACTGGCTCGACGCCCGCGGCAGGGGCGCCTGGATCACCGCCATGGTGCTTGCCTTCATCTTCGTCTGGCCGCTCGGCCTCGTGCTGCTCGGCTACATGATCTATGCCCGCAAGTTTTCCTGCCGGAGGCCCGAGATGATGAACGATGCCCGCCGCACGCTGCGCCGCAACCGCATGAGCCCGTCGGGCAACCTCGCCTTCGACGCCTACCGCGCCGACATGCTGAAGCGGCTGGAGGACGAACAAGCCGCCTTCGACGCGTTCCTGCTGCGCCTGCGCGAGGCGCGCGACAAGGCCGAGTTCGACACCTTCATGGACGAACGCGCGCGCCGCGCCCAACCCGTGCAGGACTGATACGCCGGCCCAGCTCCCTCCGGGGGCCGGGCTCGGCACTGGACTTCGTGCCCTGAAGGATGGCTAGCTGAGCGAGATTGCATCGCGACGGGATCAGCCACCATGCACGACATCGTCATCCTTTCAGGCGCGCGCACCGCCATAGGCACCTTCGGGGGCGCGCTGGCCTCCCTCCCCCCGACCGAGACGGCCGCCATCGCGGCGCGCGCGGCGCTCGAACGCGCGGGCGTGGCACCCGGGCAGATCGGGCATGTCGTCTTCGGCCATGTCATCAACACCGAGCCGCGCGACCTGTATCTCTCGCGCGTGGCGGCGATGGCGGCGGGCATCCCCGAGACGGTGCCCGCGATGAACGTGAACCGCCTCTGCGGGTCGGGGGCGCAAGCGATCGTGTCGGTGGCGCAGGCGCTGGCACTCGGGGATGCCGATTTCGGCCTCGCGGGCGGCGCCGAGAGCATGAGCCGCGCCCCCTACGCCCTGCCGGCCGCGCGTTGGGGCCAGAAGATGGGCGATGCGCGCGCCCTCGACATGATGACGGGTGCGCTGAGCTGCCCCTTCGGCACCGGGCACATGGGGATGACGGCCGAGAATGTCGCCGCCGCCCACGGCATCAGCCGCGCCGATCAGGACGCCTTCGCACTGGAAAGCCAAACCCGCGCCGCCGCCGCCATCGCCGCGGGGCGCTTCGCCCCCGACATCGTCGCGGTCGAGATCGCCTCGCGCAAGGGGCCGGTCAGCTTCGCGACGGATGAGCACCCCAAGGCCACGACCCCAGAGGCGCTCGCGGCGCTGAGGCCCGCCTTCCAGCGCGACGGCACGGTGACGGCCGGAAATGCGAGCGGGATCAACGACGGGGCGGCGGCGCTCGTGCTCGCGCGCGCCGAGGCCGCCGAGCGGGCGGGGCTGAGGCCACGGGTGCGGCTGGCGGGCTATGCCCATGCGGGCGTTGATCCGAAGGTGATGGGGATCGGCCCGATCCCCGCGGTGGAGGCGCTCTGCGCGCGCACGGGGTTGTCGGTCGGCGACTTCGACGTGATCGAGTCGAACGAGGCCTTCGCGGCACAGGCGATCGCGGTCAGCCGGGGGCTCGGCCTCGATCCCGCGCGCGTCAACCCCAATGGCGGGGCCATCGCCCTCGGCCACCCGATCGGGGCGACGGGGGCGATCATCACGCTCAAGGCACTCTCGGAGCTCGAACGCACGGGCGGGCGGCGCGCGCTCGTGACCATGTGCATCGGCGGCGGTCAGGGCATCGCGCTCGCGCTCGAACGGATCTGAGGCCTTAACCCGGCCTTCACCTGCACGCGCCACCCTTCGCGCCTCGGGCCGGGCGGGCAAGGTGGCGAGGCGGGATGGACTGGGCGGAACGTCTGGCGCGCGAACGGCGCGCGCGGCTCGCGGCCGAGCGGATGCTCGAACAGAAAAGCCGCGAGTTGCTGGCCGCGAACGAAAAGCTCGCGCTCCACGCCCGCGCCATCACCGACCAGTTCTATGAACAGCGGCAGGAAGCCGCCTCGGCACGCTCCGAGGCGGCGACGCTCAAGGGTCTCTCGTCGCGCTTCGTCGATGATCTCGAACGCGCCCATTCGGCGGCCGTCATGGCCGAGCGGCGGCTGTGGGATTCGATCAACACCATCAACGACGGCTTCGCCGTCTTCGATGCCCGCCAGCGCCTCGTCGCCGCCAACCGCGCCTTCCTCGCGCCCTTCGAGGCGGTGCCGGCCGTGCAGACCGGCATCTCCTATACCGAACTCTTGCGCATCTCGGCCCAGAGCGGGCTGATCGACCTCGGGGGCGAATCCGCCGATGCCTGGGTCGGGCGGATGCGCGCGCGGTGGGAGGGCGAGGACATCCCGCCCATCGAGCTGCGCTTCGCCTCGGGCGTCTGGGTGCGGTTCGTGGACCGGCGCGCGCGGGGCGGCGACATGGTGACCCTCGCGGTCGACATCACGGGGCAGATGCGCCTTCAGGCCGCGATCGAGGCGATCCCGGACGGTTTCGTGCTGTTCGACGCCGAGGGGCGGCTTGTCATGTGCAACGAACGCCACCGCGCCCTCTATCCCGAAAGCGCGCCCGCCCTGACGCCCGGGGCGCGGTTCGACGACATCCTGCGCTTCGGGCTGCGCAACGGCCAGT
>JBIKVM010000095.1:0-10513 GCA_044356825.1 Limisphaerales bacterium
GGTCTGCGGTTACTGCCCGATCCAGCCCTTCCAGCGGCCCTCGTTCGCGGCCATCCAGGCGCCGACGACCTCCTCGATCGACTTGCCGTTGAGGTCGACCTCGGTGATCATCGCCCCCATCTCGGCATTGTCGATGCTGAAGGCGCCGATGGCCTTGTGGGCGGTCGGCCAGGTGTCCTTGACGCCCGCCCAGCCGGCCTTCCAGATCTCGCCGAAGGGCTTGCCGCAATCATGCGTGGCCGAGGTATTCGACCCCCAGGCGGGGTCGGTGTAGCATTCGGCGGTGTATTCGGGGAATTCGACCCATTCGCCCTCATATTTCGCGGGCGCCCAGTGCGGGGCGTAGATCCAGAGCAGGACGGGCGCCTGCCGCTGATAGGCGCTCTCGAGTTCCGCGAAGAGGGCGGCGTCGGTACCCGCGTGGATCACCTCGAAGGGCAGGTCGAGCGCCGCCACGCGCTCCTCGTCGAAGCCGCCCCAGGTGACGGGGCCGCCGAGATAGCGGCCCTTGGGCGCGGTCTCGGCCGTGGCGAAGGCCTCGGCGCAGGCAGGATCCTTCAGCGCCTCCCAGTTGGGCAGGCCGGGGCATTTCTCCTTCATGTAGAGCGGATACCACCACTCTTCCTTGGCCTTCATGCCGGTCGGGCCGAAGACCTCGACCTTGCCGGTCGCGGTCGCGGCGTCCATCGCCTCGCGGCCCGTCGTCTCCCAGATCTCCATCGCGACGTGCAGATCGCCCGTCTCGAGCCCCGCGAACTGCGCGAGATAGTCGGCCTGGACATATTCGACGTTCAGCCCAGCCTGCTTGAGCACCTCGCCCATGAGCTGCGTGGTGATGAGCTGGCCCGTCCAGTCGTGCAGCGTGAGCTTGATCGGATCGGTCGAATCCGCGGCCGCGAGGGGCAGGGCCCCGGCCGCAGTCATGAATCCTGCAAGGCTTAGGGCCGCAAGGCGGTGCTGTCGTGGTGTCATGTGCGTCTCCCTGTCGTTTTGTGCAAGCGTCATGTCCGCGCCGGTGCGTTGCGGCGCGAGAACTGGGAGCAAGGTTGCGGTCGGGCGGCCGGGCCTGTCAATCGGGTTTGTGCAGCCCACCGGTGCCGCAGCCCCGTGCCGCAGGCCGACTGTGCCGGATGCTCAGCGCCAGAGGCGGCGGGTGATGCGCTGGATCTGCTCCATCCGCCGGGTGGCCTCGCCCGCCTGCCGTCCGGCCGGCCCGCTGCCTGCACTGCGCGCAAGCCAGCGCCGGATCCACGCCACCCCACCCAGGCGGACGAACAGCCGCAGCATATCCTCGATCTTCATCATGCGCCCTCCTCAATCCCGGATGCCGCCCCGAGGCGGCCAATGGCGCAGATATAGCGGGCTCAGGGCTCGGTGTCGAAGAGGTCGGCCTGATCGTCGTGCGCCGCATCATCCGGGTCGGGGCCATCGCCGGAGCCCGAGCCCGAGATACCGGGCATGGGTCGGGTATCGAGAAGCCCCGCCGCACGAAGATCGGCAAGCCCCGGCAGGTCGCGCGCCGAAGCGAGCCCGAAGTGGTCGAGGAAGGCGGGCGTGACGACGAAGGTCACGGGCCGGCCGGGCGACATGCGGCGCCGGCCGAGGCGGATCCAGTCGAGCTCGAGCAGCTGATCGAGGGTGCCGCGGCTCAGCGCGACGCCGCGGATCTCCTCGATCTCGGCGCGGGTGACGGGCTGGTGATAGGCGATGATCGCGAGCGTCTCGATGGCCGCGCGCGAGAGCTTGCGCGTCTCGACGACCTCGCGCTGCATCAGGTGGCCTAGGTCGGGCGCGGTGCGAAAGGCCCACGCCTCGCCCAGCCGCATCAGGACGACCCCGCGCCCCTCATACCTGCGCGCAAGCGCCGCGAGCGCCTCGGGCACGTCGCAGCCGCGCGGCATCCGCTCGGCGAGTTGGGCCGTGCCGAGCGGTTCGGCCGAGGCGAAGAGGATCGCCTCCACCATCCGCTCCTGCTCGGCAAGGTCGGGGATGCGAAAGAGATCGGGCTCTGCCGGGTCGATCATCGCGGTGTGCCCGGTCCGATCTCGATCGGCGCAAAGGGTGCGGATTGGCGCAGGCCAAGGCGGCCCTGTCGCGCAAGTTCGAGGGCGGCGGCGAAATGCGCGGCCGTGGCCGAGCGGCGGCGGCGCGGATCGCCGCGCCATTCCTCGGGCAGGAAATCCTCGAGCCGCGCCCAGCCGATCTGCGTGCCGAGAACCGCCCGCATCCGCTCGAGCGCGCTTTCCATCGTGCAGACGTCGCGCCGGTCAAAGGCATAGGGCCGGAAGGCGTCGCGGCTGCGCACCCGCGCATAGCCCTGCATGAGGTCGAGCAGGCTCGCGCTCCAGCGCACGGTACGGTGCTGCGCGAGAGGTTCGGGGATGCCGCGGGCAAAGATGTCGCGACCGCGCCGGTTGCGCGCCATGAGGTCGGCGGCCGCCTGCCGCATGGCCGCGAGGCGTTCAAGCTGAAAGGCCAGATGGGCGGCCATCTCGTCGTTCGAGGGGCCCTCGTCGGCGGGGTCGGGCGGCAGCAGGAGCCGCGACTTGAGATAGGCCAGCCACGCCGCCATCACGAGGTAATCGGCTGCAAGTTCGATCCTGAGCGCGCGGATCCCCTCGATGAAGGCCAGATACTGCTCGGCCAGCGCGAGGATCGACAGCCGCCGCAAATCCACCTTCTGCGTGCGCGCGAGATTGAGAAGGAGGTCGAGCGGGCCCTCGAAGCCCTCGATATCGACAACCAGTGCCTCGGTGCCGCCGCGTGGGGCCTCGCGCGCGATGTCGACCAGATCGCGCGCGTCCGGCTCAGCCATGTCCGATCGCGTCGAGTTCGCGCAACGCCTCCGCGGCATCGAACGGGGCAGGGGGCCGCCGCGCTGCGATGGCACGCCCGGCGCGCATCCGCGCATCGGGCCCGAGCCTGCCCGCCGCGTCGACGACCGCCTCCATCTCGGGCAGCCTGCCGTTGCAGTGGAGCACCAGATCGCACCCCGCCGCAAGCGACCGCCGTGCAAGAGCACCCAGATCGCCCTGCAGCGCCGCCATCGAGAGATCGTCGGACATCACGAGACCGTCAAAGCCGATAAGGGTGCGGATCAGACCGATGATGGACGGGGAGAGCGTCGCGGGCAAGTCCGGATCGAGCGCCAAATAGCGCACATGCGCCGTCATCGCGAGGGGCATGTCAGCAAGCGCCCGGAAGGGCGCGAAATCCAAGGCCTCGAGGTCTCGGGCCGAGGCATCGACGACCGGCAGCGCAAGGTGGCTGTCGGCAATCGCGCGGCCATGACCCGGGATGTGCTTGAGCACAGGCAGGACGCCCCCTTCGAGAAGGCCCTGAGCAGCACCGCGCGCAATCGCCGCGACCCGTGCCGCGTCATCGGCAAGGCAGCGGTTACGCAAGAACGGATGCGTTGCGGGCATCGCAACGTCGCAGGTCGGCGCACAGTTGCCATCGATTCCGAGGGCGCGCAGTTCTTCGGCAATCAGCCTGTAGCGCAGCCAGAACGCGCGCGGCGCAGCGGCGCCGGTCGCCTGCGCGTGATCGAGCGGTGGCAGCCACGCACGCCACTGCGGCGGCCCGAGTCGCGCGACGCGCCCGCCTTCCTGATCGATGAAGATCGGCGCGTCACGGCCGACGCTTTCGCGCAGATCCGCCGTAAGCGCCCGGATCTGGTCGGGATCGGCGACATTGCGGGCAAAGAGGATGAAGCCCCACGGGTCGGCATCACGGAAGAATGCCGCCTCTCGGGCGTCCAGGACGGGGCCGGCACAGCCGAGGATCGTGGCGCCGGTGGCTCTCATCTGTGGATGACCGGGATGCAGCTTTGCGTCTCGGTCGCGACCACGGCGCAGAAGCGACGGGCGTCCTCTTCGCTCGCGAACCCCGCAACCCTGAGGCGATAGAAGATCCGCCCGCCGTCATCGACAGGCTGAATCACCCGAGACTTGTCGGCAATCAGCGCACCGGCCCGTACCGCCACCCCGTCCCAGCCGCCGCGCGCCGAGGCGATGTCGTCATAGCGTCCGATCTGCACGAGGCGCGTGCCGGGCACGAGGCTTGCCGGATCGATCTCGGTTGGGACCGCGACGGGGCCAAGCGAGGCCATGACGCTCGCGAGCGCGGCCGCGACCGGATCATCGCCCGAGACGGGCGCCTCGACTGCGACGGTCGGGTCGGGTGCGCCGCGCAGCCCGGCAGGGCGGGGAGGCGGAGCGAAGGGCAGCGGGGCGGCCGACGGGGTGTCCTCGGTGGCGGTGACGGATGCCGCCACTTCGGGCGCAACCGGCTTCAGCGCGGCAAGCGGCTCGGCAAGGACGCTCTCCTCGGCCTCGATCGCGACCGGTTCGGCAAGGGCATCCGCAGACTGCGTCCCAAGACCGGGCGCATCCTCGGGCGACAGGCTCAAGGGCGGGGCCGCGAGAACAAGCGCGGTTTCCCCGCTTTGGGCACTCTCGCCACCGGGCACAGCGTTTACGGCCAACCCCGAATAGGGCGCCTCGTCACCGCCCGGAGTTTCGGGCGCGATGCGCATGGGAGTTTCGAGCGCGCGGATCACGGGCACGTCAGAGACGTCGCGCACCGCGATACGATAGCCCCATGTCGCCGCACCTCCCAGGAGCAGAACGGTTGTCGCCGCGGCCCCGTAGCTTACAAGGCGTGAAAACGGCGCCGACCCGGGCGCCAGCCGCGGGAAGCGGAAATCCTCGAATGGTGCGTCTGCCATGCCTGCTCCGATGACGCCGCCATGGCCCTCGGGCCCGACGGGTGCGCTGGGATCGAACCTGCCTCATCCCGTCGCGGTGCGCCTTGTTTCGGATCAGCGCATTTCGTCGACGGGCCTCACGCCAAGAATACCAAGGCCTGCGGAAATGACAACGGCTGTTGCCTGAACGAGCGCGACTTTCGCAGCAGTGGCGGCCGGATCCTCGGGCTGGACGAAGCGCAGCGCCGGGTCGTCGGTGCCGCGGTTCCACAGCGCGTGGAATTCGGCCGCGAGGTCACCGAGAAAAAAGACGATCCGGTGGGGTTCGTTGGTCCGCGCGGCCTGCTCGACCTGCCGGGGCCAGTGGCCGAGCAGCCGCGCCAACGCAAGTTCCGCCGGATGCGTCAGCCGTCCCAGATCGCTCGCCGCGCCTGCGATCCCCGCGGCCTCGGCCTTGCGGATGACCGAGCGCGCGCGCGCATGGGCATACTGGACGTAGAAGACGGGATTGTCCTTCGACTGCTCGAGCGCCTTGTCGAAGTCGAAATCGAGGGCGACATCGTTCTTGCGCGTGAGCATCATGAAGCGGGTGACATCCGCGCCCACCTGCTCGACCACGTCGCGCAGCGTGACGAATGTGCCCGCCCGCTTCGACATCTTGAAGGGCTCGCCGTCCTTCCAGAGCTTCACGAGCTGGATGAGCTTGACATCGAGCGCCACGCGTTCGTCCGAGAGCGCGCCGACCACGGCCTTCAGCCGCTTGACATAGCCGCCATGGTCGGCACCGAGCACATCGATCAGGAGATCGAAGCCCCGCGTCACCTTGTCGAAGTGATAGGCGATGTCGGGGGCGAAATAGGTCCAGCTTCCGTCCGACTTCATCACCGGCCGGTCCACGTCATCGCCGAAGGCGGTGGAGCGGAAGAGGGTCTGGGCGCGCGGCTCCCAATCCTCGGGCGTCTTGCCCTTGGGTGGCTCGAGTACCCCATGATAGACGAGGCCGCGCGCGCGCAGGCTCTCGAGCGCGCCTTCGATCCGCCCCGTGCCATAAAGCGAGCGTTCCGAGAAATAGACGTCCATCGTGACGCCGAGCACCGCGAGATCCTCGCGGATCATCGCCATCATCCGCGCGATGGCGAAATCGCGCACGGTCTCGAGCCAGTCCGATTCGGGCCGTTCGAGCAGGCTCGCGCCGTAGGCATCCTTCAGCGCCTGTCCGACCTCGATGAGGTAGTCGCCCGGATAGAGGCCGTCGCCGATCGCGGGGGCAAGCCCGTGCGCCTCGCGGTAGCGTTCATAGGCCGAGCGCGCCAGCACATCGACCTGCGCGCCGCCGTCGTTGATGTAGTATTCGCGCGTCACCTCCCAGCCCGCGAAGGCCAGCAGACGTGCGAGCGCGTCGCCAAAGACCGCGCCGCGGACATGGCCCACATGCATCGGGCCCGTGGGGTTGGCCGAGACGAACTCGACGTTGACGCGCCGCCCCGCGCCGAGGTTGGCGCGGCCGTAATCCGCCCCCGCCGACAGGATCGCGCCGATGACGCCCTGCCACACCGCGGGCGCAAGCCGCAGGTTCAGGAACCCCGGCCCCGCGACCTCGGCCGAGGCGATGCGCCCGTCTGCGGACAACCGCGCCGCCAGCGCCTCGGCGATCGCGCGCGGTTGCATCCCGGCCGGCTTGGCAAGCACCATCGCCGCATTCGTCGCCATGTCGCCGTGGCCCGCATCGCGCGGCGGCTCCACCGTGACGGCCGAAAGATCGAGGCCCCCAGGCAGCGCGCCGGCCGCCTGCATGTCGGCGAGCGCGGCGAGGACCGCCGCGCGAATGTCGTCGAAAAGGTTCATTTGCTGCGCTCCGCTTCGGCCGCGGATGTATCGGGCGGACCCCTTGCTGTCAAACCGCGCGCCGGTCAGGCGTCGGGCACGAAGCGCAGCGCGACCCCGTTGATGCAATAGCGCAGGCCCGTGGGCGGGGGGCCGTCGGGAAAGACATGGCCGAGATGGGCCTCGCAGGCCGCGCAATGCACCTCGGTGCGGCGCATGAAGAAGCTGCGATCCTCGCGCGTCTCGACCTCGGCGCCCTCGGCGGGCTTCCAGAACGAGGGCCAGCCCGTGCCGCTCTCGAATTTCTCGCGCTGGTCAAAAAGGGGGGCGTCGCAGCAGACGCAGCGGAACCGCCCCGCGACCTTGGGAAAGTTGTCGTGCGTGCCAGCGCGCTCGGTCCCGTGCTGGCGGGTGACGCGATAGGCCAGATCCGAGAGTTGCGCGCGCCATTCGGCGTCGGATTTCACGATGCGGGGGGGCGGCATGGCTGAAGCGGGTTCCTGATGTTCGATGCTGTCTTTGAGGGTTCACATAGCCCGTGCTAGGGTCGCGTCAAAGGGGGCGCGATTGCGCCTTGCAGGAGGTTCGGATGACGGGCGCCGAGTCAGCGCGTTCTGCAGGGCCAGGCCGGCTCCGGGTACGGGTGACGCGCATCGCCGCAGACATCGCGCGGGCGCAGGCGCTCCGGGGGCTGTGCTTTCGCGGTCCGGGCCGGATCGATGCCGACGCCTTTGACACGCGCTGCCATCACCTGCTGGTCGAGGACGCCGAGACTGGCGCGCTTGTGGCCTGTTGCCGTCTTTTGCACTTGCGGGGCGGGTCGGAGATCGCGCGGTCCTATTCGGCGCAATTCTATGAGCTCTCGGCGCTCGAATCGTTCGAGGCCCCGATGATGGAACTCGGGCGCTTCTGCATCCATCCCGAGCGCCACGACCCCGACATCCTGCGCCTCGCCTGGGGCGCGCTCGCGCGGTTCGTGGACGAGAACGGGGTCGGGATGCTTTTCGGCTGCACCTCGTTCAAGGGAACCGAGGCGGCCGAATACGCCGACGCCTTCGCCATCCTCCGGGAACGTCACCTCGCGCCCCGCCACTGGTGGCCGCGCGTCAAGGCACCCCGTGTCGTGCGCTTCGCGCTCGATCTCGCGCGCCGCGTACCCGATCCGAGGTGTGCGATGGCGACGATGCCGCCGCTCCTGCGCAGCTATCTTGCAATGGGCGGGTGGGTGTCGGACCACGCGGTGGTCGATCGCGATCTGGGCACGCTGCATGTCTTCACCGGGCTCGAGATCGGCGCGATCCCGGCCGCGCGCGCCCGGCAACTGCGCGCCGTCTTGCGCGATGATGTCTCGGTCGGCGTTGCAAACGTGTTCAGCCCTGCCTAGGCTCAAACCGATCCGGGGAGGACTGCCATGAAGACGATTACCGACTTTCCGCGCCGCACGACCGAGACGCCCGACATGGGCATCGTGCTGGCCGATGGTTGCCGCCTGTCGGCCCGCGTCTGGATGCCCGAGGACGCCCACGCCCGCCCGGTGCCCGCGATCCTCGAATTCCTGCCCTATCGCAAGCGCGACGGCACGACCTTCCGCGATGCGCTGACGCACCCCTATTTCGCCGGTCACGGATACGCCTGCCTGCGCGTCGACATGCGCGGCAACGGCGACAGCGACGGGCTGATGGAGGATGAATATTCGCCCCAGGAACTCGCGGACGCCTGCGAGGTGATCGGCTGGATCGCCGCCCAGCCCTGGTGCAGCGGCCGGGTGGGCATGATGGGGATCAGCTGGGGCGGGTTCAACTCGCTCCAGGTCGCAGCCCTTGAGCCACCCGCGCTCAAGGCCATCATCACGCTCTGCTCCACCGTCGATCGCTATGCCGACGACATCCACTGGAAGGGCGGGTGCCTGCTGAACGAGAACCTCGGCTGGGGGGCGACGATGTGGTCCTATTCGTCGCGCCCGCCCGACCCCGCGCTGCGCCCCGACTGGCGCGAGGAGTGGCTGAAGCGGCTCGAGGCCGAGCCGTTCCTGCCCGCCGTCTGGCTGCGCCACCAGCGCCGCGACGCCTATTGGCAACACGGCTCGGTCTGCGAGGATTATTCGGCGATCAAGGCCGCGACACTCGCCGTCGGCGGCTGGGGCGACAGCTACAAGAACGCGGTGCCGCAGCTCGTTCAGAACCTCTCGGCGCCGGTCAAGGGCATCGTCGGCCCCTGGGTGCACAAGTATCCCCATTTCGCGGTGCCCGAGCCGCGCATCGGCTTCCTGCAAGAGGCGCTGCGCTGGTGGGACCGCTGGCTCAAGGATGCGCCCACCGGGGTCGAGGACGATCCCGCCTATCGCGTCTATCTGATGGACGGGGTGCGACCCGCCTCGTGGTATGACCATCGCCCGGGGCGCTGGATCGCCGAACCCGCCTGGCCCGCGCCCGCGATCCGCGAGGCCGCGCTGCCGCTTGGCCCGGGCCTGCCCGGCGCAGGGCAGGGGACGCTTGGGCAGGGAGCACTGGGCGAGGCGGGGGGCGCGCTTGCCGTCACGCTCGCCTCGCCGCAGGATTGCGGGATGGAGGGGGGCGAGTTCTGCGCGATCTGGCTCGGCCCCGAGATGCCGGGCGACCAGCGGCGCGACGATGCCCTATCGGCCGTGTTCGACAGCGCGCCGATGCCGCAGACCGACATCGTCGGCGCGCCGCGGCTGCGGCTGCGGCTCTCGGCCGACCGGCCCTGCGCGCAGATCGCGGTCCGGCTCAACCACCTCCACCCCGACGCGGCGGCGACGCGCATCACCTGGGGGGTGCTGAACCTCACGCATCGCGCCTCGCACGCCGCGCCCGCCCCCCTTGTTCCGGGTGAGGAAATCGAGGTCGAGGTCGCGCTCGACCACATCGCCTATCGCCTGCCCGAGGGGCACCGGCTGCGGGTGGCGGTGTCGTCCTCCTACTGGCCGATGCTCTGGCCCGTCCCCGAGGCCGCGACGCTGACGCTGACGGGCGGCACGCTCGCGCTGCCGGTGCGGGCGCCCGCGGCGGGCGACGAGGTGCACTTCGCCCCGTCCGAGGCCGCGCCCGCCGAGCGCACGCGCCCGATCCGCCCCCCGGCCCATGTCCGCCGCTCCGAGACCGATCAGCGCACCGGGGTCGTCAGCCTCATCATCGAGGATGATTTCGGGTTGGCCGAGCATCTCGACCATGGCCTGATCACCGGTTCCGCCGCGCGCGAGCGGTGGGACATCCACCCGGGCGACCCGCTCTCGGCCCGGGGCTGGACGCATTGGACGCAGGAACTGGCGCGTGAGGGGTGGTCGGTAAGAACCGAGACCTACACGGAAATGTGGTCGGACGCGACGCATTTCCACCTCAAGGGCCGGCTTGAGGCCTATGAGGGGGACGCGCTCGTGCTTGCCCGCGACGTGGCCGAGAGCATCCCGCGCGACCTGCGCTGAGGGTGCGGCGCGAAAACCTGTTGCCGGCCCCGCCAAGGGTTGGTTATTGATTGGTCAATCAACAACGAAACGTCGAGACCAGCAGAGGAGACGACGATGAAGGACGAACTGAACTATATCCTGGCCCGGACGGTTGCGGGCAAGCAGAGCCGCCGGGCATTCCTCGGCCGCGCCGGTGCGCTCGGGCTTTCGGCCGCGATGGCGAACGGCATGCTCGCCTCGGCGGTGCAGGCAGCGGGCCCGGTCAAGGGCGGCACGCTCATCATGGGTCTCGGCGGCGGCGAGAGCACCAACAGCCTCGACCCGGCGCTGGCGGCAAGCCAGGTGCCCTTCCACGTCCTGCGCACCACGGGCGAGACGCTGGTCGACACCACCGCGACGGGCGAGCTCGACTTCCGCGCGGCCGAGTCGGTCGAGAGCACGCCCGACGCCAAGACCTGGATGTTCAAGATCCGTAAGGGCATCGAATTCCACAACGGCAAGACGCTGACGCCCGACGACGTGCTGCTGACGCTCCAGCGCCATGCAAACAAGGAATC
>JBIKVM010000010.1:0-33195 GCA_044356825.1 Limisphaerales bacterium
GCGCAGTGGTCTGGAAGCAGATCGACCGCTTCTCCTCATCCGTCCAGAGCCGCTTCGTCCGACGCGCCACGCCACCACCATAGTGTCCACTATCGATGGTGGACACTATCCCGCACTCTCACACCGAGGCAGTGCGGTCAGGCCGGACGGTTACCGAGCATCTGCTCGGCCAGTAGCTTCTTCAGCTTTGCGTTCTCGTCCTCGAGCGCCTTCAGGCGCTTGGCCTCAGACACCGTCATCCCGGAATACTTCGCCTTCCAGGCATAGAACGTGCCCTCCGACATCCCATACTTGCGGCAGAGATCGGCACACTTCGCGCCCGCCTCATGCTCCTGCAGGATGCCAATGATCTGCTCTTCCGTCAGCCGTGCCTTCTTCATCGTCCGTCCTCTCGATGGGCCGGACTCTAATCGCAGATGGAGGAAAAATCCCGTAGCAGGTCACAGCTTCTACAACACCCAGCGCCCGCATCAGGCACTGGACATGAAGACACCTGCTGAGGCATTCGCCTTATCGGCTTAACCTGTGCAGATTCCGCTGGGTCGTTACAGCTGTGGACCCTTATGTTAGAGTGACGCCTTGGCAAGTTCCAGGATATCCGACCTGTAGCCCGGCCTAATCCACCGCTCGATCCCCCGCCAGTAGTTCGCGAAGGCGACGTCCACCAGATCGCCGACCTCCGACGGGGACAGGCCCAAAGTGCCCGCTCCAGAGGTGAGTCCGATATCCGAAAGCAGTTTGTCGAGTAGGGCTGGCAGGGCCTCGGCCTGCTGGCCGACCGAATGGGACCGAAGCCCGTTGTCGAAGATGGTGGCGACCAGAGCCAGCTTTTCCGCCCCGGCCGGGAGCGTCCAGCGCACCGTGGGTACGAGAAAGGCCGCGCAGGCCTCGCCGTGCGGCGCGTCCTTCAGCGCGCCGAGCGCCTGTCCGAGCGAATGCGGTATGCCAACGCCGATGCTCGCCAGAGAAAGCCCCGCGAGATAGCAGGCCTCGGCCATCCCGGCGCGGGCCGCTAGGTTGGAGCCCTCCCGGCAGGCCGTGCGAATGTGGATCGCGAAGAGTTGCATCGCCCGAAGGCCGACCGTTTCCGTCCACCCGTTCGATTGCGAACCGAGGAATCCCTCGAAGGCATGGAGAAAGGTGTCGACGCCCGTGCTCGCGGTCAGGTGCGGCGGTTTCGAGACGTGCAGCGCCGGATCGACAATGGCGACCACTGGCGCGCAACCCGGGTTCTTGATGGTTGCCTTGAGTTTCAGATCCGGTCGGCTCAGCACCGCGAAAGGCGTCACCTCGGCCCCGGTCCCAGCCGAGGTCGGCACGGCGACGATCGGCAATCCGGGCAACTTCGGGTCGCGATGCTCGACCCCGGCGCGGGTGGTGTAGTCCCACGCCTCGCCTCCATGAACCGCGACCAGCGCTACGGCTTTCGCAGCGTCAATGGTGCTCCCGCCACCCACCGCGAGGACGACGTCGCACCCGGACCTGACCGCCTCGGCTGCCGCCGCATCACAGCTTGCGGCACGAGGGTTCGGAACGATGTCGTACCACTTTGATGCCGTTACCCCGGCCTCAGCGAGCTGCCGGCCCATCCTCTCTTCGAGGGGCGAGCCCTTGAGGAAGGGGTCGAGCATGACGAAGGCGCGCCGCCCGAACCGGCCGACCTCGGCGCCGACCGCATCGAAGGCGCCCACGCCGAAGGACAGGCGTGTCGGCAGATCGACGACATAGGGCTTTCTCATCGTCCTGTTCTTTCGCAGGCCAGTTGGCTGAGTTTTTCGAACACGGGGCCCGAGGTCGGGATGTCGATAGCGAAGACCTCGGCGATCACGCGTGTCCAGCTAATGATGAAGTAACCCCAGCCATCCGATACCGTCAGGCACCGGGTCTCTTCCTGCGCGCGGGCCTGCGTGAGGAAGTCGAGGTCGCCGCGATAGTTGAATTCCCATAAGGTCGTCCGCTTGGGATATCGGACAGCGTCGGATGTCGGAGACCCGGGGGCGTCCTTTCCAAGGCCCGTCGCGTTGACCACGAGTGATCCCGGAGACAGCCCGGCAATCAAGGCATCCGTATCGGCGGGAGATGACGTCAGGACGTAGTCGACGGGAATGCGGAAGCCGATCTGCGCGTGGATCGTCCGCATTTCCGCAAGACTTTCGGGGTCGACGGCGGTGATCGTCACCTTGCCGGGTCCGTCGCCCGCCGCTGCACGATTGTGGAGATGCAGCGAAAGCGCGAGGGCCGATCCTCCCGAGCCGAGGATCAGGACGTGTCCTCGGCCGTCTTTCCACGACCCCGGAGGCACGAGCGTCTTGAGTGCCTGGCCGACCGTGATCGGGTCCATTGCTTGTCCGATCAGGCGGCCCTCGCGTTTCGAGATGGAACTCACTTCGTGCAGGGTGCGGGCGAAGGGATCCAGTTCGTCGAAGAGATCGGACGAGGCCTTCAGGAGATTGACCTTATGTGTGGTCACGAGCGCGCCGAGTGAAAGCGGGTCCGATTTGATGTGCGCGACCGCTTCCCGATAGAGCCTCGGGTCCGCACCCGGGGCGAAATCGATGCCGTTCAGTACGCCGTCGAGGCCGAGATACTCGGCCCAAACGGGAAAGATCGGCATGATCGACGACTTGGAGGTCGTCACACCGATGAAATGCATCGTGGGTCTTCGGGCCGGGTAGAGCGAGGGCATCGGGGGTCCTTCGAAACCGTTCGGAGCCGCTCGGACTTCGATCAACGGATGGGAGCACATAGGACTTGCATAAATCATATATGATACATCATAAGCGTCCATGACAAGCCAATTCTAGTCTGTCTTGGCCGCGCGTCGCGGTCGGGCACTGAAGAGGGAAGCGCATTTGGTCCTGTTCGATCTCGACGGAACACTCGTGGACTCGAGTTCAGCAATCCTGGACGCTTATCTGTCCGCAATCAGCTCGGTTCTGGGATACGACCTCGATCCGGACAAGGAGCATGTTCATGACCTCCTTCGTCGGCGGCCGATCGAGTATTTCAGGCAGCACTATCCTCCGGCTGCGGAAGCTTTGGCCGAGCACTATGCCCTCAACTACACCTCGGAATCGGTTGTCGCCTACGACGGTGTCATGTCGTTGTTGGACCAATTGTTCGGGGTGGTGCCTGTGGGGATCGTTTCCAACAAGGGACGCGACCGGATCGCGTCCGACCTCAAGAGAGTGGGCCTCGATCCCGCGCGATTCTGGGTGATCGTGGGCGCCGAGGACACGGCGCTTCGAAAGCCGCATCCAGAGCCGATCCTACGGGCGATTTCAGGGGTTCGGCCCGAGCCCGGACGTGTCTTCTATGTGGGCGACGGGCCGCACGACGTGATCGCCGCGAAGGCCGCCGGCACCACGGCTGTCGCGGTATCCTGGGGGTACTATCCCGAACCGTCACTCTCCGCGGCAGAGCCGGAGCATCTCGTCTCGGATGTGGAGGGCCTCGCCACTCTTCTCCGAAGGGAACTCGCATGACCGGGCATGGGGCATACACGGTCGTCGCCGAAGGGTTGGCGTTTCCCGAGGGCCCGCTTCTCTTGCCGGATGGCGATCTTGCTGTGGTCGAGATCGCGGGCGAACGCCTGACCCGGATCGGTCGGGATGGACGGAAGCACGAGATCTCTCCGCTTCCCGGTGGTCCCAACGGCGCCGCGATCGGCCCCGACGGCTGGATCTATGTCTGCAACAACGGCGGGTTCGCCTGGATGCGGCAGGATGGGATCCTGCGCCCGACCGGTCCGGCGGCGGGTTTCACGGGCGGCTGGATCGAACGGATCGACCCGGAAACCGGCAAGGTGGAGCGGCTGCTTTCCGAGGTGAACGGCCTGCCGCTCACCGGACCAAACGACATCGTATTCGACCGGCACGGGGGATTCTGGTTCACCGATCATGGCAAGAAGCATGGCCGCACGATGGATCTCGGCGCGGTCTACTACGTGTCGGACGGCTTGGCGCGACAGGTGGCCTTTCCGCTCCTGGGCCCGAACGGCATCGGACTCTCCCCGGGCGAAAGCGAGCTCTACGTGGCCGAGACAGCGACCGGCCGCCTCTGGGCCTATACGATCGTTGCGCCCGGGCGGCTGGCGGAGTCCAACTGGCTTTCTCCTACAGGTGGCAGGCTCGTCTGCGGCCTGCCCGGTTTCCAACGCTACGACTCGCTTGCAGTCGAAGCAGACGGGACGATCTCCATCGCCTGCCTGCGCGAGGGAGGGATTGTCTCGGTCAGGCCCGACGGAAGCTTGGTGCGAAGGGTTGCGACCGACGATCCATACACGACGAACCTATGCTTCGGGGCAGATGACCTGAAGACGGCGTATATTACCTTGTCGGGTACTGGCCGGCTGGTGTCGATGCGGTGGCCGTCTCAGGGTCTTCGACTCAACTTCACATGAAGGGCAGAGCTGCCCGGCCACGATTGCCCCGGCGAAGAGAGAATGGCATGCATGGACAGGCAGCTCGGGTGGATCGGCGATGAACACACTTCCGAGGATCAAGAGAGAGAACCTCTCAGAGCAGGTCTATCTCTCCATCCGCAGTTCGCTGATGGATGGCCAATACGCCCCGGGTGAGCGACTTATCATCGCGGGGCTTGCGGGACAGTTGGGTGTTTCGATCACTCCTGTCCGCGAGGCGATCTTCCGTCTCGTGTCCGAGCGGGCGCTCGAGTTCCAGGCGGCGACCTCGGTCCATGTGCGCCGCCTCACTCCGGACGAGCTGCGAGAGATTCAGGTGATCCGGTCACATCTCGAGGGGGAGGCGGCGGCACAGGCCGCCTTGCACGTGTCACCTGCGGCGCTGCGTGAGATGGAGCGCCTCCAGTCAAGGTTTTCCGAAGCGGCCGCTTCCGACCCTTTGGAGGCATCACGGCTTAACCGCGCGTTTCACTTCGCTCTGGCGAAAGAAGCCGGAATGCCTCTGCTTGTGGCCACGATCGAGAGCATGTGGGCGCAGATGGGGCCGCTCATTCACCTCTATCACCTCAACACGCCCAAGCGCGATCTCGTCAGCGCTGAACATCCCCACTACGAGATCCTGCGCGCACTTGCAGCGCGCGACGCAGAAGCGGCAAGGGCGGCGATACAGGGGGACATCGCCCTCGGTGTCGTGATGGTTTCGTGGCTTGAGGGGCGCGCCCGGGACCGACGCGTGGGCTTTTCGTGATGGTGATCGGGCAAAGGGACAAACCTCATCTTTCTCTTTATAGTATATCATATATGATGTTACATTGGCCGGACATCGAGATTCGCTGAATCGACGTTGGAGAGGCTGGCCTTGGACAAGACGCGCTGGAACGACCTGCGACCGGACGAAGCGACGCTTGCCCGGCTGCGCGAGAGGGCGCAGTTCGTCCGTCTCGAGACAATCCGCCTGATTGAGATCGCCAAGGTGGGGCATTACACCTCAGTATTCTCGGCCGCCGAAATCTTCGCCGCGCTCTACTACGACGTCATGCGTCTCTCGGACGATCCGAAGTGGCCGGATCGCGACCGCTTCCTGATGGGCAAGGGGCATGCGGCCGTGGGTCTGTTCGCGATCCTCGCTGACAAGGGATATCTCCCGGAAGAAGTTCTCAACGGCTACACACGGCTCGGCAACCCGCTTGGCGATCATCCCGACATGCGAAAGGTGCCTGGTGTCGATTTTTCCTCGGGCTCCATCGGCCACGCCCTGTCGAACGGCGTTGGCATGGCGCTCGGGGGACGCATGCAGGGCCGCGACTTCACGACCTTCGTGATGCTCGGGGACGGCGAGATGCAGGAAGGTCAGGTCTGGGAAGCGGCACTCGCGGCGGCCCATCACGGGTTGTCCCGGCTTGTCGCCATCGTCGACCGCAACGGCTACCAGCTCGACGGCGCGGTGGACGACGTCATGGGGATCGAGCCGCTCGACGCGAAGTGGCGAGGGTTCGGGTGGGACGTGGAGGTGGTCGATGGTCACGACCTCTCAGCACTGACCGTGGCCCTTCGCGCAGCCAAGGCAGACATCGCCCGCATCGCTCCTGCCTGCATCATCGCGAGGACCGTCAAGGGAAAGGGCGTCTCGTACATGGAAACTGAGCCCGGCTGGCACCTCGGTTATCTCGATCCGTCCGACGCCGAAGCGGCACGGGCGGAAATCCTGTCGAAGGTGATCTGAGATGACCCTTTCAATGCGTCCTCGGTCTCCGAGTTCATGGCACTACCGTGAACTCAACATCAAGAATCCGGGGCTGGACCACTTGTCGAATGGTCTGGTGCGTCTCGTGGAGGCCGGCCATCCCGTCGTGGCCGGTTCCGCCGATCTCCAGTATTCCAACGGGTTGAACCGCTTCGCCGAGCGCTACCCGGACCGTTACATCGGCTTCGGGATTTCGGAACAGAACATGGTCTCGGCCGCCGCCGGGCTCGCGGCCACAGGTATGATGCCCTATGTCGCAACGTTCGCATCGTTCCTCGGTCTTCTGACATGCGAACAGATCCGGATGGATGTCGCCTACTGTGCTCTGCCGGTCCGTCTCATCGGGCACCACACCGGAATCGCGATGGGGTTCTACGGCACCTCGCACCATGCGACCGAAGATATCGGCACCATGCGGTCCATCGCCGATCTGACTGTTGTCTCGACGGCCGATGGCCCGCAGCTGGAGGCTGCCATCGTCGCAAGCGCCGATCACGACAGGCCGATCTATTTCCGCACGGGCAGGGGGCGCGAGCCGGATCTCTACCCGCAGGACACCACCTTCGTTTTCGGAAAGGCCATCCCTCACCTGATTGGCGAGGAAGTGACCATCATCGCGTGCGGTCTGCCGGTTCATCCCGCTGTGCAGGTGGCGAAGCGGCTCGAAGCCGAGGGCCGCAGCGTCGGTGTGATCGACATGCCGACCGTCAAGCCGCTTGACCGGGATGCCGTACTGGAATCCGCCGCGCGCTCGTCCGCCATCCTCACGATCGAGGAGCACAACATCCTGGGTGGATTGGGATCGGCAGTCGCCGAGGTTCTGGCCGAGGAGGGCAGTCCCTGCCGACTCCATCGCCACGGTATCCGCGACGAGTTCGCCCTCATCGCGCCACCCACGCATCTCTACGCGCACTATCGTCTCGACGAGGCCGGGATTGAGGCGGTCGTTCGCGAGGTCATCGTTTGAGGACAAGGACATGACGCAAGCCACGACCAGCAAGAACCCGATCGCCGTCGTGACGGGCGGCGGGACCGGTATCGGACGCGCCGTTGCCGAAGCGCTTTCGGCCGCAGGGTATCAATGCCTGGCTCTCGGCCTCGACACGGACGACGATCTGCCCGCCTCGGTCGAGTTCCGCCGGGTGGATGTGACCGACACCGCCGCCTGCCTCGCCGCCCTTCCCGACGGGCCGGTCGCAGCGCTCGTCAATTGCGCGGGGGTCCTACGGCACGCCGACGAATGGCAGGCCGAGACCTTTGACTTCGTTATGAAGATCAACGTCACCGCCGGCTTCGCGCTCGCCAACGCTCTGGCGGACCGGCTGGAGACCGGAGGCGGTGCCGTCGTCAACATCGCGTCGATGTGGGCCATCTTCGGCTCGCCCGGGGCGCCGGCCTATACCGCCTCGAAAGGCGCTGTCGCGGCGCTCACCCGGTCGCAGGCCGTGGCCTGGGCGCCGCGCGGCATCCGCGTCAACTCGATCGCGCCGGGCTGGGTCGAGACCCGGATCTCCGAGAAGGCGCGAACGGACTCGGCCCGCGCTCCGGCGATCCTTGCGCGCATCCCGATGCGGCGATGGGCGAGGCCCGCGGAGATCGCGGGGGTCGTCCAGTTCCTGCTGTCACCAGCGGCCGGCTACATCACCGGTGCCATGATCCCGGTCGATGGCGGGTTCTCGATCGCCTGAGGTGCGCAGGACGCCCAGCCTGTGAGATCAACCGAGTCCGAGATGGATCAACAGATCGTTCATCGCGCGCAGGGTGATGTGCGCACCGAATTCTTGCGACGCGTGAGGAACCGCAAATGTCTTCGCCCCGGCCGCACGTCCCGCGGCGATGCCGCTCGGGCTGTCCTCGACGACGCAGCAGGAGGTCGGCTCGCAGCCGAGAAGCCAGGCCGCGCGAAGATATCCTTCAGGGTCCGGTTTGCCCTTGCGAACATCGTTGCGGGAGACGGTCACGAGTCCCGGCCGGGTCAGGCTGATACTACCGAGCTGGCAGTCCATGATCATACGGTCGCTGTTGCTGACGATTGCTTGTGGAATGCCCGCCGACTCCAGGACCCGAAACACCTCTAGCGCTTCCGTGAACGCGCGCAACCTATAGGCTGCCGCAAGATGATGTCTGAGCTTGCGCTCTTCCCAGGAGATCTCATCCTCAAGAAGACCGTGATTGGCGACCAGCCAACCATATATCTCGTCCGCGGCGCGACCGAGCGCCCAGTCGTGGACGCCAGAGAGCCCGGAGATGCCGACCTCGGCCAGCGCCAGGTGCAGGGCGTCGGCAGCAACCGGTTCGCTATCGATCAGTGTCCCGTCCATGTCCCAGAGAACGCCGACCGTCACGTTCACTGCCGCTTTCCGAGTGCTGCATTGATATCGGGCATGACCCGGCGGATCGACGCGAATGTCGTCGCAAGGCCTTCGTACACGTCCTGGACCTGCAAGTCAGGCATGATCGGCGCGCGGTAGCGTACGAGGGCCGAAGCGGCCTCGGCCGGTGACGCGAATTGCCCGAGGCCCGCGAAGGCAAGGCAGGCCGTGCCTATCAGTCCAGCTTCCGGTTCCTCGGTGACCTCGATCGGGCAGCCGAAAAGATTTGCCTTGATCGACAGGAGAAGGTCGGATCGGGTGCCGCCCGCTGCGGAGACGATGGAAGAAGGAGCACCTGCAACCTGCGCGATCGGTGCGTAGGCTTCGCGCATGGCTAGCACGATGCCTTCCATCACCGCGCGGTGCAGATGTGCCGACCCATGCTGGGCCGTCAGTCCTAGAAAGGCGCCGCGCGACCCCGCGCCCTGACCAAGGCGCTCCCCCGTAAGGTAGGGGAGGAAGACAAGTCCGTCCGCTCCTGCTCTGACCGACGCTGCCTCTGCCGAGAGCTCTTCGTAGCCGCGCATGTTCCGGTCGAGCGCTCTCGATGCCCAACGGACGGCGTCCCCCGCAGCATCGACGACGGCGAAGGCCCCCCAGCCCGGGGTCGCCGTGGCGACGTTCATCACATCCGGCCGCAGAATTGGCGCTCCCGTCAGCGAAGTCAGGAGAAACGAAGTTCCGGTTATGTCCGACACCTGCCCGGTTCGTGTCACTCCCGATCCGAGGATCGAAGCGGGATAATCTCCGGCGCCGACAAAAACCGGCAGGCCTTCGGGGAGGCCGGTTTCTTCTGCGGCCTGCGCCGTGATCCCTCCAAGTACCGAGTCGCAGGGAAGAAGCGGCGAGAGAATCCCGGGGTCGATCCCGAGGACGTGGGCGCAGCCGTCAGACCAGGTCCGGGTGTCGGGATCCGAAAGGAAACTGCTTCCCGCCTCCGTCCAGTCCATCGCGATTTCGCCGCAGAGCCGCAGGTTCATCCAGTCCTTCGGCATGAGCAACATGTGCGCGTCGGCAAGCGCGCCCGGGTCGTTCCTCGCCATCCAAGCGAGCTTCACGCCCGGCCAGGCGCTCGTGGCGGGGTTCGCCGGTCGCGGGGATGGCCCGGCGGCGAAACGGTCATCGAGTTCCCGTGTGAGATCGGCAGCGCGCTTGTCGTTCCAGAGAGGCACTGTCTCCCGAACCAGTGCGTTCGTCTTGTCGACTAGGACCGGCGCGTGCATCTGGCCGCAGCAGGCCACGCCCGCGATCTCTGATCCCGGAGCCTCGGCGAGTGTGGCCGCAATCGCCTTCCGTGCGCCATGCCACCAGTCTATGGGGCGCTGCTCGGCCCAGGCATGCCGCGGATAGCTCGTCGAGTGAGGAACCGCATTGAGCGCACGCACACGGCCGTCAAGTCCGACGAGGCCCGCGCGCACCGAACCCGTGCCAACGTCGATAGTCAGGATCTGCATTGCTTTTCGCATGATGGTCCAGCGCCGACGGGGTCTTCTCAATGGAAATCATTTTCATCTCACTTGCACAAGAAAGAAATAACTTCTACAAGTCGGTGGTCGAATCAAATTTTATGCGGGGTGTGCGATGCCGGCGGCTGGTGAAGATGTTCTCGACCGCATTCGCGCGGCACGGCTCTTGCCCGTTGTCGTTCTCGACGATGCCGGGGATGCCGTTCCGCTGATGCGAGCCCTTGTCGCAGGTGGCCTTGCGGTGGCCGAGGTCACCTTTCGGACCGACGCCGCGGCTGCGTCGATCCGCCGGATCGCGGCAGAGGTGCCGCAGGTACTGATCGGGGCGGGGACCGTCCTGACGGTTTCTCAGCTTAGCGCCGCAAAGGCGGCCGGCGCGCGCTTTGTCGTCACGCCCGGGTTCAATCCGGACGTTGTCGCCGCGGCGGCCGACGAGGGCCTGCCCATCCTGCCCGGCATCAACAATCCGACCGGTGTCGAGCAGGCCATGTCGGCCGGATTGTCGGCAGTGAAGTTCTTTCCGGCCGAACCGACGGGGGGCGTTGGGTTTCTCAGGGCGCTCACGGGCCCCTACCCTTCAATCCGCTTCGTCCCCACGGGTGGCATCGGGCCGAAGAACCTGCGCGACTATCTGGCGCTGCCCTCTGTCCTTGCCTGCGGCGGCTCCTGGATGGTCGAGCCGTCGCTCGTCCGCGCGCGGCGCTTCGACGAGGTGCAGCGCCTGACCGCTGAGGCGGTGAAGCTGACAGGATCCGATTGATCGCAAACTGTAAGACTGGTGCCCGATGGGCAAACGGAGGATTGAGATGGCCAACAATACCCTATCCGAGGGGCTGTCGCTCAGGGGCAAGTCGTGCGTCGTGACTGGAGCGGCATCGGGGATCGGCGAGGCGGTGGCGCGCATCTATGCCGCGAACGGCGCCAAGGTCGCGATGGTCGACTTCGACAGGGCGCGTCTTGATCGGGTCGCGGGCGAGATGGTGGCCGAGGGCGCGACTGTTCTGCCCATCTTTGCGGATGTGACCGATGAAGAGGCCGTCCGAGCTTTCTTCAGGAAGACCAATGACACCTTCGGATCGATCGACGTCGTCGTGAACTCGGCCGGGCGCGACAGCCTCGCGCCACCCGTCACGCAAGTTACGCTCGAGGAGTGGAACAAGACGATCGGGCCGAACCTCACGGCCGTATTCCTCTGCTGCCGCGAGGCGTTTCTCTACATGGAGAAGCAGGCGAACGGCGGGCGCATCATCAACATGGGTTCGTCGTCGACCCGCGTCGCCTCGGGCCCCGGCCACAGCCCCTATCGCGCGTCGAAGCACGGCATGCTGGGCTTTTCGAAGAACATCCTCCTCGAAGGCAAGGACAAGAAGATCGGGGTGACCGTGCTCAATCCCAGCCACGTCAAGACGCCGATGACCGAGATCATCGACAAGGGGCTCTATGACGGCGACCTGCCGGCCTATGTCGATGGCTGGCTTGACGAAAAGGAGATGAAGGAGGGCATTCACGCGTCGTGCATCGAGGTCGACAACGTGGCGTGGCTTGCGCTCTATGTCGCGACGCGCACCCCCGATGTCACCATCCCCACGATCAGCCTCTACCCAACCCACAAGGCCCACCGCTACGGGATGGAGGTCTGAGGGACCATGCGCGCTGCCGTCTGCAAGGGACAGGGCAGGGTCGAACTGGACGAGCGTCCGCGCCCCGAGTCCGGCCCCGACGGGCTCGTGATCCGGGTCGAGGCTGCATCGATCTGCGGCACGGACCTGAAGATCGTGCGCGGTGGCCACTTCCGCGTTGGCCCGAACGAGGCGCGGGTGCTCGGCCACGAGCTTGCCGGCGAGATCGTCGAGGTCGGGCGGCAGGTCGAGGTCTGGAAGGTCGGCCAGCGCGTTTCGGTCGTGCCCAACATCGGCTGCGGCCGGTGCGAGATGTGTCGTAGGGGGCTCAACAACATGTGCCCCGATTACGACGCCTTCGGGGTCAGCATCGACGGTGGCTTTCAGGAATACATGCGCGTCACGCCGCGGGCCCTCGCGGGGGGCAACCTCGTCGAGATCCCCGAGGGCATGACCTACGAACAGGCCGCGCTGGTCGAGCCCCTGTCGTGCTGCGTCAACGCTTGGAAGGACCTGCATGTCACGCCCGAGGATCGCGTCCTCGTCCTCGGGACCGGGCCGATCGCTGCGTTCTTCCTCATGCTCGCCCGTGCATATGGCGCGCGTCAGGTGATCGTCGTCGGCCGTCGTGCCGCGCGACTGTCACAGATCGCGCCCTTCGGTGCGACCGACACAGTGGACGGATCATCCTCGGACGTGGTCGGGGAGGTGCTGCGCCTGACCGGCGGCAGGGGGGTCGATGTTGCGGTGACCTGCGCGCCCGCGCCGGAGCTGCAGGATCAGGCCATCGCCTGTCTCGCACGCTTCGGGCGGCTCAACTTCTTTTCCGGTCTGACGAAGGGGACGAAGCCCGAGATCGACACGAACAGGGTGCACTATTGGGGACTGAGGCTTCTGGGATCCACCGGTTCGAGCCTCGATGACTACGCGCGCGCCATGGCGCTCGTCGAGGTGGGCAAAGTCGATGTGGACGCGGTGGTGAGCCATCGCTTCGGCATGCAGGAGGCCGTCACGGCTTTCGATCACGCGCTTGCGGGAGAGGGCCTCAAGACGGTGATCCTGCCGCAACAGGAGGTGGTCGCATGAGGGCGGCGGTGCTCCACGCGCCCGCGGACCTGCGGGTCGAAGAGGTCGCCAGACCGACACCCGGCCCGGCCGAGGTGCTCGTCCGCGTCGGTGCCGCCGGCATCTGCGGCTCCGATATCGGCCGCGTGATGGTGACGGGAACCTACCGCTTTCCCATGATCCCCGGGCACGAGTTTTCCGGTACCGTCGTGGAGGTCGGCAAGAACGTGGCCGCTCTTGCGCCCGGCGACCGGGTGGCGGTCGCGCCACTGATGCCGTGCTTTGACTGTGCATGGTGCCGGGCGGGGAAGTTCTCGCTCTGCGATGACTACGGCTTTCTCGGATCGCGCAGCGACGGGGCCTTTGCCGAATATCTCAAGGCGCCCGCGCGCAACGTCATCAAGGTGCCCGACAGCGTCTCGCTCGACGTCGCGGCGACGATCGAGCCAGCGGCGATCATCCTGCACGGGATTCACAAGCTCGACCTCAAGCTTGGAGACGCGGTGGCCGTGGTGGGCTGCGGGGCGCTCGGCTTCTTTGCGCTCCAGTTCGCGAGGCTTTCGGGCGCGCAGCCGCTGATCGCCATCGACGTGGACGACGACAAGCTCGCGCTCGCGCGCGCGGCTGGCGCCGACATCTGCGTCAACCCCGTGCGTGAGGACGCCGTGGCGGCCGTGAGGGCGGCAACCGGCGGGCGCGGCGTGGCGGTTTCGCTCGAATGCGCAGGATCCGCGCCGGGGCGCGACCTGTCGATCCTCGTCGCCGCAAAGCAGGGCACGGTGATGCTCTATGGCACCGCCTATGGCGATGTCACTTTGGCGGAAAAGGCGTTTGCCCGGTTGGTACGCGAGGAAATCCAGATGGTGGGATCGTGGAACTCCTATTCCTTGCCGTTCCCGGGAAAGGAATGGTTTGACATCATCGAGCTGTTACGCACCGATCGGTTAATAGTGGAGCCGTTGATCACTCACCGCGTGGCGTTGGAGGAGGCGCCTGCAATCTTCAAGGCACTGAAGGCCCGCAACTTCGGGCCCTATGCCAAGATCCTGATCAAGCCCAACGGCTGACCACGAATCTCGGGGAGTGAACCATGAAAAAGACCTACGTGATGGCGCTGGACGAGGGAACGTCGAGCGCGCGCGCAATCCTGTTCGACCACGCCGGCGACATCGCTGCGCTCGCGCAGCGCGAGTTCCGCCAGATCTACCCCCAGCCCGGGTGGGTCGAGCACGACGCCGTCGAAATCTGGAACACCCAGCTTGCCGTCGCGCGCGAGGCGATGGCACAGGTCGGTGCATCGGCGGGCGAGATCGCGGCAATCGGGATCACCAACCAGCGCGAGACCTGTGTCGTCTGGGATCGCAAGACCGGCCAGCCCATCCACCACGCGCTCGTCTGGCAGGATCGGCGGACGGCGGGCGCGTGCGATGCGCTGAAGGCACGGGGGCTTGAACCCTATGTCAGGCAGAACACGGGCCTCGTGATCGATGCCTATTTCACGGGCACCAAGATCGCATGGATCCTCGACAACGTCCCGGGTGCCCGCTTGCGCGCCGAGCGCGGAGAACTTGCCGCGGGCACGATCGATTCGTGGCTGATCTGGAACCTGACCGGCGGGCGGGCGCATGTCACCGACGGCTCCAACGCCAGCCGCACGCTGCTCTTCAACATCCGCACCGGCACCTGGGACGAACGCCTCCTTGCCGAATTGCGGGTACCGCGCGCCGTCCTGCCGGAGGTTCGCGACAGCTCGGAGGTTTATGGCGCGACGGACGCGGAACTGTTCGGCGCGGAAATTCCGGTTTCCGCGTCGGTGGGCGATCAGCAGGGCGCCCTCTTCGGCCAGTCCTGCTTCGTGCCGGGCATGGTCAAGGCCACCTACGGCACCGGCGGCACCCTCCTGATGAACACGGGCAGCGAATTCATGCCCTCGTCGAACGGGCTCCTGACCACCGTCGCGTGGCGCCTGGGCGGCAAGATCGACTACGCGCTCGAGGGCACGCTCTTTACCGTCGGGTCGGTTGTCCAGTGGCTGCGCGACGAACTGAAGATGATCCACCACGCGGCCGAGACCGAGGTCGCGGCAAGCCTCGTGCCCGATACCAACGGCGTCTATGTCGTCCCCGCCTTCACCGGGCTTTCAGCCCCCTGGTGGGACCAGTACGCGCGCGGCACGATCGTCGGGATCACGCGGGGGGCAAACCGAAACCACATCATTCGCGCGGCTCTCGAGAGCATGGCCTATCAGATCCGCGACGTGATCGACGCGATGCGCAAGGATTCGGGCATCACTGTTAGCGAGCTCAAGGTCGATGGCGGCGCGGTGATGAACAGCTTCGTCCTGCAGTTCCAGGCCGACCAGCTTGGTGCGCGCGTCCTGCGGCCGAAGATCATCGACACGACTGCCCGAGGTGCCGCATTCCTCGCCGGTCTGGCGGTCGGGTTCTGGAAGGACAAGGCCGATTTGCAATCGGCCTTTGCGCTCGACCGGGAGTTTCGCCCATCCGCCGATCGCGCGACGGCCGACCGGCTTTATGCCGGATGGTCGCGTGCGCTCGACCGCGCCCGTGACTGGGCCGAACACGACTAGGAGCCGCGCGATGCCTTTTTCTCCCGCCCGTCGGCGCACGATGTATTTCATCGGCGTCACCACCGGGAAATCCTCGATCATGAAGGTCTTTCCCGCCTGGGCCGCGCATCTTGGCCTCGATGCCGTCATGGCGGGCATGGACTTCGCGCCAAACAGCGACCCGGGCGCCTACCGCGACGCCGTCGCCTTCATCAAGGGCGACCCGCTCTCGCTCGGGGCGCTCGTCACCACCCACAAGATGAACCTGCTCAAGGCTTCGCGCGATCTCTTCGACGACCTCGATCCCTACGCCCGCACCCTAGGCGAAGTCAGCTCGATCTCGAAACGCGGCGGCCGGCTTGTCGGGCATGCGAAGGATCCGATCACGGCCGGGGCAAGCTACGAGGCGATCGTGCCGACGGGCTACTGGGCAGCGGGCGGGGCGCTGTGCATCCTCGGCTCGGGCGGATCCTCCCTCGCGCTCACGCTCTATCTGCACAACAGGGCCAAGGCGGGCTGTGCGGTACCGGCACGCATCGTCGTCACGGCGCGGCGCGAGGCGAGCCTCGCCGAGATGCGCCACATCCACCGCGAGATCGGCTTCGCCATCCCGATCGACTACCGACTGGCGCCGACCCCGGCCGAGGCCGATGCCTGCGTCGGCGCGCTTCCGGCGCACTCGATGGTCGTGAATGCCACGGGCCTTGGCAAGGACGGCCCGGGCTCACCGCTCACCGGGGCATGCCGTTGGCCCGAGGGGGGCCTCGTGTGGGAATTCAACTATCGGGGCGATCTTGTCTTTCTCGATCAAGCCCGCGCCGCTGCGCCAGCGCGCGAGCTGACGGTCCACGACGGCTGGGTCTATTTCATCCACGGCTGGACCCGCGTGATCGCCGAGGTCTTCGACACCGACATCCCGATGTCCGGACCCGCCTTCGATGATCTGAGCCGCATCGCCAAGGACGCCACATCCTGAGAGGAGCACGAGACATGACCGACATGACGCCGACCAAGTTCGATTTCGACACCATGACAGGCCTGTCGCGGACCGCCACGCCGATCGCCCGTCCGCTGTCGTCGCTCCGGGGCTACTTCTCGGACGAGGGGGCCTATGCCGCAGCGCTCTCCAAGGGCGATCCGCTTGTCTACGAATACTTCGACATGGGTGTGCCGGAGACGAGCGGCAACGTCGCCTATGGCACGACCTCGATCAAGCCGGGCAGGATCGGCAGCGAGTACTTCATGACCAAGGGCCATTTCCACACCGTGCTCGACACGGCCGAGGTGTATTACTGCCTCTCGGGCCACGGCGGCATGATGATGGAGACGCCCGAGGGCAAGGTCGAATGGCGCGAGATGCGTCAGGGGGATGTCGTCTATGTGCCTGGAAGGTGGGCGCACCGATCGATTAACATTTCCGCGAACGAACCTTTCGTGATGTTCTTCGCTTTCCCCGGGCACGCCGGACATGATTACGGCACCATCGCGACCAAGGGGTTCCGCAAGCTGATGGTCGACGTCGGCGGCGTGCCGACCATGGTGGACAATCCCCGCTGGAAGGGTTGAAGCCCGTGTCGCGTCAGATCGCCGTTACCCCAAGATCGCTGTCGGCGGCCGGCCACCCCGCTCTGTCCCCGCTCATGCGCGGGGGCTACGAGATCGTCTATCCCGCCCCGGGCAGGACGCCGAGCGAAGAGGAACTGCTGCGCTCGATCCCCGGTTGCGTCGGTTGGCTGGCCGGGGTGGAGCCGATTTCGCCCGCCGTTCTTGGCGCGGCGCGGGGCCTTCGGGTGATCAGCCGCAACGGGACCGGCGTGGACAACATCGATCTTGGTGCCGCCCGTGATCTGGGCATCCGGGTCGAGCGTGCGACGGGCGCGAACGCCCGTGGTGTCGCCGAACTCGCCATCACGCTGATGCTGTCGGCGTTCCGGTCGGTTCCCTGGGCGGACGCCTGTCTGCGCCGGGGGGATTGGCAAAGGACGATCGGCATCGAGGCGCAGGGGCGGACGCTTGCCGTCATCGGGTGCGGCGCGATCGGGCGCGAGGTCGCCGATCTCGCGATCGGACTGGGGATGCGCGTGGTCGGCTTCGACCCCTTCCCCCCGCGGGCATTCACCCGGCCGGGTTTTCGTTTCGCCACGCGCGACGAGGCATTGACCTCGGCCGACGCGATCAGCCTTCATTGCCCGCCAGGCGATGCGCCGATCCTCGATGCAGAGATGATCGCCCGCCTCAAGCGCGGCGTCGTGGTCGTTAATACCGCGCGCGCGGAACTGGTTGACGATGCGGCCATGCTCGCCGGGCTTCAATCCGAGCAAATCGGCGGATTTGCGACGGATGTCTTCCGCAAGGAACCGCCGGAACCTTCACCGCTTCTCGCACACCCCCGTGTCATCCAGACCCCGCATGCGGGCGGCTTCACCGAGGAAAGCGTCGAGCGGGCGACCCGCGTTGCGGTCGAGAACCTTCTGAGGGCGCTGGAGGCGGGATGAGCGTGCTCTCGACCCATCCGATGCCGGATCCCTCGGGCCTTCGCGCAGAGGCGGGCGCGGCGCTCTGGTGGTTGGGACAGGCCGGCTTCGTCGTGGCACAAGGCGGTCTGCGCATCGTGATCGATCCCTATCTGTCGGACTCGCTGGCCGAGAAGTATCGCGGCAAGCCCTATGACCACCGCAGAATGATGCCCCCGCCCGTCGCCCCGGACAAGCTGACCGGGATCGACTGGCTTCTGTGCACCCACGGCCACACCGACCACATGGATCCGGGGACGATCCCGCCGCTGCTGCAGGCCAACCCCGGGGCGCGCGTGCTGGTGCCGCGCGCCGAGGCAAGGCGTGCGGTCGAGCGCGGTGTGCCGACCGCGCGGCTCGTGCTGATCGACGCCGGCGAAACGGTTGATCTCGGGGGCGTCCGCTGCACGGCAACCCCGGCCGCGCACGAGGAGATGGTACGAACCGAGGCAGGCTATCTCCATCTGGGCTATGTGCTCGCGGGGGGCGGTGTCACGCTTTGGCATTCGGGCGATACGATCCCCTGGCAGGGACAGGCCGAATGGCTGGCGCCTTTCCGGGTGGACCTCGCGCTCCTGCCCGTCAACGGGCGCGATGAGCGGCGCGCGGCCAACGGCGTTCCGGGCAACCTGACCCTGACCGAGGCAGTCGCGCTTGCCGATTCAATAGGGGCGCGGGGGATGCTTGCGCATCACTTCGGCCTCTTCGACTTCAACACGATCGACCCTGCACAGGGGCGGCGAGATCTCGCCGTCCTCCCGCACCGGGTTGAAACGGCTTTCGCCGAACCCTTCATTGCCTTCCGAGTTGCGCCCGCGGCCCGCGCCGCGCTGTCGGTCCTGATGGTGTGCAAGGGCAACATCTGCCGCTCTCCGACGGCCGAGGGTTGCCTTGCCGCGCAGCTGCCCGACCTTCACGTCGACAGCGCCGCCATCATGGATTGGAACGTCGGCCGCGCGCCCCATGAGGTGACGCAGGCGGTGGCCGGCGCGCGCGGCATCCGGCTCGGGTCGCGGCAGGCCCGGCAGATCGAGACGGCCGACTTCCATCGCTTCGATCTTGTCCTCGGCATGGACCAAGACAACATGCATGCGCTGAAGGCGCTGCGCCCGGCGGATGCGCGGGCCGTCGTCGGCTGGCTTGGTGCCTATCTCGAGCCCGGTCGGGTGCAGGAGATCGCAGACCCCTGGGGCAAGGATCGCGCCGCGTTCGAGGCCGTCTTCGACCAGATCAACGCTGCGACGGCGGGCCTTGCCCGTCTGATCGGCGCAAATCGGCACTAGCGGGAGGATCGAGCATGGACTTCGGGATCAGAGGGAAGGTCGCCGTCGTGACGGGTGGCGCGACGGGGATCGGGCATGCGATCGCGCGCACCTTTCACGAGGAAGGCGCGACCGTCATCATCAACGGACGCACACAATCGAAGCTCGATGCAGCTTGCGCCGCCATCGGGCCCGATGCCCATGGCGTCGTGGCCGACCTGCGCACGGCCGAAGGCGCTTCGGCGCTGGCGTCCTTCGCGACGCGCTTCGGATCGGTCGACTTCCTCGTCAACAACATCGGCGTCTTCGACGTCTGCGACTTCTTCGAGGTCGCGGACGAGCAGTGGATGGACTACTTCCAGCACAACGTGATGACGGCCGTCCGCATCAGCCGCATTGTGCTCAAGGACATGCTGGCGCGCAATTCGGGCGCGATATGCTTCATCTCCTCCGAAGCCGCGATACGGTCGATCGGGAACATGACGCCCTACTCGGTCACCAAGACCGCCATCCTCGGGCTTTCGCGCTCTCTGGCCGAGTTGACGCGTGGCACGCATGTCCGCGTGACGAGCTACATGCCCGGCACAACCGCAACCGAGTCGGTCGAAGGCTATTTCGAGGGCCTTGCGCGGGAACAGGGGCGGCCGGTCGAGGCCTGCCTGGCCGATTTCTACAAGACGGTGCAGCCGTCGAACCTTGTCCAGCGTCTGATCGATCCGGCGATGCACGGACGCGGTGTGGTGCAACTCATGACCAACACGGCGATGAACGGCGTCTGCCACCGCGCGGACGGTGGCACCATCCGCGCCATCTTCGGCTGAGGGAGACCGATCATGAAGGGAAAGTTCGGGGTTCACGCGCTGGTTTTCGGCGACGCATGGACCGAGGCGACAGCGCGGGCCACATGCCGCAAGGCGGCCGAGATCGGCTACGACCTCGTCGAGGTTCTGATGTTCGATCCATGGACGCTCGACCTTGGCGCAACCAGATCGGGCCTCGCGGGGACGGGGCTCGGGCTGCGGCTCGGCATGGCGCTCGGCCCCGGCACCGACATCTCCTCCGATGATCCCGACATAGCGGCAAAGGGCGAGGCGGCGGTCGGCCGGGCGCTCGAGATCGCAGCCGACCTCGGGGCCCCCGGCGTCAGCGGGATAACCTATGCAGCCTTCCACAGCTATGCGGCGCCGCAATCCGCGGCGCAGCGCGCGCGCGTGGTCGATCGTCTGTCGCGGCTCGACCGGCGGGCCGGCGAACTCGGGGTGCAGCTGGGGCTCGAACCCGTTAACCGCTACGAGAGCTTCATGGTCAACACGCTCGATCAGGCGGCGGCGATGATCCGTGATGCGGGTGGGCGCAACATGTTCGTGCACATGGACACCTTCCACATGAACATCGAGGAGGGCGACATCCCCGCCGCCATCGCCCGCAACGCTCCCTTTCTGGGCTATGCCCATGTCGCCGACAGCAACCGCGGCGTGCTGGGCGGCGGGCACTTTGACCTTACGGGGTTCTTCCGTGCGCTCGCGGTCGCGAACTATGCAGGCGACTTCACTGTCGAGAGTTTCTCGTCGCGCGTCCTGTCGGCCGGCCTTGTCGGCGGGGTACGGCTCTGGCGGGAAGCTTGGAGCGATCCGGTGGAGGCTGCGAGGCTGGCGCTCGACGCCATGCGCGCCGCGAGGCAGGCGGCAGAGGCGGGTGTGCGTGCCTGGTAGGAGAAAATAAATTCCTTTTCTTGCGCGCTGGCTGTCATAGAATTGCGAGGCAGCGACAGGAGGCGAGATGGGCGAGGAAGTGGAGATCAGTCAGGGTTTGCTCGCCCGGATACGGTGGATGTCGGGCTATATGAACCCGGCGCTGAGGCGGATCGCCGACCGGATCCTCCGCGCGCCCGAGGAGGTGAAGTCGATCTCGATCAAGGATCTCGCGGCACAGTGCGAGGTCTCTGAGTCAACCGTCACGCGCTTTGTTCGCGAGATCGAGGTTCCGTCGTTCCAGCAGTTCAAGATCCTGATCGCCGAGGAACTGTCGCAGGCAGGACGCCCCATGTCGGGCGAAGGCGAGCGGCATGTGTACGAAGACATCACCGCCGAGGACGACACGGCCTCGGTGCTCTCGAAGGTGACCGCGCGATACGCGCTGACCGCCACCGACACCCGCGACGGGCTTTCGGCCGAACAACTCGAGCGCGCCGTTTCGGCCATCGAGGCTGCGGATGTCATGGCCTTCTATGCCACGGGGTCGTCGCTGCTGAGCGTGGAGAACGCGCTGCTGCGCTTCATGCGTGTCGGAAAGCGCTGCCTGTTCTACCGCGATCTCGGCATCCGCCAGATCGGAACCTCGACCCTCGGTCCGAAGTCGCTGGCGATCGGCATCTCGAATTCCGGCAGGACGATCACCACGGTCGATTCCCTGCGCGCGGCGAAGGCGCAAGGGGCGACCACTCTCGCGATCACCTCGTTTCCGGATGCGCCGATTGTCCGCTATGCCGACATTTCGCTGTTCACCCCGACCGTTACCGGCATTGCAGGCGGGGCGGAGTACAACGAATCGATGGTCTCGAAGATCGCGCAGTTGCAGGTCGTTGACGTCCTCTACTCGCTCTATGCGGTCCGCAATTTCGGCAGCGCGATCGCCGGGCTCGAGCGCACCTCGGATGTGACGGCGCTGACGCGTTACTGACCAAGGCCCGGCACGACCTCCATGTACGCAGGAATCCCGAAGCCCCAAGGGCGGTGTCGAATTTTTTTCCTTGCTTTATTCGTGAAAGGAAATTAGTTTGATTTTGCTTTCGGGGGAAGGGATTCTCTTTTCCGGGCTCTCCCGGACCCGCCCAAGCGACCCGGGCGATGGGGGTCGCGCGCCTGCGTCGGAAGGTTTGCGGAATGTCGATCTGCGCTGTTGCTTCAAGCATCCCCATCCGGGCATGACGCATGGCCGAGGTCCGAATCCAGTCGCTCTCGAAGACCTTCAAGGACGGGCATGTCGCCCTCTCCGGCATCAGCTTCGACGTCGCCGACCGAGAGGCCGTGTTCCTCCTCGGGCCATCCGGGGCAGGCAAGACCACGACGCTGCGTCTGGTCGCTGGGCTCGATGACGCGTCGGAAGGTCGCGTCCTGATCGGTGGCCGCGACGTGACGGATCTGACCCCGCGCGAGCGAAATCTCGCGATGGTCTACGACAAGCATTCGCTGTTTCCGCATCTCTCGGTTTTCGAGAACCTCGCCTATCCTCTCCGCATCCGGAAGATGCCCGAGGCCGCGCTGAAGGCGCGCATCGCCGAGCTTGCCGAGACACTCCAGATCGGGCAGCTGCTGGACCGGCGCCCGGCCCAGCTTTCGGGCGGGCAGCAGCAGCGCGTCGCCATCGGGCGCGCGCTCGTCCGCGAGGCGGCCTGCTATCTTCTCGACGAGCCCATCTCGCATCTCGACGCGCAGCTGCGCGCGAAGATGCGGGTCGAGTTCAAGCGCCTCCAGCGCGACTTCAACGCCACCATGCTTTACGTCAGCCACGATCAGCTCGAAGCCATGACCATGGCCGACCGGATCGTGCTCATCAACCGCGGCAGGATCGAGCAGATCGCGCAGCCGCAAGAGATCTTCGACCGGCCTGCCACGCAGTTCGCCGCGAGCTTCATCGGCGAGCCGGTGATGAATACCCTGCCGGCACGGATTGAACAGGAGGCAGGCGCCCCCTTCCTGGCGCTCGGGACGGCACGCTTGGCTGTCGATCGCGCGTGGCTCGCACGCGGCGCGGCTCTCCCGAAGGACGTGATTCTTGGGATCCGGCCCCAGCAGATCGCCCTGTCGCCTCCCGATGACGGCGGGCCGGGGAGGATCGAGGGCACGATCTTCACCGTCGAGACGCTCGGAAGCCGCGTCATCTTCGACATCGAGACCGGTGAGAGCATCGTCCGCGTCATGACCACCGTGGACGCGGCCCGACTGCACCCCGAGCGGATCGGCGCGCCGATCGCGTTCCGCTTCCCCGCCGACTTCATCTACCTGTTCGACCCGGTCTCGGGCCGCACCCTGCGCCATGCGCAGTTCACCGAGCGGCCCCCCGCCTGAGACATCCGCGCCCGCGGCGGGCGTCGGAGGACGACACCATCCACCAGAGGAGGACAAAGATGAGACTGAAACACCTGGGACAGGCCGCCATCGCGGCGGCTGCTATCACCCCGCTCGCGGGGCAGGGCGCGCAGGCGCAGACGGACGCGCAAAAGGCGCTCGCCGGAACCGAGATCCGCTTCCTGCAACCCTCGATGCCGCAGTTCGCGGCGCTGGGCAAGTTCATCCCCGAATTCGAGGAGAAGTACGGGATCGACGTGATCGTCGATGAGGTGCCCTTCGACCAGTATCGTCAGAAGTCGCTCGTCGAGATGCAGCAGGGTACCGGTGCCTACGACATCTATGCCGTCGACGTGATGTGGCTGGCCGAGTATGCGGCCGCAGGCTTCCTCGACCCCCTCATGCCCTACGTTAAGAATGCCGACCTGACCGATCAGGGCTACGACATCGACGACTTCCTGCCGCGCGTCATCTCGGGCACCGGCGTCTTCAACGACACGCTCTACACCATTCCGCTTGGTGCGGGCCCTGTCGGGACGACGTTCCGGTCCGATCTGGCCGAGCAGGCAGGCTTCAAGCTGCCCGACCGCTTCTCGCCCGAATTCAACACCGACTATATGTACGAAGCCGCAAAGAAGGTTCACAATCCCGAGTCGGGCGTGATCGGATTTGCCAACATCCCGGGCCGCTGGTTCTGGGGCGTGACATGGCTGCCATACCTCTATGCCTTCCAGACCCCGGAAACCGTCGGCAACGAGTATCTGGCCGAGGACTGGTCGGTCACGATCAACAACGAGCACACGATCGCCTCGATCGACTATTTCGTGAAGCTGAAGGAATTCATGCCCGCCGACAGCGCCAACTGGGGCATCGGCGAAGCGACCGCGATCTATCAGTCGGGTGGGGCCTTCGGAACCTGGAACTACCAGGACTTCATCAAGGGCTTCTTCGAGGACCCGGAGACGCAGGCCACCGTTGCAGGCCGGAACGTGCATCTGCACACCCCGGCCGGTCCCCATGGTGTCCTCGATCCCTGGTTCGGCGCGTGGTCCTTCGGCCTCTCGAAGGATTCCAAGAGCAAGGACGCGGCCTGGGTCTTCATCCAGTGGATGACCTCGAAGGAAATCCAGGAGCGCGCGACCGAGTTCGGCGCCGGTCCGTCGCGGCATTCGACCTACAAGTCCGAGACGCTCGCCAAGCACCAGCCTTGGTGGATCCCGGTCTATGACTTCATGCTGACGCAGACCAACCCGGATGAGCGCGTGCGCATCCCGGAATGGGCCGAGATCTCGGACATCATGGGCCAGGAAGGCAGCCGCGTCTGGATCGGCGAGATCGATGCGGCGACAGCCGCGGCGAACATGGAGCAGGCGATGACCGCGGCGATGCGGCGCGGCGGCTACTACATCCCCGGCCGTACTGACCTTCCGCCGCAGAACTGGCGTGACCTGACCTACTACGACCGCCTCCCGTCGGAGTGGAACTGACACGACGCTGGCCTCGTACCGGGGCCGGCAAAACTCCGGAGCCGTCTCCCATGCGGCTCCGGAGCCTTTCAGCCGACTGAAGACACCGTGACCAAACGAGGTCGACCATGACGATCGCCGAGACATCCTCCCCCCCCGCGCTGCGCCGGCGCGGTCTCGCCGAGCGTCTTGGCCCCTCCAACCGCAAGGTGTTTCCCTGGGTGCTCATGGCGCCGACGCTGATCATCCTCTTTGCGATCGGTATCTATCCGTTCCTCTATGCCCTCTGGATCGCGGGGCAGAACGTGATCCTCTCCAAGCCCTTCATCCCGCGCTTCTTCGTCGGTCTCTACCAGTATCAGGCCGTCATCCAGGATCCCGAGTTCTGGCACGCATTCCGGACAACCATCTGGTTCACCGTGCAGGCCGTGTTCATCCAGTTCTGGCTCGGTCTTGGCCTTGCACTCCTATTCCAGCGGACGCTGCGCGGCATCTCGGTCATGCAACTTCTTATCCTGATCCCTATGATCCTGCCGCCCCTCGTAGCGGCGCTGATCTGGCGCTACATGTTCTATCCCGGCGCAGGGCTCGTGACCTACTACTCCTCGGCCGTCACCAGCTGGTTCGGCTGGGGCGCGATCCCTTTCCTGTCGGATCCCGCCATCGCCTTTCAGACGCTCGTGTTCGTCGACGTCTGGGAGTGGACGCCCTTCATGTTCCTCATGATGATGGCCGGGCTCGCCTCGATCCCGAGGCAACCCTACGAAGCCGCCGAGATTGACGGCGCCTCGGCCTGGCGGGTTTTCTGGACGATCACGATGCCGCTCCTGCGTCCGGCCATCCTGATTGCGGTCGTCATCCGCACGATGGATGCGTTCCGCACTTTCGAGCTGATCCTCGTGATGACCCGCGGAGGACCGGGCAACGCCACGACCACGCTCAACGTCTACCTGACGAAGACGGGGCTCGAGTTCTTCGACGCCTCGAAGGCGGCGGCGATCTCGCTCATCATGATGATGATTATCATCGTGATGAGCTTCGTCTTCATCCGCATTTTCCGGTCGCGCACCGAAGTGGCCGAGTGAGGAGGGCAGGATGGCTGGCATCGAGACACGCATCTCCTCGCCGAACGCCCCACCCGTTCAGCGCAACTGGTGGGTCTATCTCATCATCATCACGGTCTGCGTGCTGAACGTGCTGCCCTATCTCTACATGGTGCTGACCGGATTCATGGATAAGGCGGCGGCCTCATCGCCATCGCCGCAATGGGTCTTCGTGCCATCGATCGAGGCCTTCGAGTTCCTGATCGCCGAGAAGGGCATCATGAAGAACTTCATGAACAGTCTGATCGTCTCGGTGGCCTCGACCTTCTTCTCGGTGACGATCGGGATGTTCTGCGCCTATGCGATCGCGCGCTATGACTTCGCGGGCCGTGACGATGTGAGCTTCTGGGTGCTGACGAACCGGATGATGCCTCCCGTCGCCGTGCTCATCCCGATCTTCGTGACGTTCCAGACCATGAAGCTTCTCGACACGCTCGTGGGGCTCGTCATCCTCTACACCGCGATGCAGTTGCCCTTCGTCGTCTGGATGCTGACCGGCTATTTCCGCGACATCCCCCGCCGCTATGAGGAATCGGCCATGGTCGATGGCGACACCTGGTTTCAGGCCTTCCGCAAGGTGACGCTACCCCTGATGAGGCCGTCGATCACCGCGACCGCGATCTTCGTCATGATCCTTTCATGGAACGAGTTCGCCTTCGCGACCTTCCTCACCTCGACCGAAGCCAAGACGATGCCGCCCGCGATCATGGCCTATTCGATCGGCGCGAATATCGAATGGAACGTGCTCGGTGCCGCCGTCGTCCTGATCACCGCGCCGCTCATCCTCTTCGTGCTCGTGATGCAGCGCCATCTGATCAACGGTCTGAGCCAGGGCGTGGCCAGAAAATGACGGGAGCGACCGCGCATGGCTGACCTCAGCATCTCCGGGCTCGTCAAGGAGTTCGGCGGCTTCCGCGCCGTGGACGATGTGAACATCCGCGTGGGTGACGGCGAATTCGTGTTCCTGCTGGGGCCGTCGGGCTGCGGCAAGACGACAACCTTGCGGATGATCGCGGGCCTCGAGATGCCGACGCGCGGGCGGATCGAGATCGGCGGCCGCAATGTCACATTCCTCAGACCCCGCCACCGCAACGTCGGCATGGTCTTTCAGGATTACGGCCTCTACCGCCACATGAGTGTCTTCGGCAACATCGCCTATCCCTTGCAGGTCCGGAGGATGGACCGCGCCTCGATCGCCGCAAAGGTAGAGGACGTCGCGACGACCATGCAGATCGGGAGCATCCTGCAGAAGAAGCCCGATCAACTCTCGGCGGGGCAACTTCAGCGCGTCGCGATCGCGCGGATGCTGGTGCGGGATGCCGACATCTTTCTCATGGACGAGCCGATGTCGCACCTCGATGCGCAACTGCGCGGAAGGATGCGCTCGGAACTCAAGAACATCCAGAAGACGATCGGCACCACCACGATCTTCGTCACGCACGATCAGCTCGAGGCGATGACGATGGCCGACCGCATCATCGTGATGAAGGACGGCTGCATGCTCCAGTTCGCCACCCCCCGCGAGATCTTTGAGACGCCAGCAACCGAGTTCGTCGCCACATTCGTCGGGGAGCCTCAGATGAACGTGCTCGACTGCACGATCGCGACTTCCGATCACGGGCCGATCGCCGATTGCGGGCCCTTCCCTGTGCTGCTTGACGCGGGATGGGCTGCCTCGAACGCGCTCCGGCCGGGGCAGAAATTGCGGCTCGGCATCCGGCCCGAGCACATCGCGGTCGGCGCGGCCGGTGACCCTGCCCATCCGGTCGATCTCGACCTCTATTCCTTCGAGCCGACCGGCGCCGAGAACCTCTATGTTCTCAGGTCGGGGCGCTGCGAGCTGACGACGCGCTCGTCCACGACCGAGACCGCGCATCTGGGCAAGAGCGAGGGCACGCGGCTCGGCGTGCGGTTCGATCCGGCGTGGATCTACCTCTTCGACCCGGGATCCGGCCGCACGGCCGCGCAGGCGCTCGGCAGTCAGCAGATGGGGCGCGCATGAGAAGCTGGATCATCCTTCTTGGCATCCTTGCATTCCAGATGGGGTCGTGCACGGCGATCGCGGGTGGGCTCGAACCGTGGCCGGCGGTCCTCGTCGCCGTCGTCCTCATCGTCGCGCTGAAGCTTTGGAACGACCGGAGCAAGCTGCTTGGCTTCCCGATGGAATTCCTTCTTTTCTCGACCGTCATCATGATCGTCGTCAATCTCGCCCGCCTCTATGTCGTTCCGCTTCCCTACTGATCCATGTCGGTTCCCGTCCTGCGCATCTCGGGCCTGAACAAGAGCTTTCGCGGTCGCCGCGTGGTGGACGGGGTGGACATGACGGTCGAGCGGGGCAAGATCGTCGGATTCCTCGGCCCGAATGGTGCGGGCAAGACCAGCGTGATGTCGATGATCGTGGGCCTGCTTGCCCCCGACGAAGGCAGGATCGAGCTCTTCGGCGAGAGCCGGCGATCCGAGAGGACGCGCCTCAGGCTGGGATTCCTTCAGGAGAGGCCCGCGCTCTACCCGGAGATGTTGGCGCGCTCCTATCTGCGGCTGTTCGCCCGTCTGCATGGCGTCGCAGAGCCCGACAGGCGGGTCGAGGAGGTGATCGAACGGGTGGGTCTCGGCGCTTCTGCCGGCCGTTCCCTCGGCACCTATTCGCGGGGCATGCAGCAGCGCGCGAGCCTTGCCCGGGTGATGCTGCACGCGCCCGAGTTCCTCATCCTCGATGAGCCGACCCTCGGCCTCGATCCGCGCGGGGTAGCAGACATGCGCGACATCTTCCGCGAGATGCGCGAAGGCGGCGTCACGCTCCTCTTCTCGTCGCACCAGCTCGCCGAGATCGAGCGGGTCTGTGACGAGGTCATCTTTCTCAACGAAGGGCGCGTGATCGCGGCCGGTACGCCGGACCGGCTCCTGCCCGAAGCGGACGGGGGCCGGGTGATCGTGCTCGAGACCGCGGAACCGCTCGGGGGCAGGCTTGATCTCCTCCGCGCCCTGCCCGGGGTCGAGGATGCGCGGCAGAGGGACGGGCACAGGGCGGCGCTGCGCCTGTCCGGGTCGGCAGGTTCTTTGGACGACTACCGCGCGGCGCTTGCGCGCGCCGTTTTCGCGGCTGGCCTCACGCCCCTGTCGCTCACCGCAGGGCACGTCACGCTCGAAGACTTGTTCCTCACCCTCGCGGGGCCCCGCCCCGCTCATGGAGACTAGCACATGGACCTAGGCTATTTGGGAAAGCGCTGCCTCGTCACGGCCTCCACCGGCGGGCTCGGCTTCGCGATCGCGCAGACCATGGCAGCAGAAGGTGCGACCGTCGTCGTAAACGGCCGGTCGCAGGACAAGGTGGCCGAGGCGGCACGCAGGATCGCAGACGCCGTTCCGGGCGCCAAGCTCGAGGAGGCGACCGGCAACAGCGGAACGGCGAAAGGATGCGCCGAACTCATCCGTGCTTGCCCCGATGTCGACGTCCTGGTCGTCAACCTCGGCATCTACGAGGCCGTCGACATCTACAAGGCAGGCGACGACCGCTGGTACGACCTCATCGAGGTCAACGTGATGTCGGGTGTGCGGCTGGCGCGGCACTATCTGCCGAAGATGCTCGCGCGCAATGCCGGGCGGGTCATCTTCATGGCCTCGGAAAGCGGGATAAACCCGGCCCCCGAAATGCCCGCCTATTCGGCCACGAAGACGATGCAGCTCTCGCTTGCGCGAAACCTCGCCGAGACGACCAAGGGCACCGATGTGACCGTGAACTCGGTCCTCCCCGGGCCCTGCGCGACCGAAGGCGTCGCGGCGCTGATCGCGGGCCTTTACCCCGGCGTCCCCGAGGCCGAGGCGCAGCGCCGCTTTGTGGCCGAGAACCGCCCGACCTCGCTCATCCAGCGCCTGTCCGCACCACGGGAAGTGGCCGACTTCGTCACCTTCCTCGGCTCTGCGCGGACCGGCATCGTCAACGGGGCCGCACTTCGGATCGATGGCGGCCTCATCCGCACGGTGTGCTGATGTCCCACGCGCCAACCCCGCCCGGAGCCCTTGCGGCGACGCTGCTGCTTGCAGAGCGCGAATTGCGCGCGCGGCTCGGCTCAGCATGGTTCTGGGCGGTGTCGTCGTTCAGCTGCCTGATGGGGTGGCTCTATGGCGCGGGCTTTCTGGCATCCTTCGGGACAGAGTCGGTGCTCGTGACGACGGATCCGCTTCTGGCCCTGAATGCGATGGTCGTCATGTTCCTCGGGGTCGTTCTCGGGCTTCGCCTCGCCGCCTCGATGGCGTGGGAGCGCGAGCACAAGACGCTCGAGGTCCTTCTCGTCAGCCCGGTCGGATGGCCGAGCATCGTGGCGGCCAAGTTCCTGACCGAACTGGTCGTTCTTCTTCTCCTGATCGCGATCTATGCGGGCTATCTCTTCGTTGCGCAGCCGCTCGGCCGGGGGGTCGTCAGCGCACCGGAGTTGTCGGGGCTCGCGCGCATCCCGGTGTTTGCGCTGCCGGTCATGGCTCTCGGGGTCGCCGTGGGCGCAGCGCTCGGGACCGTCCGCGCCGCGGTGGTCGTGTTCCTCGTGCTCGTGGGCGCACTCTGCGCGGTCGAGATCGCCCACGGCATCCTGTCGGCCCAGACGGTCGAGGAGATGAGCCTGACCGGACTTTACGCGAGGCTCATGCTCGATCTCGCCGACCCGGCTTTGGGCGTCCTGTCGCCCGTCGCCCAACTTGCGCAACCGGCGCAGGCCTTCGCCCTTCAGGCCCCGCTGCGGGGCATCGAGGGCGTCCACGCCCTTGCGCAGACACTGGCCGTTCTCGGGCTTGCCATCCTGCTCGGGCGGCTGCGCGGGGGGCTGCGGTGATACGGCTTCTGATTGCGCTGATCCTGTTCGCGACGCCAGCCGCAGCGATCGATCCAGAGCGGCGCGAGGCGATCGTGATCAGCGGGCGCCTCTGGGACGGCTTTCGCCATGTCGAGATGTTCCTGCCCTCCGACACTCCCCTCCTGACGGTGATGGCCGGTCGGGACAGCGCGATCTCCTTCGTGCGGACGCAGGAATACTACTGGCCGCTCTCCCGACAGGTCCATGTGGATTTCGAACGCCAGCGCGATCGGGTCGCTGGCCTGCTCCGCATCGAGAAAGACGGCGCCATGATCGCCGAGATCGCCGAGCAACCCTTTGCGATCCTCTATCCGGACGGCGCGTTGAACGGCAATGCGACCTTGCTCTGGGGCGCCGACGCCGAGGCGGGCTTCGCGGCGTACCTGCAGACGGAACGGGACTTCAATCGCCGCTTCGTCGAGGCGCAGCGCGCGCAGACCGCCCATGAGCAGGCGCTGCTCGATGCCGCGCGCAACGGCTCGCGCGCTGCGATCCCGCCACCGCCGCCCGTGCCGGTACCGAACCTGCGGCTCGTCACACGCCCCCAGCCCGCCATGCGCGTCGATCTCGCGCCGGGCGACTATCGGATCAGCCTTGTCGCGGATGGTGCGGTGGTGCCCGGTACCCTTCGGCAACTACGGGTGATCCCGGCCGAGGATCGCCCCTCGATCGTTGCGGACATCCTTCCCGAGGAGCGGTGGACGCGCCCCCTCGCCTCCAACTCGGAGGACGCGCGGCTCTACGCACGGGCCGGAGCACGGCTCTATCTGACGCTCTTCGAGGCTTCGGAGTTTGCCGAGCGGGACTATCTGTCGGTCGTCTCGCCGCAGTCGCCCGCCTCTGCCGACCGGCGCATCTGGGTCCGCCGCAAGCCTGCCGAGGCGGCGACCCTTGATCTTCGGCAAGGCGACGCGCCGACCTCCCTTGCATTGTCGCAGTTCAAGGTGGAACAGACCAGTTCGTCGGGGTTCGGCTATGTCGTCCGCCCCGTGAGGGGCGGAGAAGCCCCCGACATCGAGGCGTTCCGGATCGATGTCCCGACCCATGGGGTCCGACGCCTCGCACTCGACCACGAGGCGCTGAACTTCAGGCGCGAGGTAATCGTCGTGGACGGTCGGAACGGCACACTCGCGCTTATCTTCGCATGCCTTCCCATGGCCCTGTTCGCAGCAGCCCGAATTGCGCGTCGGCGGCGCAACGACCATTCGGACCGACCCTGACCAGAGCGGTAGCCGATCCGGGATGAAGGGCGCGCATGCGCGGTCTCATCATCAAAGCCCTGATGATGTGACCGCCCTCCGACGGCATCGATGTGCCAAGGTGGGTCTGCGAGGATCCACATGGGAGGACGGTCATGTTTGAGATTACCACGGTCGGGCTCGACCTGGCGAAGAATGTGTTTCAGGCGCATGGCGCTGATGTCTCGGGGCGGGCAGTTCTGCGCAAGAAGCTGAGACGGGATCAGGTTCTGGCTTTTTTCAGTCAGTTGCTGACCTGCTACCGGTCTTTCATCCAGCCGCGATCGGAGCCGGTTGTTGATTTACGCCCTTTGGCGTGGGTTGAGCAATTGCCCGGCGCGCGGAACCCTCATCGCGTGCAGCGGGGCGGGCGATTGCGGTGGTCAGGTGCAGGGCGAAGCCTGCGGGGGTTTTGTAGCCGAGGGCCGAGTGTGGCCGCGCGGTGTTGTAGTCGGTGACCCAGGCCGTGATCAGATCGCGGGCATGGGCGAGGTTGCGGAACAGCGTCTCGTTCAGAAACTCGTCCCTCATCCTGCCGTTGAAGCTTTCGAGGAAACCGTTCTGCATCGGCTTTCCGGGCGCGATGTAGTGCCATTCGACCTTGTGCTCGGCGCACCACTTCAGGATCGCGTTCGAGGTTAGCTCGGTGCCATTATCGGAAACGATCATCCCCGGCTTGCCGCGGCGTTCGATCAGCGCGGTCAGCTCCCGCGCCACGCGGCGGCCCGAGATGGATGTGTCGGGGATCGCCGCAAGGCACTCGCGTGTCACGTCGTCCATCACGTTCAGCACGCGGAACCGCCGCCCACAGGCGAACTGGTCATGCACGAAGTCGAGCGACCAGCGCGCATTGGCCCGCGCCTCGATCAGTATCGGGGCCCTTGTGCCGATGGCCTTGCGGCGCGCTTTGCGTTTACGCACCGTTAGCCCTTCCTCGCGGTAGAGACGGTAGATGCGGTTGATCCCCGACGCCTCGCCCTCCCGCCTGAGCAGGACAAAGAGGCGACGGTAGCCGAATCTGCGCCTCTCATTGGCCAGATCCCGCAACCGACCGCGCAGTTCCGCATCCGGCGCGCGTTGTGACTGGTAGCGCACCATCTTGCGATCCCCCCCTGCAATCTGGCACGCCCGCCGTTCCGACAGCCCGAGATGGGCCTTCAGATGCGCGACAGCCTCGCGCTTCGTAAGCGTCCGGCCTGACCGCTACCCGCGCGATTTCCAAGGCAGCAGGTCATCGACCTTTGTGATCTTGTAGTCCGGGATTCGGGCTAGGGTGTCGGCGAGCCAAGCGTGGGGATCGATGGCGTTCAGCTTGGCTGTTTCGATCAGGGTATAGGCGATGGCTGCGGCTTTGCCGCCCGCCTCCGAGCCGACGAAGAGGTGGTTCTTTCGGCCGAGGGCGATGGCGCGCATGCCGCGCTCGGCGGCGTTGTTGTCGAGTTCG
>JBIKVM010000280.1:0-2899 GCA_044356825.1 Limisphaerales bacterium
CCCGACTCGATGGTGAAGGTGAACTACTCGGGCTATCTGGTCGATGGACGCATGTTCGATTCGAGCACGAAGACGGGCAAGCCCGTCGAGTTCCGCCTGAATCGCGTGATCAAGGGTTGGACGCAGGGCGTGCAGGCGATGAAGGTGGGCGAGAAGCGCAAGCTCGTGATTCCCTACACCATGGCCTACGGTGAGCAGGGCCGGCCCCCGACCATCCCGCCGAAGGCGACGCTGATCTTCGACGTGGAACTGCTGGATGCCGACATGGCTCCGCCGGCCGCACCCACGCCGCCGATGCCGCAGGCGCAGCCCACGCAGAAGCCCGCCGGCAACTGAGATGACACGATCGTGGTGCCTGATGTTGGCGTGCGGCATGGCGCTGCTGGCGGCGTGCGAGCGCAGCCCCACCGCGCCGGGTCCGCAGGCAGGGACGCCGCAGGCGCCGGATGGCCGAAGAACGAGCGTTCCGGGACGGGCCATGGACCGGGCCGAGGACCTGAAGAAGGAAGTCGACGCCTACAACAAGGCGATCGAGGAGACGATCGAGCAGGGGACGGGCCAGACGGCGCGAAAGCGCAATGGGGCGAACGACACGCGCCCGGCGATGGTGCCGGAATCGCCCTGAAGCTACGTCCGTGTCGGATCAGCTGAAATCGAGCAGGATGAACGCGACGTCGCCGTAGTCGACGACCCCATTTTCATCGAGATCCGACGGGCAGCCGGGGCAGTCGCCGAATTCAAGCAGCGCCAGAGCGACATCGGCGAAATCGACTGATCCATTGCGGTCGAGGTCCGTGGCGCGCGAGCAGGCATCGAGCATTCCATCGAAATCCAGGTCGAGTTCCGGGTGCGTCGCGATTTCGAGCGCATCGGGTGCGCCGTCACCATCGCAGTCGACCGATCCATCCCACTCGAAGATGGCCGACGAGGTGCGGGCCGGGGCGAGATCCGAGTCAAGCGCATCGAACAAGCCACCGCTTGGGGCGCCATCGCCGGCGAGCAGCGCGCATGCGGTGAGGCCGACGGGCTGGGCGGGACGACCATTTGCCCAGGCGACGGGATCGACGGCGCGGGCGTCAATCCACGCCCACGACTGATCCTGGCCGCGCGAAGCACCGACCCACGGACCAGCGCATTGCCAGAAGCGCTCCGGCATGCTGAGTGCTTCCGCGTTCGCGACCGCGGCCGGGCTCGGGAGAACCGCGAGACGGGCACCAAGCAGGGAGGCCAGCGTCGCAGCTTCGGACTGAGACCACGTTCGGTCGAACTGGACGACCGCGAACGCGTGGGGATTCGACCCCGGTTCGGACCAGGTCTCGCATCGGTACGAGATGATCGAGTCGGCCGCCGCTACGACGGATAGCGAAGACGCCAAGGTCAGGGCGATTCCACGGTGGAGGCGGAGGCACGGCACGGAGGATGCAATATAAAGCGGCGCCGCCCCCAAAGCGCTCAATCCGGCGGAATGACGTTGATTTCAGGACCGGAGCGGCTACGTTGTCCGGGTGCTGACGCGTCGTGAACTGCTCCGCGGGATCGGAGGCGGAATCGCCCTTGGCGTGATTCCGTCTTGGGCGCGAGGCGGGACGGTCCCGTGCGCAGGACGCACACTCTCCGCGTCCGCCTTCGCCTCGTTCCGCGGGAGCCTCTCTGGTGACGTGCTTGCGCGCGGCTCCGAGCTGTACGAGCAGCACCGTCGACTCTACAACCTGCGTTTCGATGCGAGGCCCCTCATGGTGGTTCGTCCGCGCAACGCCGGCGACGTGTCGGCGACGCTTCAGTACGCGGCGCAGTCGGGGCTGCCATGGGCGGTGAAATCCGGTGGGCACTCGTACATTGGAGCGAGCGGCACGAATGGACTCATGATGGATATGTCGCTCATGCGCGGCGTCGATCCGCTGGGTGATGGCATGTACCGAATCGGTCCGGGCGCGCGCCTCAAGATGGTCTATTCACGGCTCTCCTGCGACGGATGCACCGTGCCCGCGGGCACCTGCGACACCGTCGGTTTCGGGGGCATTGCACTGGGTGGAGGCGTGGGTTACCTCATGCGACGTGATGGGCTCACACTGGACCGGGTCCGTTCGATGGAGGTTGTGCTTGCGGACGGTCGAGTCGTGACGGCCTCGCCCACCTCGGAGTCGGACCTGTACTGGGCGCTTCGTGGTGCTGGAGGCGGAAACTTTGGTGTGGTAACGGGGTTCGATGTGGAAAGCGTCCCCTTGCGGTCCTTGGTGCTGAAGGGATGGCGCTGGTCGTGGTCGCAGGCCGTCGCGGGCTTCATGCGGTGGCAGCAGGTACTCGCAAGCGGGGCGTTGCCCCGCGACTTCGTGGCCTTCTGCAGCTTCTCGATCGATCCCTCGCAGCCGCAGCCCTCGTGCAGGGCCGGGGTGATCGGATCGGGCAGCCAGGCAGCGCTCGATGCAGCCGCAGCGCTCTTCATTGGCGGCGGTGGGGTTGCGTCGTGGGGCGCGCCGTACCAATGGACGCTTGACGCACCGACCTGCAACGCCACGGAGCCCTCCGAGGCCGCCCGATACAAGGCCAAGAGCGCCATGCTCTACGCGCCCATGTCGTCCGCGGGCGTGGAGTCGATCCGATCCGCGCTGCAGCAGCGGTTCGACGACGCACGCCTCCTGCGAACAGACTACGGGGCTATCTCCTTTCTCTCGCTCGGAGGGGCGGTTGGCGACATCGACGATTCGGCCACAGCCTTCTCGCACCGACGGGCGATCGCGGACGTGCAGTTTCTCGCATATTGGGGATCCTCCGCGCCTCAGGCCGCGCAGGCAAACCTGGATTGGATCCGGGGCGCCTGGTCGGAAAGCTTCCCGCACATCTCGAGTGGCGGGGCCGGCTGCTACGTGAACTACTGCGACGACGATCTGGAAGACGCGTG
>JBIKVM010000096.1:0-10473 GCA_044356825.1 Limisphaerales bacterium
CGATTTCCCCACCCTCGACGGGCGGACGGTGCAGGCGCGGATCTGCGATCCGGTGTTCTACGACAAGGCAGGGGAGAAGCAGAATGTCTGAGGCTGTCGCAACCCTGACCGCGTCGGGGCCCCGCGCCATCGCCATCGCGCGCGTCCCCGACCGCGGCATGATCGTGTTGCGGGCCGACCTCGGCGCGGCCGCGACGAAGAAGGCGGTCAAGGCCGCCGTCGGCACTGCCGTGCCCGCCCTCCGCCGGATCGTGACAGCCGCCGACCGCGCCGCGGCGTGGATGTCGCCCGACGAACTCCTCCTCATGATGCCCCGGGCCGAGGTGGATGCGGCCCTTGCCGCCATCGCCAAGGCGATGGGGGCGGCGCATCATCTTGCCGCCGATGTCTCGGATGCGCGCGCGGTCTTTGCACTCTCGCAGGGGCCGGTGCGGGCGGTCCTCTCGAAGCTCTGCCCGGTCGATCTGGCGCCCGACCGCCTGCCGGCGGGCGAGGTGCGGCGCACGCGGCTTGCGCAGGTGGCCTGTGCCTTCTGGTTCGACGAAGCGGGGGATGCGACGCTCGTGACCTTCCGGTCGGTCGCGCAGTATGCGCAGGACGTGCTGACGCTATCGGCCGATCCGGCCGAGGTGCCGCCCCACCTGCGCTGACAGATCAGGCGCGCCCCCGCCTGAATGGCCGGGGCGCGCCGTTCGGGCTCGATCAGCCCGCTTCGTTGTCGGACGACCGCAGGCCCGAGGGCGCCGCGATGTTGGCGATGACGAAGTTGCGCCGGATGGTCGGCACCGCGCCTTCGGGCAGGACGACATCGCTGATGTGGATCACGTCGCCGATGTTCTTGCCGTCGAGATCGACCGTGATGTGGTCGGGGATCTCGCCCGCCGTCACCTCGAGTTCCACCTCGGGCCGCACCACCGTCAGGGTTCCGCCGCGCTTGAGGCCCGGCGCCTTGTCGTGGTTGATGAAGTCGACGTGGATGAAGAGGTTCACGCGGCTCGTGCGGCGCAGGCGCATGAGGTCAACATGCGTCGGCTGGTCCTTCACCACGTCGCGCTGCACGCCGCGGCAGATCACGCGCACATCCTCGTGCCCTTCGACCTTGAGGTTGAAGAGCGTCGAGAGGAAGCGGCCGGCCTTCAGCCGCTTGAGGAGCGTGTAGTAGTTGATGTTGATCGCAAGCGGCTCCTTGCCGCCGCCATAGACGATACCGGGTACGTAGCCCTCTCTGCGGGCTTGACGGGCGGCCCCCTTGCCTGTCCCCGTCCGTACCTCGGCCTGAAGATCGGGGATCTCGCCAGCCATGAGGGTCTCCTAGGTTTGAATGCCGGCCGTCCTCCAAGGGTGCACGTCCGGACCGAGGGCTGATAGCGGCAAGCGCGCGCGAAGGAAAGGGAAATCTCGTGCCTTGCGCGCACGATGCGTCCGGGCTAGCCGGTCGGTCCGGAAATTCCGAAGGTGCCCCGATGCCGCCCCTTGCCCTACTCGCGACCGCGCGCGCACCGCTTGCCGCCTTCGGCGCGATGGGTGTGCTCTGGGGCGGGTTCGCCGCCACCCTGCCCGATCTGAAGGCCATGCTGGGCGTCAGCGAGGGCACGCTCGGCCTCATGCTGCTCGGCACCCCGCTGGCGGGGGTGGCGGCGATGCTGATCGCGGCGCAGGCCGGCAGCGCGCTCGGCCGCCTCGCGCTGCCGATCGCGGTATCGGCGATGGCAGCGGCCTTCGCCCTGCCCGGCCACCTTGCGGCGCCGGCGCTGTTCGTGCTCGCACTCCTCGCCTGCGGCGCGACGACGGGGCTGCTCGACGTCTTGATGAACGCGCGCGTTGCGGCGCTCGAGGCCGCGCGGGGCGCTCATCTCATGAACCTCTGCCATGCCGGCTATTCTCTGGGCTACGGCATCTCGGCCATCATGGTGGGCGTGCTCCGGGCCGAGGGGCTGCCACCCGGGGTGGTGATGTCGGCGCCCGCGACGGTCGCCTTGATCCTCGCGCTGGTCGCGATCGAGCGTGACGGCCGGATCGAGGGGCTGCGGCGCCCGGCGCGCGGGGCGGGCAGCGGGCTGGGGATCGTGCCGCTGATCGGGGGGGCGATCGTCCTCATCGCCTTCATGTCCGAGCACGCAGCCGAGGCCTGGTCGGCGCTGCACATCGAGAAGACGCTGGGCGGCAGCCCGGCCGAGGGGGCAATGGGCCCGGCGACCCTTGCCCTGACGATGGCGGCCGCGCGGCTGGCGGGGCAGAGTCTGGTCGCGCGCGTGGCACCCGTCCGGCTCATCGCCGGAGGGGCTGCGATCTCGGCCATGGGGGCGATCATCGCCGCCGCCGCGTCCGGGCCGGCGATGGCCTACGCGGGGTTCGTGGTGATGGGCATCGGCTCTTCGGTCATCGCACCCATGGCTCTGTCGCTGGTGGGGCGGCTGGCAGCGCCCGAGGCGCGCGCCCGCGCCATCGCGCGCGCCACCCTCTACGGCTATTTCGGTTACTTCTTCGGACCGCCGACGCTCGGTCTCATCGCCGAGGTCGTGGGGCTCCGGGGCGCGTTCGTGTTCGCCGCCGTCGCACTCGGCTTCGTGCCGCTGCTCGCGCGGCTCATCGGCCGCCGGGGCGCCTAGGCGCACGGGCGCAGGGCCGCGGCGGCGGCCCCGCGAGCCCGCGCAAGTGCGCGACCCCGCCCACCCCCTCGGCCAGCGCCATGACCTCGGAGGCCGTCGCCGCACCGGGCAGGAACGGCAGGCCGTCGCGCGCCACCGCCGCCCCGAGCGGGGGCGTCATCCCCAGCGCGACGCCGAAGGCCGCCCCTGAACCGCGCGCCTCGGCCAGCGGCCTCCCGGCGCCTGCGTCATGAATGTCAAGGACCGGAATGACGGGTGCCAGACCGCAGATCGCTCACATCTCCGACATCTCAGCGCCCGCCGAACAGGACCGATCCGCCTTCGGCCGCGGTTGAGGCATGGGCGCGGAAGAGGCCGAACATCTCGCGCCCCGTGCCCCATGAATTGGCCGACAAATCGGGGGCCGCCGGGGCGCGCGCCGACAGATCGGCCGCGACCTCGAGCGTGCCGGCACCCGCATCGAGCGTGATCGCATCGCCGTCGCGCAGCCGCGCGATCGGGCCGCCGTCCGCCGCCTCGGGCACGACATGGATCGCGGCCGGCACCTTGCCGCTCGCGCCCGACATGCGCCCGTCGGTCACGAGCGCGACGCGCAGCCCGCGATCCTGCAGCACGCTCAGCGCCGGGGTCAGGCTGTGAAGCTCCGGCATCCCGTTCGCGCGCGGCCCCTGAAAGCGCACGACGACGACGACATCCGAGGTGAATTCGCCCGCCTTGAAGGCGCGCGTGACCGCGGCCGGATCGTCGAACACGCGCGCGGGCGCGCTGATGCGGTGGCGGTCGGCCGGCACGGCCGAGGTCTTGATCACCGCCTGCCCGAGGTTGCCCTGCAACCGCGCGATCCCGCCCGAAGGCGCGAAGGGGTCGGCGACACCCCGCAGGATGCGCGGATCGTGGCTGCGGGCGGGCCCGTCCTCCCAGCTCAGCGCACCGTCGCGCAGCTTGGGCTCCTGCGCATAGAGGTGCAGCCCCGTGCCAGCGACCGTCTCGACATCCTCGTGCACAAGGCCCGCGGCCAGCAGCTCGCCGATCATGAAGGCCAGCCCCCCGGCCGCGTGGAAATGGTTCACATCCGCGACCCCGTTCGGATAGACCCGCGCCATCAGCGGCACCACCGCCGAGATGTCGGCGAAATCCTGCGGCTCGAGGATGATGCCCGCCGCCCGCGCCATCGCCGGCAGATGGATGATGAGATTCGTCGACCCCCCCGTCGCCATCAGCCCGACCATGCCGTTGACGAAGGCGCGCTCATCGAGGATCCGCCCCGCCGGCCGCCAGTCGGGGCCGAGCGCGGTGATCGCGGCCGCCCGCGCCACCGCCGCGCGCGTCAGCGCATCGCGCAGGGGCGTGCCGGGGTTGACGAAGGAGGCGCCCGGCAGATGCAGGCCCATCACCTCCATCAGCATCTGGTTGGTGTTGGCGGTGCCGTAGAAGGTGCAGGTGCCGGCACCATGATAGCTCGCCATCTCGGCCGCCATCAGGGCCGCGCGGTCGACCTCGCCGGTCGCGAATTTCTGGCGCACCTTGGCCTTTTCATCGTTGGGCTGGCCGCTCGTCATGGGGCCGGCGGGCACGAAGACGGCCGGCACATGGCCGAAGGTCGCGGCCGCGATGACGAGCCCCGGCACGATCTTGTCGCAGACCCCGAGCCAGAGCGCGGCATCGAAGCAGTCGTGCGCCATCGCGACCCCTGCCCCGAGTGCGATGACATCGCGCGAGAAAAGCGACAGCTCCATCCCGGCGCGGCCTTGCGTGACCCCGTCGCACATCGCCGGCACCCCGCCCGCCACCTGCGCCGTCGCCCCCGCCGCGCGCGCGGCCTCGCGGATGATGTCGGGAAAGCGCTCGAACGGCTGATGGGCCGAGAGCATGTCGTTGTAGGCCGTCACGATCCCGAGGTTCGGCGCGCGCCCCTCGGCCAGACGGTCCTTGTCGGCGCCCGACGCCGCGAAAGCGTGCGCGGCGTTCGAGCAGGCCAGATGCGCCCGCGCCGGGCCGCGCGCGGCCGCAGCCTCGATGCGGTGCAGATAGCTCGCGCGCCCCGGTCCGGACCGGCGGCGGATGCGCGCGGTCACATCGGCGATGACGGGGTGCAGGGGCATCGGGGCCTCCTCTGGCAGGCTCGGGAATGCCGCGCGCTTATCATGTTAGCGGTAACGGACGCAACCGCCCCGGCCCGTGCGCCTCAGACCCTGAAGCGCGCGTCGGGCTCGATCTGCAGCGCGGTCGCGAGCGCGTTCGTCTGCGCCGCCATCGCGATCACGGCCATGAGTTCGCCGTGCATCTCGGGCGTCATGCCGCGCGCCCGCGCCGCCGCCGTGTGGCTGTGGGCGCAATAGGAACAGCCGTTGGTGACCGAGACGGCGATATAGATCATCTCCTTGACCAGCGGATCGAGCGCGCCCGGCCCCATCACCTGCCCGAGCCTCTCCCACGTCGCGCGCAGGAGCGCCGGGTCGTTGGCAAGCGCGCGCCAGAAGTCGTTGACGTAATCCGTGCTGCGCTTGGCCCTGATGTCGTCGAAGACGGCGCGGGCCTCGGGCCCCGCCGCCTCGTCGGTCAGGATGGGGACGGTCGCCATCAGACGACGGCCATCACGCGCGCGGGCCCGCCCGTCCCGCCCTTGTGCTTGGGCGCGCCGATGAAGATCGTGCCCCCCTTGGCCGGCACGCCGTCGAGCCCCGCGAGGTTCTCGATCCCGAAGCGCCCACCCGGGAGCCAGCTGAAATGCACCCCGAAATCGGCCGAGTTGCCCGGATCGAGCGAGAGCGTATCGACCCCGATGCATGCCACGTCGAGCCCCGCGAGCATGTCGGTCGCGGCCTTGGAAAAGCCGGGGAAGGCGAAGGCGCCCTCGGGCGTGTTGCGGTAGGCGGGGCTCCCGACCTTCGCGGCCCAGCCCGAATGCATCGCGACGCAGGCACCGGCCGGGATGTCGCCGTTGGCGGACACCCACGCCTCGATGTCGGCGGGTTCGACCATGGCGTTGGCGTCCTCGGCCGCCTTGGCCGTGATGTCGATGACGCAGAGCGGGCAGACGAGCCGCTCGGGCGCGAGATCGGCCACCGAGGTGCCGTCGGCCGAGAAATGCAGCGGCGCGTCGATATGCGTCCCCGTATGCTCCCAGATCGTGAGCTTCCAGAGCTGATAGCCCGAATCCGCGAACTTCACCGCCGGGTCATAGAGGATGCCCGGGTTGCCGTCGAAGGTCGGAAATTCGCCGTCGTAGGCGTGCGTCAGGTCGACGACCCTGCCCGACGATTGGGCGAGCGCCGGTCGCGCGGTCGTCAGGCCGCTCGCGACCACGGCTGCGGTCGTCGCCGCCGCCCCGGTGAAGAGCGCGCGCCGCGACAGCATCGCGGACTTGATGTTCTCGATCAGGCAGGCATCACACATGTCGTCCCCCTTTTGCCGGTGCCGCGCGTGATCGCGCAAACGCAGCTTCATCGGCCGGTGGCATTCCGTCAATGCCCTTGCTGGGCTGGGCGCGGCGGCCCTTTCGCCCGCGCCCCCGGGGCGCTAGAAGCCCCGCCCATGGATACCCCCTCCGCCCCCCGCCCCGTCGTGCGGCTGCGCTCCGGCGCCGATCCGCGCCCGATCCGCTTCGGCATGCCCTGGGTCTGGGCCGATGAGGTCGTGGCCGACCGGCGTACCCGCGCGATCGCCCCCGGCACGCTCGCCGTGCTCGAGGATGCCGAGCGGCGGCCGATGGGGCTTGTCGCCGTCAACATGGGCTCGAAGATCGCGGCGCGGATGCTCGATCCCGACCCGGCCGCCACGATCGACGCGGGCTGGTTCGAGGCGCGCATCGCGCACGCGCTCGCGCTGCGCGAGGCGCTCTATCCCGCGCCCTACTATCGCCTCGTCCACGCCGAGGCCGACGGGCTGCCGGGCGTCGTGATCGACCGCTTCGGCGATGCGGCCGTGATCCAGCCCAACGCGGCCTGGGCCGAGGCGCATCTGCCCGACCTCGTGGCGGCGCTTCGGCGCGTCACGGGGGTGGGCACGGTCGTCAAGAACGCCTCGGGGCGCACGCGCGCGACCGAGGGCCTCGATGACGCGGGCGGGGTGCTGGCGGGTGCGCTGGCGGGGCCGGTCGCGGTGCCGATGAACGGGGCGGTCTACATGGCCGACCTCGAGGGCGGGCAGAAGACGGGGCTTTACTACGACCAGCGCGAGAACCACGCCTTTGCGGCCCGGCTCGGGCGCGGGGCGCGGGTGCTCGATATCTTTGCACATGTTGGCGGGTTCGGGCTCGCGGCGCTCGCCGGCGGGGCGGCTTCGGCGCTCGCGGTCGATGGCTCGGCGCCGGCGCTTGCCCTCGCGGCGCGGGGGGCCGAGGCCTCGGGCCTCGCCGAGCGTTTCGCGACGCGGCAGGGGGACGCCTTCGACGTGATGGCCGACCTCGCGGCGGCGGGCGAGCGCTTCGGCCTCGTCGTCTGCGACCCGCCCGCCTTCGCGCCGGCGCGCCCCGCGCTCGAGGCGGGCCTGCGCGCCTATGAGCGTGTCGCGCGGCTCGCCGCGCCGCTGGTGGCGCCGGGGGGGTACCTGGTGCTCTGCTCGTGCTCGCATGCGGCCGACCTCGCGGCCTTCCGCAGCGCGTCGGTGCGCGGGATCGGGCGGGCCGGGCGGCGGGGGCAGATCATCCACACGGGCTTTGCCGGCCCCGATCACCCGGTGCTGCCGCAACTGGCCGAGACGGGCTACCTCAAGGCGCTGGCGTTCCGGCTGGATGGATGAGGGCGCTGATCGACGCCTGCGTGCTCGTCCCCGACGCGCTGCGGCGCATCGTCCTCAATGTCGCGGCCGAGGGGCTGATCGTGCCGCTCTGGTCGGCGCGCATCATCGCCGAGTGGCAGCACGCGGCCGCGCGCCGCGGCACCGAGGCGGCGGCGCGCGCGGCAGAGGCTTGGCTTGCGATGCAGACGGCATTTCCCGACGCGACCGTCCCGCCCGCGCCCGAGATCGAGGCGGCACTCCGCCTGCCCGACCCCGATGATTGCCATGTCCTCGCCGCCGCCATCGCCGGGCGGGCCGAGGCGGTGATGACGTTCAACCACAGCGATTTCCCCGCCCGCGTGCTGGCAGCGCATGGCCTCAGGCGCGAATCACCCGATTCGGTGTTGCATATGCTCTGGTCGGGCGACCCCGCCACCGTCGCGCGTGCCATCGCCGCAGCGCGCCGCACCATGCCGCCGGCCGGCCCCCCCGATGCGCATGCTCCGATTCGGGCCTTCCTGCGCCGCGCGGGCTTGCCGCGGCTCGGCAAGGCGATGTCGGCGCCCTAGTTGCCCCCGGCTGGTGCCGGCGCACCCTGTTGCGCAGCGGCATCGGCCGCGGCATTGGCCCGCAAGATCGCGCCATAGCCGGCGGTGAACCCGTCGAGCGGCATGGCAAGGCGGATCGGAACCTCGGGGGCATCGACGGCGAAGATCGTCACCTCGGCGGTGCGTCCGCGGCGCAGGATCTCGATGTCGGCGCGCGACAGCGACATCTGTCCGACGCAGCCGATGCTCGCGCAGTAGACGAAGGGGAAGGCTCCGATAGGGGTGCCGTCGATGCCCAGCGACAGTTGCCCGGGCAGGTAGGTTCCAAGGGGTGTCAGAACCGTCGCGGCGGCGGCGGCTCCATCCCCCTCGGCCAGGTTGATGAGGTTGATTTCGGCGATCGGCGCCCCCGATTCGTCGCGCAGTGCCTGATAGAGTTCGCACGGGTCGGCCGCGAGGTCGGACTTGGTGCAGAGCATTTCCCACGCATCGAACCGTCCCGCCGGATAGACCGTGCCGCGGGGCATAGACTGCGGCGTGGTCGCCAGCGGAGCGGAGGTCTCCGGCGATGGCGACTCTACGGCCTGATCAGCAGGGGCAACGGGGGCAACGGGGGCAACGGGGCCAGGATCACCCGCCCCCTGCGCTCGGGCAATGCCCGACACGGCCATGACACACAGACACAAGGCCAACCCCGCGACTGCCGCTGCAATCTGCCGCATCATCACAATCACCCGAACGTCCGCAACCGGACCAATCCGCCTGACCCCCGTGCGGAGGGAAAAGAAAAAGGGCCGGAGACGACCCTTTTCCTCACCCCCTGCCGGACTGGCCGACGATTTTGCGAAATTGGTATGTGGGCGGGTTCCATCCGTCAACTGGAATCTTCGCGCCTTGCACCTCATCACGCCGGGGCGGCGGCGGGCAAAAAGGCCGCGTCGGGTGTCCGACGCGGCCAGTCCGACAGGGAGGAAACCGCACCCGGATCCTCGCGGCCCCGGGCACACGTGCGGGATGCCACAAGAGGGTGAACCGATCGTTGCGCTCCCGCCCCCCTTGGCCTGCAGCGCGGAAGCGACTAGCAGAGGGCAAAGACCTGCCCCACCGCACACCGGAGGCCGCATGATCCCGATCGAGCTTCATGACAGCCGTTCCCGGCGCAAGCGCCGGCTTCAGCCCGTCGTTCCCGGCAAGGTCTCGATGTATGTCTGCGGGCCGACGGTCTATGACCGCGCCCATCTCGGCAATGCCCGGCCTGTCGTCGTCTTCGACACGCTCTTCCGCCTGCTCCGCCACATCTACGGGGCGGACAACGTGAGCTATGCGCGCAACTTCACCGACGTCGACGACAAGATCAACGAACGCGCCCGCGAGATTGCGGCCGAGGGCGACGGGCGGGCCCTCAATGACATCGTCCGCGGCCTGACCGACGGCACGATCGGCTGGTATCACGCCGACATGGACACGCTCGGCGCGCTGCGCCCCACCTTCGAGCCGCGCGCGACCGACTGGATCGGGGAGATGGTCGCGATGATCGCGGCCCTGACCGGCCGCGGGCATGCCTACGCCGCCGAGGGGCATGTGCTCTTCGACGTGCGCAGCTTTCCCGACTACGGGCGCTTCTCGGGCCGCAGCCTTGACGAGATGATCGCGGGCGCGCGGGTCGAGGTCGCGCCCTTCAAGCGCGATCCGATGGATTTCGTGCTCTGGAAACCCTCGGCCGAGGACGAACCCGGCTGGCCCTCGCCCTGGGGACGCGGCCGGCCGGGGTGGCACATCGAATGCTCGGCCATGTCCGAGGGGCTCCTCGGCGCGAGCTTCGACATCCACGGGGGGGGCATCGACCTCATGTTCCCCCACCACGAGAACGAGATCGCGCAGAGCTGCTGCGCGCGCCCCGGCGCGGGCTTCGCCTCGATCTGGATGCACAACGAGATGCTCCTCGTCGAGGGGCGCAAGATGTCGAAGAGCCTCGGCAACTTCTTCACCGTGCGCGACCTGCTCGAGCGCGGCGTGCCGGGCGAGGTGATCCGCTTCGTGCTGCTCTCGACCCATTACCGCAAGCCGATGGACTGGACCGAGGCGCGCCGGCAGGAGGCCGAGGCGACGCTGCGCCGCTGGGCGGCGCTCGTGCAGGCCGCGGAGGCGCGGGGGGAAGGGCCCGGGGCGGGGATCGACCCCGCCCCGGGCCCCGCGCCCGGCGTGCTGGCAGCGCTCGCAGACGACCTCAACACCCCGGGCGCGATCGCGGCGCTGCACGCCCTTTACGCCGCGGGCGATGCCGCCGGCCTGCGCGCCTCGGCGGCACTGATGGGGTTTGCGCTCGCGGCGGGGTCCGGGCAGGACCGGGCGGCGCTTGACCGTCTCGCGGCACGGCTCGATGCGGCCCGCGCCGCCGCCCGCGCCTCGGGGGATTTCGCGCCCGTCGATGCGCTGAAGGCGGCGCTGATCGCCGCCGGGGTCGAGGTGCGCATGACGCGCGAGGGGGTCACCCTCGTGCCCGGCGCAGGCTTCGATCCGGCAGCCCTTGCGGGGATCGGCTGATGCGCGCGCCGACGCCACGGGCCGCGCCGGGGGTAGAGGGGGCGTGCCCCCCG
>JBIKVM010000281.1:0-2871 GCA_044356825.1 Limisphaerales bacterium
TTCCGCAAGCCCCTGCGATAACGGGGAAAGCCGCCCGCCGATCGGCCCGCGCAAGCGGCCCCCTGCGGTTGCGTGGGCCATGCGCCCTGCCCTATCTGCGCCCCATCGCCACCCGAACCCATGAGGTCGAAGATGCTGCGCACCGCCACCGCCGTCGTCCTGCTCTCCTCGCTGCCCTTCGCCGCGCTCGCCGCGCCCGAGGGCTGGAAGCCCCTTCTCGATCCGGCCGAGCTGTCGGCCATCCTTGCCGCCGACCCCACGGTCCGCGTCCTCCATGTCAGCGGCGATTTCGCGCAGGGCCATATTCCTGGCGCGGTCTTTTCGGCCTATGCCGAGTGGCGCGGCCCGCAGGAAAACCCGGGCCAGCTGCGCGACATCGCCCATCTGACGACGCTGGTGCAGGGGCTCGGGATCACGGCCGACACCCCCGTCGCCGTCGTCCACGAAGGCAAGAACCCCACCGACATGGGGACGGCCGCGCGCGTCTACTGGACGCTGAAGTCGCTCGGCGTCGAGGATCTCGCGCTCCTGAACGGCGGGTTCGCGGCCTGGCAGGGCGCGTCGCTGCCGGTCTCGACCGAGGCCGCGACGGTCGCCGCCTCGAGCTTCCAGCCGGTCTGGAGCGATGCGTGGCGCGTCTCGACCGAAGAGGTCACGAAGCTCGTGGACGCAGGCGATGCCCGCCTGCTCGACGCCCGTCCCAAGGGCTTCTTCGAGGGCGAGACCTGGACGAGCGCGCGCCCCGGCACCATCAAGGGCGCCGAGAACCTGACCTATGAGAGCTGGTTCAGCGGCACGACCATGGTCGGACCGGACGAGGCGCGCGCGCTGGCCGAGGCCGCGGGCAAGACGGAGGCGCCGCTCACGGTGTCGTTCTGCAACACCGGCCACTGGGCCGCGATCAACTGGTTCGCCCTCTCGGAGGTGGCCGGCGTCCAGAACACCCGCCTCTATGCCGAGAGCATGGTGGAATACGGCACGCTCGGCGGCGCGCTCGACAACGAGCCGGGGCGCGTCAAGGTGATGTGGGTCAACACCAAGAAGTGGGTCGAGGGCCTGTTCTGACGCCCTAGCGCGCGCGCGTCCGTATCCGCGCGCCCCGCTTGTGGGGGGCGCGGGCCGGACGCCCGCGGCGGCGCGCTTCGGCGGGGGCGTGGCGCGCCCCCTCGATCGCGACCAGATCGAAGCGCAGCGCCCCCGTCACCGGCACCGCCTCGGCCAGCCGCACCCGCAGCCTCTGGCCGAGGCCCAGCACGATCCCGCTGTCGCTGCCCGTCAGCGTCTGGGCATCGGCGTCATGCACGAAGAACTCGTGCCCGAGCGCGCGGACCGGCAGCAGGCCGTCCGCGCCCGTCTCATCGAGCCGCACGAAGAGGCCGAATCGCTGCACGCCCGAGACGTGCCCCGCCATTTCCTGCCCCACGCGGTCGGCCATGAAGGCCGCGACATAGCGGTCGGTCGTGTCGCGCTCGGCCGCCATCGAGCGGCGCTCGGCCGCCGAGATGCGCAGCCCCGTGTCGGCGATCATCTGCGCGTCCTGCGCCGACAGGCCGTCCGATCCCCAGCGATGCGCCGCAATCAGCGACCGATGCACGATGAGGTCGGCATAGCGCCGGATCGGCGAGGTGAAATGCGCGTATTCCCGCAGCGCCAGCCCGAAATGCCCGAGGTTCTCCGGCCCGTAGAAGGCCTGCTGCATCGCGCGCAGGACGGACATGTTGAGGATCGCATCCGATTCGCTGCCCTCGGCCTGCGCGAGCAGACGGTTGAGTTGCGCCGTCGTCAGCACCTGCCCGCGCGGCAGCGCGAAGCCCGACGCCTCGGCCACCTCGCGCAGCGCGTCGAGCTTTTCGGCTTCGGGCGGCTCGTGGACGCGATAGAGCAGCGGCTGGTGCAACTGGCCCAGCGTCTCGGCCGCCGCGACATTGGCCTCGACCATGAAATCCTCGATCAGCCGGTGCGCCGGTAGACGCTCGCGGAAGGCAATCGAGGCCACGCGCCCCTCGGCATCGAAGGTGATGCGCCGCTCGGGCAGGTCGAGGTCGAGCGGCGCGCGGCGGTCGCGCGCGACCGAGAGCGCGGCCCATGCGGCATAGAGGGGCGCGATCACCTCTGCGCCGAGGGGCCCGGGCACCGCGCCCGCCTCGCCGTCGGCCGCCGCCTGCACCGCGTGGTAGGAAAGCGCCGCGCGATTGCGCATGAGCCCGCGCACGAAGCGGTGCCCGCGCTTGCGCCCCTCGGCGTCGATCACCATCCGCACCGCGATGCAGGGCCGGTCGACCCCCTCGTGGAGCGAGCACAGATCGCCCGACAGCGCCTCGGGCAGCATCGGCACCACCCGGTCGGGGAAATAGGTGGAATTGCCGCGCAGCCGCGCCTCGCGGTCGAGCGCCGATTGCGGGCGGACGTAATGCGCGACATCGGCGATCGCGACCCACAGCACATGCCCGCCCGGGTTCGCGGGGTCGGTGTCGGGCTGGGCGAGCACGGCATCGTCGCGGTCGCGCGCATCGTGGGGGTCGATGGTGACGAAGGGCAGATCGCGCAGATCCTCGCGCCGGCCGAGCGCGCAGGGTTCGGCCGCCTCGGCCTCGGCGAGCGCCGCATCGGAAAAGACGTCCGGGATCGCGTGCTGGTGAATGGCGATGAGCGAGACGGCCCGCGGCGCCGACGGATCGCCCAGCCGCGCCGTGACGGAGGCCCGCGGCAGGCCGATCCGCGCGCGCGAGCCGATCGCCTCGGCCTCGACCAGCTCGCCGTCGCGCGCGCCCATGCTGGCACCCCGCGCGACCAGCCATTCGAGGTCGGCGCCCTTGTCGATGGGCTGGATGCGCCCGCCCTCGCCTCTCGTGCGATAGATGCCGAGGACAC
>JBIKVM010000097.1:0-10388 GCA_044356825.1 Limisphaerales bacterium
CTCATGGTGTCGGCCACGCCGCTGACGCGGTCGTCCTATCACGCGGGCGACGATTTCGCCCGCCTGCGCGCGGCGCGCGCGGCACGGCTCGGTCGCGGCTGAGGGATCGGCCGCCCGAGATCAGCCGCCCGAACCTAGCCGCCCGAGCGCGCGTCGGCCACGATCTCGGCCATCGCATCGCGCGGCAGGAAGCCGCGCAGGACGATGTCGCCGATCACGAAGCTCGGCGTGCCCGAGATGCCGAGCCGGGTGGCAAGGGCGCGGTTGCGTTCGATCACGGCCGTGACCTCGGGCGCCTCCATCGCCGTCAGGATCGCGCCCGGATCGAGGCCGAGCTCGACCGCGAGGCCCGCCAGCACCTCGGGCGTCGCGGGCGGGGCGAGCGCGATCAGCGCGGCGTTGGCGCGACCATAGGCCTCGGGCCCGGCGGTGTTGAGGACCGCGATCGCAAACCGGCTCGAGGCGACCGAATCGGGGCCGAGGATGGGGAATTCCTTGACGATGACGCGGATGTTGTTGTCCTCGGCCAGCAGCGCGGCCATCTCGGGGTGCGCGCGGCGGCAATAGCCGCAGCGATAGTCGATGAATTCGACGATGGTGACATCGCCCGCGGGGTTGCCGCCGACCCAGCTCGCGGGATCGTCATAGAGCGCGCCGGCCTCGGCCGCGATGCGGCTGGCGTCGTCGGCGGCCTCGGCGGCGGCGCGGCGGGCGTCGAGCGCGGCGAAGACCTCGACCATCACCTCGGGGTTCTCGAGAAGATAGGCGCGGATCTCGGCGCGCAGCGCCGCCCGCTCGGCCGGCGTCATCGCCGCCGGGTCGAAGGCCGCGGCCGCGACGGGAAAGATGAGCGCGGCAAGCGGGATCAGTGCGGCACGGAAGGGGATCATGCGGGCCTCGGGCGGGGCGGGGGCCGGGCGGGATTGACGCCGCCGGGCGGGCTTGGGATGAACGCGGGTCGGAGCATGGGGCAGGGTGATGCGGGTTTCAAGACGGGGCGATGTCGATCCCTTCATCGTGATGGATGTGATGGAGGCCGCCCGTCTGGCCGAGGCCCGGGGGCGCCACATCATCCACATGGAGGTGGGCCAGCCCGGCACGCCCGCCCCTGCCCATGCCCGCGCCGCTGTCGCGCGCGCGCTCGAGGCCGGCGCGATGGGCTATACCGTCGCCCTCGGCCTGCCCGAGTTGCGCGCGGCCATCGCGGCCCTCTATGCCCGCCGCCACGGCCTGTCGATCGACCCCGCCCGCATCGTCGTCACCACCGGATCCTCGGGGGCCTTCCTGCTCGCGTTCAGCGCGCTCTTCGACGCGGGCGAGCGGGTGGGCCTCGGGCTGCCGGGCTATCCGTCCTATCGCCAGATCCTGCGCGCGCTGTCGCTCGAACCCGTGGGCATCCCGACCACGCCCGAGGCGCGCCACCAGCCCACGCCCGAGGATATCGCGCGCACCCCCGATCTGGCGGGGCTGATCGTGGCCTCGCCCGCGAACCCGACGGGTACGATGCTGGATCGCGCCGCACTCGGGGCGCTGATCGAGGCCTGCGCCGCGCGCGGCATCGCCTTCGTCTCGGACGAGATCTATCACGGCCTCGATTACGGCACGCCCCCCGTCAGCGCGCTCGAGATCAGCGACGATGTCGTCGTGATCAACTCCTTCTCCAAGTATTTCTCGATGACGGGCTGGCGCGTGGGCTGGATGGTCGTGCCCGAGGCGCAGGTCCGCATGGTCGAGCGCCTCGCGCAGAACATGTTCATCTGCCCGCCCCATGTCGCCCAGATCGCGGCGCTTGCCGCGCTCGAGCCCGAGGCGGCGCCCGAGCTTGAGGCCAACATCGCCGTCTATGCCGAGAACCGCCGCCTGATGCTCGCGGGCCTGCCCGAGGCCGGGTTTCACCGCATCGCGCCGCCCGACGGGGCGTTCTACATCTACGCCGATGTCTCGGATCTGACGCTCGACAGCCGCGCGCTGGCGGCCGCGATCCTCGAACGGGCGGGGGTGGCGGTGACGCCGGGCCTCGATTTCGACCCGGGCCGCGGGGCGCGCGCCTTGCGCTTTTCCTACGCCCGCTCGAGCGCGGACATCGCCGAGGGCCTCAAACGTCTGCGTGAGATGGGGCCCTGGCGGGACGGGGGCTTTTGACCCGGGCGCGCGGCGGCGCTATGAAGGGGGCTGCTGATCCCTCGGAGGGGTTGTGATCCGGTTCGTCCTCTCGGCCCTCGGCGCGCTCTTCACGCTTGCGACGCTCGGCGCGCTCTTCGGCGCGCTCGCGCTCGGGGGGCTGATCTGGTTCTATGCGCGCGACCTGCCGGGGCACGAGAGCCTCGCGCAATACAGCCCCCCCATCATCAGCCGCGTCTATTCGGTCGAGGGGCGCCTCATCGATGAATTCGCCCGCGAGCGGCGCCTCTTTACCCCGATCGAGGATATTCCCGCGCTGGTGCAGAACGCCTTCGTCTCGGCCGAGGACAAGAACTTCTGGACCCATTCGGGCTATGACGCGATGGGGATCTCGGCGGTCGCGGTCGAGGCGGTGCGCAGCCGCGGGCAGAACCTGCGCGGGGCCTCGACCATCACGCAGCAGGTGATGAAGAACTTCCTGCTGTCGGGCGACCGGACGGCCGAGCGCAAGATCAAGGAAATCGTCCTCGCGACCCGGATCGAGCGCGTCCTGACAAAGCCGCAGATCCTCGAACTTTACCTCAACGAGATCTTCCTCGGCCAGAACAGCTATGGCGTCACGGCCGCTGCGCAGACCTATTTCAACAAGACGCTGGCCGAGCTGACGCTCGAGGAGGCCGCGACGCTCGCGGCGCTGCCGACGCAGCCCTCGAACTTCCACCCCGTCAGGAACCGCGACCGGCTGGTCGCGCGGCGCGACTATGTGCTGGGCCAGATGTTCGAGAACGGCTACATCACGGCGGCCGAGCGCGACGGGGCCACGGCGCGCCCGCTCCTCAGCGTGCAGGCGGGCGATTACGACAGCTTCCGCGCCCAGTTGCCCCCGCGCGACTATTACACCGACGAGATCCGCCGCCAGCTCTCGGCCGATTTCGGCGAGGAGGAATTCTTTACCGGCGGCCTCACGATCCGCGCCACGGTCGAACCCGACATCCAGCGCGCCGCCGCCAGGGCGCTGCGCGACGGGCTCGAACGCTATGACCGCCGCCTCGGCGTCTGGCGCGGCACGGGGCTTGCGCTCGATCCCGCGACGCTCGGCGATGAGGCCGCCTGGCGCGAGGCGCTCGGCGCGCTCGAGACGGCGCGCGACATCGAGGGCTGGCGGCTGGGCGTCGTGCTCGCGCTCGAGGGCGAGGGCGCGCGCCTCGGGATTGAGGGCGAGCCGCTCCTGCGCGCCGACGGCAACCCCCACCGGGCCGAGCGCGACGAGAAGGTCTGGACCCGCCGCGCCGCCCGCGAGGGCGAGGGCACGGGGCGCGTCCGCGCCATCGGCGACATGCTTGCGCCGGGCGATGTCGTCTATCTGGCGCCGGTCATCGCCGAGGACGGCGCCGACGGCGGCTGGACGCTGCGCCAGATCCCCGAGGTGCAGGGCGCGCTCATGGTCATGGACGTGAACTCGGGCCGCGTCCTGGCCATGCAGGGCGGGTTTTCCTATCAGCATTCCGTCTTCAACCGCGCGACGCAGGCGCTGCGACAGCCCGGCTCGGCCTTCAAGCCCTTCGTCTATGCCGCGGCCCTCGACCAGGGCTTCACGCCCGCCAACATCGTCATCGACGCCCCGATCGAGATCGACACCCCCGAGGGGCTGTGGACGCCCAAGAACGCCTCGGACAAGTTCTATGGCCCCGTGCCGCTGCGCACCGGGATCGAGCAGTCGCGCAACCTCATGACGATCCGCCTTGCCCAGGAAACCGGGATGGAGACGGTCGCGCGCTATGCCGAGGCCTTCGGCGTCTATGACCGGATGGACCCGTTCCTCGCCAATTCGCTGGGCGCGGGCGAGACGACGCTGTGGCGGATGACGGCGGCCTACGCGATGTTCGCCAACGGCGGCCAGCGGGTGGAGCCGACGCTGGTCGATCGGGTGCAGGACCGCCGCGGGCGCACCGTCTATCGCCACGACCGGCGCGTCTGCCTCGATTGCGAGGCCGAGGTGCTGCCCGAGGGCGCGGGGCCCCGCCTCATGACCTCGCGCCAGCGCGTGATGGATGCGGTGACGGCCTATCAGCTCACGATGATGATGGAGGGGGTGATCCAGCGCGGCACCGCGCGGATGATCAGGCTGCCCGTCCCCGTCGCCGGCAAGACGGGCACGACCAACGACAACAAGGATGCGTGGTTCGTGGGCTATACCTCGACCCTCGTCGCCGGCTGCTACATCGGCTTCGACACCCCCCGCCCGATGCCCGACACCTCGGGCGGCGGGCTCTGCGGGCCGGTGTTTCAGGATGTGATGGCGGTTGCGATCGAACGCTTCGGGGGCTCGGCCTTCGATGTGCCCCCGGGCGGCTATTTCGCCCGCATCGACCGCTTCACCGGCGCGCGCCTGCCCGACGATGCCGAGGGCGACAACGTCATCGCCGAATATTTCCGCGACGGCGTCGAGACGCGCTTCGGCACCGAGGCCTGGGTCGATGGCGGCTTTGCCATGGGCTCGAACCTCCAGCTCTTCGACGCGGGCGAGGCCGAGGCCGCCGAGGGCTCGGAACTCCCGCCCGCGACCTTCGGCACCGTCAGCTCGGGCGGGCTTTACTGACCACCGCCGGGCCCCTGCGGCCGCGCCCGCCGCCTCGGTCGCTCAGAAGTCCGGCATCGGCGCGCCGCGCGCTGCCAGGACTTCTGCCGCCTCCTCCGCGGAAAGCTCAAAGGCCCTTTCATCCGCCAATACTTCAAGGGCCATCGCCCTAGAGGGTTCGCTGGGAACCCAGTCTGATCCGACGAGCAACTTGGCTAGGCCATTGTCCGAGACCGCCCCTATCTCGGAGAGGTCAAACCTGAACAGTCGCATCGCTGAAACTCTGGCTGGTCGAAAATCCGTCGAGGAAGTCATCCGATGAATCCGGCCGGGCGGCAAGGGCTTCCTTCGCGCCCTCTATTCCAGAACAAGGTCTCGCGGGCCGACCCTCAGGTGACGGCGCGGCGGATGCGGTATTCGGGGCGGTCCCAGGCGCGGGTCGCCATCACCTCGACGATGGTCGCGACGGCGCGCGCGATGTCCTGCGCCCCGATGAAGAGCGGCGTGATCCCGAAGCGCAGGATGTCGGGGGCGCGGAAATCGCCGACGACGCCCCGCGCCACCAGCGCGCGCATGATCGCGAACCCCTCGGGGTGGCGAAAGCTCACATGGCTGCCGCGCGCGCCATGGGCCCGCGGCGTCGCGAGGGAAAGCTCGGGGCAGGCCCCCTCGACCCCCGCGATGAAGGCATCGCCGAGCGCGAGGCTCTGCGCGCGCAGATCCGCCATCGCGACCCCCTCCCAGACATCGAGGGCGGCATCGAGGGCGGCCATCTGGATCACCGGGGGCGTGCCGACGCGCATCCGCTCGATCCCCCTTCCGGGGCGATAGTCGGTCTCGAAGGCGAAGGGTTCGGCGTGGCCGAGCCAGCCCGCAAGCGCGGGCCAGGCCGCATCCTGCAACGCGGGGGCGACATGGACGAAGGCCGGCGCGCCCGGCCCGCCGTTCAGATACTTGTAGCTGCACCCGGCCGCGAAATCGACGCCCGCCGCGCCGAGGTCCACATCCGTCGCCCCGGCCGAATGGGCAAGATCCCACACCGTCAGCGCGCCCGCCGCATGGGCTGCGGCCGTCAGCCGCGCCATGTCGTGCCGCCGGCCGGTGCGGTAATCGACCTCGGTCAGCATCAGCACCGCGACATCGGGGCCGAGCGCGCCCTCGACCGCCTCGGGCGCAACGAGGCGCAACTCATGCCCCTGCCCGAGCGCCTCGGCCAGTCCGCGCGCCATGTAGAGATCCGAGGGAAAGTTGCCGCTGTCCGACAGGATCACGCGCCGCGCGGGCCGCAGCGCGAGCGCTGCCGCCAGCGCCTGATAGATCCGGATCGAGAGGGTGTCGCCCACGACCGTGCTGCCGGGTGCCGCCCCGATCAGCGCGCCGATCCGGTCGCCCAGACGCCGCGGCGCCTCCATCCAGCCCGCGTCGGTCCAGCCGGAGATGAGCATTCTGCCCCATTCCCCGGCCATCATCCCCTGAACCCGGCCGAGCGCCGCCCTGGGCAGCGGCCCGAGGGAGTTGCCGTCGAGATAGAAGATCCCCTCGGGCAGATCGAAGGCCGCGCGCGTCGCGTCGAAGTCGGTCATGCTCTGTCTCCTACCCATCTTCCCCGCTTGCCCCGCCCGCGCGCCCCGGTCAAGCGGGCGGGCAGCACGAGCATCCCGCCCCGCCCGCCCGGATCGGTCGCAAGCGCGCGCGCATCGGGCGCGAGCAGCGGCGCGAACGCCCCGTCGGCGGCGTCGAGGCCCCCGGCATAGGCCCCGAAGGCGGGCAGGATCGCGCGGCGCGCGTCGATCAGGAAGGCGGGTCGCGACCCGCCGCCCGGCAGCCGCACCTTGGGGTGGTGGTGCCCCGTCACCTCGCCCGCGGCCCCCGGCCGGGCGATGTGGCGAAACCCGAGCGCGCCGAGCCCCACCCACGCCCGATGCGTGCCCGGCAGATCGAGCGGGGCGGGATCGTGGTTGCCGGTGATCCAGACCCAGTCCCGCCCCGCCATCAGCGCGATGAGGCGCAGCCGGTCGTCCGGCGCAAGCCGCCCCGCCGCGCCCAGATCGTCGAAGCTGTCGCCGAGCGCCAGCACCCGCCGCGCGCCCGTCGCGGCCAGTTCCGCCGCCAGACGGTCGAGGGTCGCGCGCACCTCATAGGGCGGCAGCATCGCCCCGCCGCCAAGCGCCGCCCGCTGCGCCTTGCCCAGATGCAGGTCCGCCACGCACAGGAGGCCCTGCGCCGGCCAGTGCAACGCCCCCGAGGCGCGCGCCACCAGCGCTTCGCCGCAGAGGGCAAAGCCGATCCGGTCGGGCGCGATGTCCAGAGGGGGGACGGGCATGTCGTCTTCGTGCCAGCGCGCGCGCGCCGATTCAAGCCGGCGCCAGAGATCGGCAAGACGTGCCGTGGCCAGACCGGCAGATCCGCGTGCCGGGATGCGGCGAGAAATCCGATAAACCATCAATGGGCGAGGAAAAATCCTGCTACATGTCCAAATTTCGGCATGTTTTGCACCCGAAGCCATGCCCTCGTTCCGGTGGTGCGCGTCCGCTTCTGTCCCATGCTGCGAAAGACCTGCGAATATGCCCCCTCGTTGCGCTGCAAAGCCCCATCCCCATCGCCGCGTCCCGCGCGGCAGCGGATGGGCGCCCAGCCCTTGATCGCGATGCAACAGCTTGCCGCCCTAGGCGCCCCCGCGCGACAGGCGACCTCGAGGCAGGAGGACTGCGGCTGCGGCCGCATAGATGCTGATGCAATCGAGGAAATCGGCGCGCGCCACATGGTCGTCGACGCCCGAGGCGAGCCCCGCCTGCGGGCCGAAGCACACGGCCGGCACACCGCGGGCGCGCCAGCGCGCGGCATCCGAGGCCGGCAGCCGCGTGACCGGATGGGGCGGCCTGCCGCGCACCCGCCCGGCGGCGGCGGCGACGGCGGCGACGGGGGCGCTGGCCGGGTCCGACCAGTTCGCCTCCCACCCCTTGATCTCCTCCCAGCCGAGCCCGCGGCCTGCGCAGAGCGCATCGAGCCAGCCGCCCACCTCGGCGCGCGCAAGCCCCGGCGGCAGGCGCAGGTCGATGTCGGCCTCGGCCACCGAGACGGCCGGGCTGAACCCCGCCCCGCCCGAGATGCGGCCGATGTTGGCGCTGACGCGCTGCCCCTCGGCGTTCTGCGCATGGGCAAGCTCGGCAAGCGGCGGCACGATCCTGCGGTCGTTCCAGGCGTCGATTTCGACGAGCGCCGCGGCGAGGCGGGCGGGGGCGGAACTGCCGCGGGTGGTCAGCATACCTTGGCCGACCCGGCCCGTCGCGCGCAGCCGCACCCACATGAGGCCCTTTTCCGCAAGCGCGAGGCCCATGCCCCCCGGCCCCTCGCCGCAGATGAGCCAGTCGCCCAGAACCTCGGCTTCATGCGACTGAAGCAGGAAGGCCGCGCCGTCGGGTCCGAACACGCATTCGTCCGCAACGAGGCTGAGCGTGACCGTGCCCGACCAGGCGGCGCGCGCAGTGTGCAGCCGGCGCAGCGCGAACAGCATCGCCACCGCCGCCGCCTTCATGTTGCCGGTTCCGAGGCCATGAAGCCGCCCGTCCACCTCGGTCAGGGCAAGGGGCGGATATTGCCACGCGGCCAGATCGCCGGGCGGCACCGTGTCGAGATGGGCGTTGAGCACGAGATGCCCGCCCGGGCCGTTGTCGATCCGGGCAAGGATGTTGGGCTTTCGCGCGTCGCGGGCGAGGATCTCGTGCGCGATCCCGGCCCGGCCGAGGAAGGCCGCGCATTCCGCCGCCACGGCCGCCGTCGGGCCGGGGGGGTTGATGCTGTCGCAGGCCACGAGCCGCCCCAGCAGTTCGACCGCCTCGGCCGCCTCGTCTGCCGCGACCCGCTCCCCGAGCACATCCGCCATCCCCACCCCCTGCGCCTACCGCCCGCCTCCGGGCCGGGCAGGACCATGCGCGCGCTTTTCCCGATCCGCAACTCATCGAAGGATACCACCCCATGACCAGCACAGGATTGCTCGACGGCCGGACGGCCCTCATCACCGGGGGGGCGCGCGGCATCGGCTTTGCCGTCGCCACCGCCTATGCCGCGCAGGGGGCGCGCGTCGTCCTTGTCGATCTCGACGCGAAGGCCACCGCCGATGCGGCGGCGCGCATCCCGGGCGCCGAGCCGCTCGTGCTCGACGTCACCGACGAGGCCGCGACCGAGGCGGCGTTCGAGGCCCTCGCGGCGCGGGGCCGCGCGCCCGATGTCGTGGTGGCGAACGCCGGCATCCTGCACCTCGCGCTCGCGACGGAGACCCCGCTCGAGCGGTTCGAGGCCGTGAACGCCGTCAACCTCACGGGGGCCTTCCTGACCGCGCGGGCCGGGGCGCGCCGGATGGGGGCGGGGGGGCGGATCATCTTCACCTCCTCGCTCTTCGGGATCCGGGGCGGGGCGCAGAACGTCGCCTATTCGGCATCGAAATTCGCGGTCGTCGGGATGATGCAATGCATGGCGGCCGAGCTTGCGCCCAAGGGGATCGGCGTCAATGCCGTCGCGCCCGGCCAGATCCAGACCGAGATGATCGAGAAACTCGTGGCCGACCGCCTCGCCATGGGCCTGCCCGACCCGCGCGAGCGGCTCATCGCGCGGATCCCGTGGGGCCGGATGGGCGCGCCCGAAGAGCTGGCGGGCACCTATGTCTTTCTCGCCTCGCGGCTCTCGGACTATCTGACGGGGCAGACGATCGTGGTCGACGGCGGCTGGCAGGTCGGCTGAGGGCCCGCCGTGCAGGGGTGACAGCAGCGGGGCGGTTCAATCCGCCTCGTCGATCGGCACGTCATAGCCCACCTTCACGCGGTCCATCACCACCATCGTCTCGAAGCGCCGGACGTTGCGGTTGGCAAACAGGAAATCCTCCACGAAGGCGTCATAGGCCTCCATCGAGCGGGCCGAGAGGATCAGCACGAAGTCGCTCTGGCCGGTGACGTAATAGCACTGCATGATCTCGACATTCTCGCGGCAGGCCCGCTTGAACGACGAGATCACGTCGGAATGCTCGCGCTCGAGCGTGATCGTCACGACCATGGTGATGCGCCGCCCCGCCGCGCGCGGGTTGACGATCGCGACCTCGGCCTCGATCACGCCGCTTTCGCGCAGCGCGGCCAGCCGGCGGTGGCAGGCCGAGGGCGAAAGCCCGATCCGCTTGGCGAGCTCGGCGCTCGTGATGCGCGTGTTCTGCTGGAAGAGCCTGAGGATCTTGCGGTCGAAGGAGTCGAGTTCCATCCGGGCTTCTCCTGTCGCGGCTGGGAAACGATTCGCAGCGCGCCGAAACGGAAATATCTCGTAATTCGGCAAAGGTATGCACCGATATTTTGAGTTTACTTTAGATTCGCACAATTTACGCACGAGTGGAGCACTAGCGTCGATGGAGCGGGCCGGTCTGTCGCGCCCGTGGACGACCCCTTTGCCGCGGTGGATGATGACGGTTGCGACGCTGCCCTATGCGCTCTTCGATGATCCGGCCGTGATGGCGGCCGAGGAATCGCGCATCTTCGGCCGCTCGTGGTCGGCGGTGGCCTTTGCCGCCGATCTGGCCGAACTTGGGCAGACATTCACCGCGCGGATCGGCCGGGTGCCCGTCGTGCTTGCTCGCGGGGCGGACGGGGTGCTCCGGGGTTTCGTCAATGTCTGCCGCCACCGTGGCCACCCCGTGGCCGAAGGCGGCGGG
>JBIKVM010000098.1:0-10386 GCA_044356825.1 Limisphaerales bacterium
ATCCATGCTGCCCCTGACCAGCTACACGTTCATCAGATCCGCCCTGCGACATCTCGGGGCGCTGGTTACGGCCATGCTGTGCCAGACACCCTTCGCGTCGGCCGAAACCCGGGTCTTCGAAACCGATGTGCTGATGCGCGACGGCGTGTCGCTCAAGACCTTTGTCTATCTTCCGCAGGGCGATGGCCCCTTTCCGACGCTGGTGACGCGCACGATCTACGGCCTTCCGATCACGCCCCTCGGCGGCGAGCCGTTCGACAACCGCCAGACCCTGGCCGACCTCGCGCCGCGCGTCGATGATGATGACGATGACGACCTCGAACCTGCCGCAGCCCTCGCCCGCGGCTGGCCCCTGATCACCCAGAGCGGGTATGCCCTCGTCATTCAGAACACGCGGGGGCGTCACGGGTCCGAAGGGGTCGACCGGGCATGGCTCGACGATGGTGCCGACGGCTACGACCTCATCGAATGGGTGGCGGACCAGCCGTGGAGCAACGGCCGCATCGGCATGTTCGGCGACAGCGCCCTTGGCATGTCTGCCGCGCTGGCCGCTGCTGCGCGTCCGCCCGCACTCGACGCGCTTTTCCTGCAGGCAGCCCCTGCCGATCCATTTGGGATCGACATGGCCCCTGTCGGGGGCGGCGTGAAGATCGAGACCCTGCTTCTCCAGGGGGCCTCCCTTGCGGCCGACGTCAGCCCCGAACATGTCGCGGCGCGGGGGGTCACGCCGGCCGAGGTGCCCGGCTTTGCCGAGGCCATCGGCGGCTTGGTCGGTGCGCTCGCGCAGGGGATTGAGGATCCGCTCGCGTCGGACGCATGGATGGCCGCCCCTCTGGGCCAGTCCGCCGAGCTTTCCCGCCTCATGCCGTTTTGGGCGATCTTCACCGACCCGGGCGCGATGGCGACCTATCGGGAGGCACTCGATGTGCGCGGCGACCTCGGCGTGCCGACCTCGATCGTCACCCTCTGGCAGGACGTCTTCGCCCGCAGCGCGATCGCACTTCACGCGGACCTCTCGGCAAGAGGCGTGCCCACGGAACTGCTTGTCGTGAGCGGAAGCCATTACGACATCGACGACCCGTCGATATTCCCAGCGCCGCGCATGATGTCGTGGTTCGACCACTGGCTCAGGGACGCGCCGGCACCAGCACGGGCAAAGGTCGAGCTTGCGGTTCAGGGAACGACAGACAGGTTCATCGGCGCGGACGCGATGACCGACCTCGTCGCTCCGCCGGTGATGCTGCAACTGACCGCCGATGGGCGCCTTGAGGCACCCGGGAGCGCCCCAGCTCAGGAGGTCGTCCTTGCCAGCGATCCCGACGCACCCGTCCCGACCCTTGGAGGCCGCAATCTGCTTGCCGCTGCGGGGAGCACCGATCATTCGGACCTCATCGGTCGTGCCGATACCGCACTTTTCCGTCTGGCGCCGGCCGAGGCCGAGATGTTGATCGCGGGCCCCGTCTCCGTTCGCCTCACCGTCCGAACGGAGACTCCAAGCTTCGACATCGGCGCGCGATTGCTCGACATGGCCCCGGACGGATCGGCCAGCCTTGTCCTGTCGCACCTCGCCCGGGTTGCGGAAGCCTCCGCGGGCGAGACGGAGGTCGTCATCGATCTTGGTCAAATCGTGCATCGGATCGCGCCTGGCCACGAGATCGCGCTTCTTCTCGCAGGGTCGGACTTCCCGGCATGGGATCGCAACCCGCAGACCGGCGGGAATCTCTTCACTTCGGCCAAAACCCGGGACGCTGTGCTGAGGATCCTCACCGGAGGCGAAAGGGCGAGCGTGCTCAGCATCTCATGGGCAGAACCGGAGTGAACCCTTCTAGAGAACGAAGCCTTGATGGGATCCTCCAAACCATGGCCCGGATTTCGCAGGTTTTGCGGCAACCCACCGGACGCGCGACGCACCGCAGCGATGCCAGAGGGGCGGCGGCCCGGGATGGTCGGCAGGCTGTTCGCTCTGGATGGCGGCGCCCCGCTGTGCGATCTTCGTTCTCACAAATGGTTCCAAGGTTCACGTGAGCACCGCCCCGATCATCGCATGACGGATCCGGAAGGCATCCAAAACCGACAAGTGCCGCATCGGCGCTTCGGGCCTTCGGGCGCGATCGGGATCGGGTGGGTTCCCTATCTGGCGCTCTGCGGGGCGGGGTTGACCATGGGACTGGCCTGGATCGGGCCACGTGCCGCCGAAGGGCTCGGGACGCTGAGTGCGGTGGCGTTCTGGGGAGCGCATGTGGGGCCAGCGCTTGCGCTCCTCGCTCTCACGCAGACGGGCCTTGCGCGGATACCGCGCGTGGCCGTGCTCTCCGGTCTCGGGCAGGTGCTGCTGGCAGCGATTGTCGCGTCGCTCCTGTTTACGCCCGTGGCGCTTGTGGTGGATTCCGTCTTCAGGGTGGAGCAGTCGGTCGACGATGCAACCGAGCCGCTTCTTCTGGCCGCCGCGCGGGAGTTCGCGCAGTTCGCGGTTCCTTTCTGCCTGACGTGGACCCTGATCAATGCGCCAAGCCTGATGAGGATCGAGACCGGCAACCCAGAACCGCAGCCAAGGGTCATGACCCCGGCGAACGAGGTGCCACCGCCCGCGCTGGCTGCGTTCTGGTCGCGTATTCCCCGAAGGCTTGGGCGCGATCTCGTCGCGCTTTCGGCCGAACTGCATTATCTGCGCGTCCACACGACCCTCGGGGATACCCTAATCCTCTATCCTTTCGGCCGGGCGACGGATGAATTGGGGGAGGCGAGAGGGATCCGGATACACCGCTCCCACTGGGTTGCGCTCGATCACGTGCAAGAGGTCCGCAACGAGGGGGGCAGGATGATCTGCAGAATGGTCGGAGGTCTCGATCTTCCGGTCAGCCGCACCTACAGGGTAACCCTCAAGGAGGCCCTGAGGGCGAGCGTGGCGGCGGCATCCGCGTCCCGAAAGAGGCCGGAATGATCGCGGGAGGCGGTGGGTCGGGGTATCGGATTGGCAAGGGGGGCGCGACTGACCGGCCGGTTCCACGGTGGTCCCCTCGGCTTCGCAAGAACGTCGTAGTCGATATCGGATCCAGAGCACCCGAAGATCCCTCGCCGTCTTTGGCAGGTCGGGCAAAGAAACCTCCCCCGAGGGGTTGGCGGACCTGCTTGTGACAGCCCGTTTGGCAGCGGCCTCTTGGATCTTGGACGGGCGGCCCTGAGTCGAGTTGGGGCCGCTCATGGCCTTGATGATGTGGCCGCCCCCGACGGCTTTTTTGTGCCAAGGTCGGCAATGTCATCGGCGCCATGGAGGCAGGACGACGTCGAAACCCTCGGCTGGAACGCCTGACCGGATGAAGACGGGCGGCCGGCCCAGAGGTGCCGCGATATCGTGCCGGCCCGCAGGATAGGTTTCGCCGGTAAAGGCATGCTGCCAGTCGCCGATCGGCAGGTGGACCCTGCGGGAGGTAGCGCCTGCTTCAACCACCGGGGCAACCAGCAATGCATCGCCAAAGAGGAACTGATGGGGCATATCGGCTGCGGGGTCGGCGGGGAAATCGAAGGCCACGGCCCGCATGGGCGGTATCCCCTCTTCGTGATAGCGCCGCATTGCGCGGCAGATGTAGGGGCGCAGCCCCTCGCGCAGCGCCAGAAGGCGGCTGGCGGCGTCCATCACGTCGGGGCCAAAGCTCCAGAGCTCGTTGTCGCCGCCTGACTCGGTAAAGATGAAGAACATCTCGCGGGGGCCATAGCTGACCGGCTCGCCGGGCGACGAGAGCGGCACCCCCTCGGGGATGCGAAATCCATGCAGGCGACAGATCGGCGAGAAGACGCCGAACTCGAACCAGCGCAGAAGCAGCTCGTGAAAGGCCGCGTCCTTCCCATGACCCTCGTAGAACCCGCCGATGTCGGTCGTCCACCAGCCTATGCCGCTCGCGGCAGCGTGGCAGCCGGCGGCGATCTGGTTGCGCAAATCCTCCCAGGTCGACCAGACATCGCCCGACCACAGGATGATCGGCGCCTTCTGTCCCCCGGCCCAGGTTGAACGTGTCAGGAGGACCGCATCGGTGATCCCTTCCTCCTTGAGCCCTTCGGCATAGCGGTCGGCATGAAGCTTGGGATAGGCCGACAACATCTCTGCCCCGTTTCCAAGGCTGGTGCGGATGTTCTCTGCATTGGCCGGGCGGATCTCGGGTTCACAACTGTCGAGCCAGAAGTTGCGGAAGCCGCGCTTGAGGTAGCCCGCCTTCACCCGTTCCCAATGATAGTCGCGGGCGTCCGGGTTGAAGGCGTCGTAATAGGTCAGGAAGTGCAGGCCATAAGGATCCTTGTCGGGAAACATGTTCACAGCCGGGATGCCCCGTTCGGTCCGAAGGATCATGCCGGCTTCGCGCATCTCCTTCCAGGTTTCGGCATTCAGGCCGATGGTGGGCCAGATCGAGACCATCGTCTCAACCCCCATGTCGGTCAGGTCGCGGATCAGGCCCTCGGGATCGGGCCAGTCCTTCGGATCGAACTGCCATTCGCCCTGACGCGTCCAGGCGAAGAAGTCGATGACGATGCACGAAAGGGGCAGTCCCAGTTGCTTGTGCTGCCGCGCCACACCCAGAAGCTCTGCCTGCGTCCTGTAGCGCAGCTTGCTCTGCCAGAACCCGGTGGCCCAGTCGGGCAGCATCGGGGGCCGCCCGGTGGCATCGAGGTAGCGAGCGAGTATGGCGGCGGGGCTGTCGCCCGCGCAGATCCAGTAGTCGAGACCGGGCGTGGCCTCTGCGCGCCAGCGGGTGAGGTTCGCGGCGAAATCGCAGCGACCGACGGCGGGATTGTTCCAGAGGAATCCATAGCCGCGCGAGGATATCACGAAGGGGATCACCACATGGTAGTTCTGCTGGACAAGCGTGGTCGAGACCCCCTTGAGGTCAAGCCGCCCATGCTGCGGCTGGCCTAGGCCCATGATGCGCTCGCCATCATAGGCGGTGAAGGTGGCCTCCAGCTGGAAGCTGCCCGAGGCGATCGGCTTGAACGCGCGAGGGCCGGGACCGGCGAAATGGCTGCGGGTTTCGGATAAAAGCTCCATGCCCGTCACCGTGTCGACATAGCGGATGACGACCTCTCTGGGCTGGTCGGCACCGTGCCGGGGAACGACCTTCAGCTCAGCGCGGATCCGGCCGTTCGTGATGCATGCGCGGTAGGCGTCGATCTCGATCTCGGGGCTGGTGGGCTTCGTCGACAGAAGCGCACTGACATGGGGTTCGGCGACCGTCAGCCCCGGACGCGCGCGGGTGCGTATCGCGTCGGGGCCATGGGCTTCGACCCTGAGGGTCTCGCCGAACATCCGCACCACGAGGGCGCCATCCTCGATCCTGAAGTGCGTCATCCGTCACCTGGGGTGGAAGGTCAGGCTGAGCCGGGAGAAGCCCTGCGATCGGACGATCCCGCCGACGTCACGGGCGCCGGGGATGGCTTCGTGGAGATCGATGCGTGCGACGAGAGCGGTGAGAGAGGAGAGAAGTGCGCGGATCACGGCCCGGGCATGCGCTGCGCCCAGACAGGAGTGGTCGCCGGCGCCAAACCCAACATGCGGGTTCCGCAACCGGTCGATCCGCAGGCTCAGGGGATCCTCGAAGGTGGTATCGTCGAAATTCGCCGCCGCCCAGCAAAGGGCGATACGTTCACCCTGCCGACGAGCAACGCCTGCGACCTCATCCTCGCGTGTGCAGATGCGGCCGATGTGGGTCAGGGGCGAGAAGAAGCGCACCATTTCCTCGGTCGCCCGTGGCAGCAATTCCGGCTCCGACCGCAGTCGCTCGAGATCGGCAGGGGCGCGGGCCATGTGCCACATCGCACCAGACATCGTGTGGATCAGCGTGTCGCGCCCGCCCGCGAAGGCGACGTGGGAGAATCCGAGCTTTTCGTCGCGCGTCAGCGGGCGGCCGTCGAGACGGGCGCTGGCGAGGTGATCGAAGAAGGTCTCGCTCGCGCCGTCACGACCTGCATCGACATAGTCTTCGATCCGGTTCATCAGCATCGCGGCCTTCGCGGGATCGTTCCTGCCTTTGGTCTTGAAGGCGTGAAAACCCCAGCCTGTCCAGACCTCCGCCTCCGCCTCCGGAAGGCCGAAGAGCGCCGCCAATGCGTAGGACTGGATGGGCAGCGAGATCGCCTGCACAACCTCGATCTGCCCAATCCCGAGCGCCGCAGTCACACGCTCGCGGGCAATGGAGCCGATGCGGCTTGCGAGTGTCTGATCTTCGAGGGGGCGCCGGAACCAGTCCTTCACAAGGTCCTTGTAGGCGCCGTGGGTCGGGGGGTCGATCTCGATGGGAAGCTGACGGAGGCTGCGAATATCCGTTTCGTCCGGCACCGGCACGCGGCCCGGACTATCGTTCGAAAACCGCTGCCAGTCGCGCGCAGCCGCTCGGATGTCGCGCCAGCGGGTCAGGACGGGCATGACCTCGCCATTGAAGTCACCGACGAAACCTCCTGCCGTCCGAGCGGGGCCGAATGGGTCGTAGGTCAGGTCGCTCTTGCTCACTTTCGCCTCACGTATCCGCCATCAACGAACAGCTCTTCGCCAGTGATGAAGCTTGCGGCGTCGGAAAGCAGGAAGACGACCGCCTCAGCCACTTCCTCTGGGCGGGCCATCCGGTTGAGGATATGGGCGGATGCCGCACGTTCGCGGATCGCTTCGCCATCTGGCAGTCTGGCCAGGGCGCAGTTGGTGAAATCCGTGTCCACCCAGCCGGGGCTGACGGCGTTCACCCGGATTCCACGGGGTGCGAACTCTCCGGACGCCGCACGCATCAGTCCGATCACCGCGCCCTTCGACGTATGGTAGGCAACCGACCCGTCGGTGGCGAGATGGGCCGATACCGAACCCATGAGAACGATTGCACCGCCGTCCTTGAGGTAGCGGCTAGCGTGCTTCATCGCCAGCATGATGCCGCCGGCGTTCACCCTCAGAACACGACGGAAGTCCTCCCACGGCTGGTCGGCAACCCTGCCCATTGCATGGATTCCGGCGATGCAGGCCAGACCATCAAGCGCGCCAGCCTCCGCCATGGCCTGCGCCAGCGCGTTTTCGTCCATCAGGTCAAGGGTGAGTGACAGGTCGGCTTCGGGCGAGGGCGCGAGGTCTAGGCCTATGGTCCTGTGCCCCGCGGCGCGCAAGGCGCGGCAGGTCGCGCCACCTATGCCTCCTGCAGATCCGGTGACGAGGTAGGTTCCCATCAATGCACGCGCATCAGACCGCCATCGACGAACAGGGTTTCGCCGGTGACGAAGGATGCCTTGGCAGAGGTGAGCCAGATTATCGCTGCCGCCACCTCCGACGGTACGGCCATGCGGCCCAGAAGATGGGCAGCGCGCGCTTTTTCCTCGAGCGCCGCAGGGTCTGCCGATGTCTCGAGAGCGGCGCGGGTGAAGCCGGCGGCGACCCAGCCGGGGGCGATGGCGTTGACGCGGATATGCGGCCCGACCTCTCCCGACAGCGCCCAGGTGAAGCTTTCGACGGCAGCCTTGCTTGCGACATAGGCGGGGTAGTCGCGCGAGGCGACATGGCCGGAGATCGAGGCCATGTTCACGATGGCCGCACCCTCGCCGGTCATGAGCGGAATTGCATGCTTGCAGGTCAGGAACATCGCGCCGACGTTCACGTCCATCATCCTGTCCCAGTCCTCGATCCGCATCTCGGCAACCGGGGCGCGGTGGTTGATGCCCGCGATGTTGACCAGCGCATCCAGTCGCGGGAAGCGGGCAGCAATGACGGCGAAGGCTTCGGCGACCTCGCCGGGGTTGGCAAGGTCGCACGGCTGCGCCAGACCTTCGGCGCCGGCAGGCAAGGGTGCGGGGGTCCGGTCCAGAAGCACGAGCGCATGGCCCGAGCGCGCGAACGCATGGGCGGTGGCTTGGCCGATATCGCCCGCGGCCCCGGTGACGACAGCGACCCTCATCGCACGCGCGAGCCTCCGAAGCGGTGGGCAACCATCGTCAGGATGATGACGAGCCCGAAGATGAAATCGGTCCAGAAACCGGCGAAGCCCGCGCCCACGGCTCCGGAGGGGATGAGCGTGACCGTCAGAGCCCCGAAGAAGGCGCCCCAGATCGTCCCCACCCCTCCCCAGGTGGGTGTGCCGCCGACAAAGAGGGCCGCGAGCGCGATCAGGAGATAGGCCTTGCCGCTGGTCGGGAACCAGACCAGGTTTGAAGTCTGCACGAGGATCACCCCGCACAAGGCGGCTGCGAGGGCGGACCAGACAAAGACGCCCACTCGGATCCGGTCTATGTTGATGCCCATCTGGCGCGCGCTGTCGGGGTTGTCGCCCACGAGCTGCACGCGGATGCCGAAGCGGTGATACTTGAAGAGCACGTAGCACAGGGCCGTCCATGCGACCGCGATCAGGAAGTGGTTCGGGATCTGGAGGCCGAAAACCTCCCATTTGGCGATAAAGAACTGGTTGCCGAACGTGCCGACCGAGTCGCGGCTCTCGATGTTCTTACCTTGGGCAAGAAGGTTGACGATGCCGACGATGAAGAAGTTCAGGCCCAAGGTCGCGACAAGGCTGCTGATCTTGCCATAGACGACGATCGCCCCTATCGCCGCCCCGAGCGCCGCGCCGCCAATCAACGTGAGTGCGGCTGCAGGCAGGATCGGCACGCCCGATATGACAAGCGTCATGAAGAGCCCGCCCGATGCCCCGATCACCGATGGGAAGGCCAGATCAAGCTCGCCCGAGACGATCACGAAGACGAGCGCCGTCGTCATGATGACCGTGGCGGGGACCGAATAGAGGAAGGCGTTGTAATAGCCCGGGATCAGGAACAGCGTCGGGTTGTTGAAGGCAAAGAAGCCCCAGACCAGGAGGAAGGTCAGGAACGCGTTCAGTGCCCTGCCGTTGCGGCGATAGAACAGGCGCCAGGGGCTTTGCGCGTCGCGCTTGTCGATGGGGGTGGTCGGGGCGTGGACGATTGTCATGGGGTGTCCGTTTCAGGCCGTCTTGCGCAAGGAGCCGATATCGGCGCGTCCGGTCTCGGCCAGTTGGTGCATCATCTCGATCAGGTGATCGGCGCCGGTGAAGGCGGCCTTCTCGCCTTCGAAGGCGGTCTTGCCGCGGTCGATCACGAAGAATCGGTCGGCGATATCCCAGACATGATAGATGTTGTGGCCAATGAAGACGACGGTGCGCCCGCTGTCCTTCACCGCCTTCACAAAGCGGAACACCTTCTGTGTCTCGGTCAGCGACAGCGCTGTGGTGGGTTCGTCGAGCACGATGACTTCGGCATTGTTGTAGAGCGCGCGGGCGATCGCCACGCCCTGGCGTTCCCCGCCCGACAGGTGGCCGACAGTCGACTCCGGATTGAAAACCTTGGACGTGAAGCCGATCTCGCGCATCAGTCGGTTGGCCTCGTCGATCTGCTTTTGAACCCGGATAAGACCGAGGGCATTGGTGATCTCGCGCCCCATGAAGATGTTGGTGACGATGGAATGCTGAGGCGCAAGCGCCCGGTCCTGAAAAACCGTCTCTATTCCGGCATTGCGGGCGGCGAGCGGGGTCCACGGGCTGACCTTGCGGCCCTTTACCAGGATCTCGCCCTCGTCCGGGTCGTGCACCCCGGCCAGTGTCTTGACCAGTGTTGATTTCCCCGCGCCGTTGTCGCCCAGAAGCCCCAGAACCTCGCCCTTCCGGACGGAAATCGAGATGCCGGACAGCGCCTCGACCGAATCGAAGCGCTTCACGATGTTGCGAAGTTGGATGATGGGCGTCCCGGGCGCCAATTCGTCGGATGCCATGCGAGCCGTCCTTCACCAGAGGGAATGCCGGGCGCGAGGAAATCCCGCGCCCGGAGATCAGGATGCGATCAGCGGATGCCTTCTTCGGCGAGGGTGATCACGTCCTTGTAGGTGTCCTTGGTGACGAAGCCGGCCCCGGTATCGACGTTCAACGGGGCGAGCTTGTAGACGATCTGCTGGCAGAGCGAGAGGACTGGCATGTAGCCTTGCAAATAGGGCTGCTGATCGGCGGTGACGGTCGCATAGCCTTGATCGAAGGCGGCCATCACCCCCTGGCCAAGATCGAAGCCCACGGCGATGATGTCGTCCGGACCCTTGCCTACCGCCTGCATGAAGGCAGGGGCGGCCGAAAGCCACGGCCCGCCCGGATAGCCGATCAGCTTGACCTCGGGGTTGGCCAGCAGTGTCGCGGTCAGCGTCGGCAGTTGGAGCATCTGGTCAGCCGAGGCCCCCTCGGCTTCCTGAAGCTTGATGACCTCGATACCGGCTTCGGTGAGGACATCGACAAGGCCGAGTTCCCGCTGGGCGCGGTTCTCCGACTCCCAGCGGCTCATCACGATGGCCTTGTCGCCTGGCTTCAGGCGGTCACCGGCCTGGCGCAGTGTCTCTTCGCCCAGCGCACGGCCCTGGTCATAAAG
>JBIKVM010000222.1:0-4843 GCA_044356825.1 Limisphaerales bacterium
GCAGCGACAGCGTCAGAAGCCCGTTCTCGACGACATATCGCAGTTCGGTCTCGCTCAGCCCCCAATGTGCGACGGCTTCCTCGAGCGTGAAGTATGCGCGCTGGATCACCCCCATGTCTGCCCCCCCCGATTCTTCGCTCTGTTCCTCCTAAGTTCCTATCGAGTTGACGATCCGACATCAACGATGTAGTTATCCAATATCGTCCACAACCGGCTGGGGATAGTTCATGCCTGTCACCGATATCGCCCGGCGTCTGAAGGCAAGGGCCTTCCAGCTCGACATGAGCCCCGCGTCGGTTGCCGCCGCCTCGAAGCTCAACCGCTCCTTCATCTACGACATCTTGCGCGGCAAATCGGTCCGTCCGAGCCGCGCCAAGCTCGAGAAGGTCGCGGCGGTCCTTCGGGTCGATGTCGACTGGCTCGTCGACGGCGACGGCGCCGTCGAGGGCGAGGCGCCGAAGATCTACACCCCGGACACGACCTTCGTCGCCGTCTCGGGTGTGCGGGCGCGCGCATCGGCTGGCGGTGGCACCGTCGTGCATGCGGGCGATGATGTCGTCGACAAGCACTATCACTTCCGCCTGTCCTGGATCGAGGACGAGCTTGACGCCGATCCGCGCGACCTGCGCATCATGCAGGTGCAGGGCGACAGCATGATGCCCACCCTGAATGACGGCGACACGATCCTCGTCGACATGGGGCGCAAGCGGCCCTATCCGCCGGGGCTGTTCGTGCTGCACGACGGCATGGGGCTCGTGGCCAAGCGCGTCGAGCACATCCCCTCGAGCGATCCGGCGCGCCTGCGCATTACCTCGGACAATCCAAGCTATTCGCAATACGAATGCCTCGCCGAAGAGGTCAACGTCGTCGGCCGCGTCAGATGGTATGCGCGAAAGCTCTGAGGTTTGCTCAAGGCCCGAGTGCCGCCATCTCCGCCGCCCCCCTTCAGCCGTGCGCGACTTCCCAGGGTTTGACCCATTCGCCGGCGACGCGCAGGTCGATGCCGGCGTCGTCCTCGATGACCTTGCAGACGGTCATCTCGCCCGCCGCGGTGCCATAGCGGCGGCCGGCCTCGCGGAAGCGTTCGTGGGTGGCCTCGGTCAGCGTGTTCGTGGTGCCGACATGGTCCATCAATTCCTTGATGAGCGCGAGGTCCTTGAGGCAGAGCGCGATCGGGAAGGAGGGGTCGTAATGCCCCGCGAAGATCGAGGGCACGTCGTGCGAGAGCACGAAGCTGTCCGCTGCCCCGCCCTTCATCGCCTCCCACCAGGTGAGCGGGTCGAGCCCCGCGAGCTTTGCCGTCACCATCGCCTCGCCGATGGCGGCGGCGTGGATCTTCCAGAGCTGATTGTTCACGAGCTTCGCGACATAGCCGTTGCCATGGGCGCCCACCTTGCGCAGCTGGCCCATCGCCTCGATCACCGGCCGGACGCGCTCGATCACCGCGTCGTCGCCGCCCACGAACATCGGCATGTCGCCCCGGATCGCGGCATCGACACTGCCCGTGACCGGGGCGTCGACCGCATGGCCCCCCGCCGCCTCGAACTCGGCCGCGAGCGCGCGCATGAGGAAGGGCGAGGAGGTCGTCATGTCGATCCAGACCTTGCCGCGGCAATCGCCCTGCAGGAGGCCGTTCCCACCCCGGACGATGGCCTCGCAATGGGGCGGGCCGTAGACCATCGAGACGACGACATCGACCGCATCGATCACCGCGCGCGGGCTTGTGGCCCAGCTTGCGCCCATCTCGATCAGCGCGCGCCCGGCCTCGGGCCTGATGTCGTGGACGACCAGCGCGAACCCCGCCCGGAGCAGGTTCTTCGCCGCATTGCCCCCCATCGTCCCGAGACCGATGAACCCGACCTTCATGCCGCACCCCCCGCGCGCTGCCCCGGGCCCGAGAATAGCGGCACGGCGCGGCATCGGTAAAACGACTTTTGCCGATCGCAGGAATTGTTCTATTCAATGCTGCCATGCACGACCTCGACACTCGCCTCCTGCGCTCATTTCTCGCCGTCGCGACGGCGCGCAGTTTTTCGCGCGCCGCCGCACGGCTTGGCTGTTCGCAGGCGACGATGTCGCAGCGCATCCGCCAGCTCGAGGGCGCGCTCGGCGTCACGCTTTTGCAGCGCGACTATCACGACGTTGCGCTGACGCCTGCGGGGGCGGAGATGATGGGCCGCGCGCGCGCGGTCGTCGATGCGCATGACGGGCTCCTGGGGGTCGCGAGGCGCGGGCAGATCGCGGGGGCGGTGCGGCTCGGGATTGCGGAGGACTATGTGCTGCCGATGCTGCCGCAGCTCTTGCGGACGCTGCGCCAGCGGCTGCCGGCGGTCGAGCTGACGGTGGTAACCGGGCTCAGCCGCGATCTGGGCGCGCAGGTCGAGGCGCGCGCGCTCGACATGGCGGTGGTGACGCTCGCGCATGATCCGGGGCCCGCAACGCTGCTCGCCGAGCGCGCGCTCCTGTGGGTCGGCGCGCCCGATGCGCCTGCTCAGCCCCTGGGTGAGCGGCCCATGGCTTTCTTCCCCGAGGGTTGCGTGTTCCGCGCCGCGGCCGAGCGTCGCCTGACCGAAACCGCGACGCCCTACCGCGTCGCCCTCGTGAGCGCGAGCGGCCAGGTCATCCAGGCCGCGGTCGCGGCGGGCCTGGCCTTTAGCGTCATGGCCGAGGGCACGTTGCCCCCCGATTTGCGCGCGCTCCCCGCTGGGCACGGCCTGCCTGACCTGCCCCCCACCCGCATCCAGATCGTTGAGCGCACGCACGGCCAGAGCCCCGCCATGCGCGAGGTCCGCGCCATCGTCGCCGAGGTCTGGTAGGCAGGCCGCGCCCGCGTCGGCACGCCGCCACCGCCGCTAATTCGGCCCGCGCGCCCTGATCCGGCCGCTGCCCGAGGCCCGGCGCATCGCGCGACATAACTCCGCGCCGACCCGAATCGACCTACGCCGACGCTGCGCATGTGGCGCCCCTTTCGGAGGGACCGAGACTGTACCGCCGTATCGGTAGCAACCGGGGCCGCAAGTTATCGCACGCCTCAGCGCATCGGCCTCGGCCGTGGTGTTCTGCCTTGTTGATCACGATTGCCACCAGAAGTTCGCGGAGGCGGCGGTCATCCGCTCATCTGCCAGCCGCGAGAGCGCAGCGTTTGCAGCGGTCTCATCGTCCAGCGTTCCCTTGAATAATGCGGCAAGCTTCGGGCGCCCCAGTGTCATGGCCAAGGTGACGAGGGTGCAGTAGCGTGCGATCTCGTGATGCTTGATCGTCTGTGCCACGGCGATCAGGGCAGCATCCAACGTCGCGGTGGTGCCCATGGTGGCAGTCAGCCCCTCGGCCTCCTCGATGAGGCTGGTGATTGCTTGGCATCTCTTTCCGTGGACTGGGACGTCAAGCGCATCGAACGCCCTTTCGAGCCGAATGAGATGTTCCTCAGTTTCGGCGCGATGGGCTGCGAACGCGGCTTTGAGTTGCGCGGCACTGGCCTTTTGTTCCATGCTCCGGAGACCTCGGAGGATCACTCGCTCCGCATAAAGCGTGCCCTTCAGCCTGTGCAGAAGAAGCGCGTCGAGCGTGTCGATTGTCATCGGGTCATTTCGATTCAGATGCAGCGATGGCGCAGAGGCGCTGGCCGGCCGCGCGGGCATCTGTTTCAAATTCAGCGAGCGGATTTGCGTGTTTTCGCCTCGGAACCAGAAATATGCGTCTCATGAAACTCTCATGCTTCGATTATCACTTAACGACTAGGCCCTAACACTACAAGTTGTAGGCGCCGGAAACTACTCAGGCCCTGATCGCCCCTGGGTGCAGGGCGTCCTGTTTTCGTATCCGTCGCGCGGAATGGGTTATGGGCAGGCGCGACGGTTGTTGCTACACACTGGTCCCTTGCCCTGAGAATCGGGGCGTTAGAGAGAATTGCCCCGAGCGGGCCGGCAATTCGGGCCATTCTTGACCCGGTTTGGAGCTCACCTTGTCGGATACTGACATCTCACCGGGCAAGTCCGGTGGACCGATCGTCGCGGTCGGGGCGTCAGCTGGCGGGCTTGAGGCCTGTCGCGCGCTTTTTCGAGGGATCTCGGGCGATGCGCCCGCGAGCTTCGTGCTCATCCTCCATCTTGATCCTGCGCATGACAGCATGATGGTCGATCTACTGGCGCCGGAAACGGGGCTGACAGTTGTCGAGGCCCACGACAGGATGGCACTTCGGCCGGGTCATCTGCACGTCATACCGCCGGGGTTTTTCCTGAGCGTTTCCGGCAACCGGCTGCGTCTGTCCGTTCCGGAGGCTGGAAAGGGCGTCAGGCTGCCCTTCGATGTCGTCCTGAGTGCCATCGCCCGGGATGCGGGCGCCGATGCGATCTGCATCGTGCTGTCGGGAACGGGTTCCGACGGCACCGCCGGACTGGCTCGGATCCACGAAGCCGGAGGCCTCGTCATCGCTCAGGATCCGAGCGAGGCGGGCTATCCCGGGATGCCCGAGAGCGCGATCGCCTCCGGGCTGGTCGATCAGATCCTGCAGGTTGGCCAGATGCCTGCAGCACTGGCCAGACACTGGAAGAGTCGGGCAAGCGCGCATCCACCGCGCGCGGACGAGGCAGATGTCGGGGCCGACGCCCAAACGCCGCCCGAGGATGTTGCGCGCCAGGATTACAGCGTGATCCTCGACCATGCCGGAAAGCACGCACCGCACGACCTGTCGCTCTACAAGCTCGGGACGCTTGAACGCCGGATTGCCCGTCGCATGGCCCTTGCCGGGTTGGCCCCCGCGGAAACCGAACAATATCTTGCAATCCTACGGTCCGATCCTGTCGAGACGGAGCAGCTAGTGGCGGATCTCTTGATCCACTCCACC
>JBIKVM010000196.1:0-5498 GCA_044356825.1 Limisphaerales bacterium
CCGGCTTCTTCCGCGACGGGGCGGTCTTTCGGCACCTCTCGGAACGGGCCCTGCCGGACCTTCTGAAGGATGCAAGCCACGATCGCCCCCTGCGGGTCTGGGTGGCGGGGTGCAGCACGGGCGAGGAAGCCTACAGCCTCGCCATGGTCTGCCTCGAAGCCATTGCCGCGGCAGGTTGCCCGGTTCGGCTCCAGGTGCTGGCCTCGGACGTAGACCCGCATGCGGTTGCGACAGCTCGCACCGGGTTCTATCCGCCCGGAATCGAGTCGCAGGTCTCGGCCGAGCGCCTCGCACGCTTTTTCGTGCGCGAGAACGGCGGCTGGCGCGTTACCTCAAAGTTGCGCGATGCGATTGTGTTCACGGTAGCCGATCTTCTTTCCGATCCGCCGTTCTCGCGCATCGATCTCGTGTCTTGCCGCAACGTCTTGATCTATCTCGCACCCGAAGCGCAGCGCCGCGTGATTGCCGCATGCTGCTTTGCGCTGCGTCCTGGTGGTTTGCTCCTGCTCGGCTCCGCTGAGACGCCCGGGCCGCTCGACGGCCGTTTTGCAGTGGCGGACAAGACGGCGCGGCTCTGGCAAAGAACCGGCAGCGGCAGGCCGGGCGATCTGCATCTGGCCGCCACCCCTCGCGGTAGCCCCCTGACACCCCGGACGCCGCCGCAAGCGGGGCGCGCCGCGCTCGCCGAACTCTGCCGAAAGGTGGTGCTCGAGGACTACGCGCCAGCGGTCGTGCTGATGACGCGGCAGTTCGAATGTCTCTACATGCTCGGTCCAACCGAGCGCTACCTCCGCGTGACCCAAGGCCACGCCGACCCCGGTTTTCTGGGGCTGTTGCCCAAGGCGATGCGCGCGCGGTTTCGTGACGCTGCGGCCGGCTGCGACCTGAAGAACCCTCGGGTCAGCGTCGCGGGGGGGCGTATCCCCGGCGAAGGCGCCTTTCGCATCGATCTGCGCGCGGTTCCGGATGGCCATGCCGTTCTGCTGCTGGCCTGCTTCGTCGCACTTCCCGCAGAGACGGATCGGACCCCGGCCAAGCGGACCGCGGCCAAGGTCGGCACCAGCGACCTGAAGGCCGAACTGGAGCGTACACGGGGTGAGTTACGAACCGCGCTTCGCGATCTCGAACGCGAGGTCGAGGCGCGCGGCGCCGATGTTGCCGATGTGCTGTCGGTCAATGAGGAGTTTCAGTCCACAAACGAGGAACTGCTCGCCTCGAAGGAAGAGCTGCAATCCTTGAACGAGGAACTAACGGCGCTGAACAGCCAGTTGCAGGAGACATTGGAGCGACACCGCAACACCGCCAACGACCTGCAGAACGTGCTCTACAGTACCGATGTCGCCACGCTGTTTCTGGACCGCGAGCTGAATGTGCGGTTCTACACACCCGCCGCGCGGGCATTGTTTCGTGTCATTCCGACAGATATCGGCCGCCCTCTCTCAGACCTCGCGGCAATGGCGAAGGACGAGGAGCTGCTGAGCGATGCTCGTGCAGTCCTGGCCACATCCGATCCCAGGGAGGTCGAGATCGCGACCCCCGAGGGCGTCTGGTATCTTCGGCGGATCCAGCCCTATCGAGTCGAAGGCGGTGCGACTGACGGGGTCGTCATCACCTTCAACGAGATCACTGAGCGCAAGCGCACAAGCGCGACGCTGGAAGCTGCGGTGAAGGCCGCAGATGCAGCAACGCAGGCCAAGTCTCGTCTGCTCGCTGTCGTGGGTCATGATCTGCGCCAACCTCTGCAAGCGCTTGCCCTGCTCCACGGCCTCATGACGCAAAGCGCGGGCAAGGCCGAGCAGGCGCGGTTCGCGGCGCTGCTCGAACGAACCCTTCATGCCACGATCGAGATCCTCGACTCGCTGCTGGACATCAACCTCATCGAGTCGGGCGTCGTCAAACCGAAGCCTGTGCCCATGGCGATAGGCCCGCTGATTGCCGGTGTCGTCGAGGAATTCGCTCCGCTCTGCGAGCAGAAGGGCCTTAAGCTGCGCACCGTTCCATGCAAGGCCTGGGTGCGCACCGATCCGAAGCTGCTCAGGCAGATTCTGCGCAACCTGCTGTCCAACGCGCTAAAATACGCCAATCGGGGCGGCATCCTCGTCGGTTGCCGGCGCAAGGGCACGGGGCTTCAGATTGAGGTTCACGATACAGGCATAGGCGTCGCCAAGGGCGATCAGGGGGCGATCTTCGACCCATATAGGCAAATTGATCAGAAAGTTGCATCGGGCGGACGCGGCCTTGGTCTGTCGATTGTTCGGCGGCTGGCCGACCTTCTCGATCATCCGGTCACGGTCCGCTCGACCCTCGGGAAGGGATCGGCCTTCATGGTCAGGCTGCCGATGGTATCGGCCGAGTTGTCCGCCCCGCCCGGAACGCCCCTCGCGCGAAGCGCTGCATCGGATCCGCACGGAAACATCCTACTGGTCGAGGAAGACGATCAGTTGCGCGGTCTGCTGACAGAAGTGCTCGAGTCGGCCGGGCACACCGTGATTGCGCAGCAAAACGCGCGCGCGGCGCTCGATTGGGCGTCGGCTGACCCCGCGCATCCTGATCTGCTGCTTGCGGATCTGGACCTCGACGATGGCTCAGGCGGTGTTGCGCTCTCGGTCGAACTGGCAAATGCCATCGGTGCACAGGTGCCGAGCCTGATCCTGACAGGCCATGTCCCTTTGCCGACGATGACTGCGACGACACAATCGCACCTGATCAAGCCGGTATCACCCGAGGTCTTGCTCGCCAGCATCGCTGGCTTGCTCAGCGTCGCGCCGCGCACCCTTGCGCCCGAAAGCGGCGTGGCGCCTTCGGCCGTGGGCATGACCGTGCACATCGTAGACGACGATCCGCTGCTGCGTGAAGCCGCGAGCCGGCTGTTCGAGGCGGAGGGCTGGATCGTCGCCACCTATGTATCGGCCGAGGAATTCCTGTCGGCACCGCGCCCGGTGGGGCCTGCCTGCCTGATCGTCGATGCTGTGCTTCCCGGCATGGACGGTGTCAGCATGATCAAGGTTCTGCGCGAGGAGGCGCTGCTGCCCCCGGCGATCATACTAACGGGCTATGGCGATGCCATGATGGCGGTCAGCGCGATGAAGGCCGGCGCCTCCGATCTGATCGAGAAGCCCGCGATTGCGGCTGACCTTCTGGTCAGTGTCCGCTCGGCGGTCGCGCGGGCTAGCGACTCACGGGCGCGAGATCAAGCGCGCCGCGAGGCAAAAGCGCGCTTCGCCGGCCTGACGGATCGGCAGCGCGAGGTGCTGACCAAGGTTCTGCAGGGCGCGCCGAACAAGATCATCGCGGCTGATCTCGGCATCAACCAGCGCACTGTCGAGAACCACCGTGCCGCGGTCATGCGCAAGACAGGCTCCGTCTCGCTGCCAGCCCTTGTCCGTCTTGCGCTTGCGGCAGGGATCAATGTCTGATGGCATGCGGCGCTGGGCGCGATGATCGGAGCGGGCTATGTTCGTGCGACACCCGCACGATCGTGGGAAGAGTTGGACAGCCGTTTTATGCTGTTCTTCTTGGACCTGAAATCTGGCCCATGATCAGCGCCTGAGAGGTTGCCGTTGGGGCGGCGTCAACGCGGCCGGTCGATGTTGTGGCTCTCGTTCGATTAGAGGACGCTGATTCGAGCCTGCAGTCCCTTCCTCTGACTGCTCCAGCCCCGGATTGCCGCCGGCACCTCGCAACACACGCTTCAGTGCCGACACGAAGCGACCTGAGCCGACGCGGCGCGTGCGGCACCTTGCGCGGTGAGACCGAGGCCATAGCGTTGTCCCGGTCGCCACCGGAGCCCCTGATGAACGCGCGCCTTGCCATTGCCTCGGGACCGAACCCCCTCGCCCCATCGGCGATGACCGCTGCCGAGCGCCGCGCAGAGCTGTGCGGCCTGCTGGCCCTCGGGATGATCCGCCTCAGGCAGCGGGGGATGGCCCAACATTCTGACGATACTGGAGAAATTCGCCTACACTATCCGGCCGAGCGGAGCGTTCATGCAACCGCGACTCACCGGAGGCATGCATGAACAAGCCCGATCCCATCCCCGCGCGCCTGGCCGCGCTGAAGACCGCCACGACGCCCGATCTGCGGCAGCAGTGGCGCGATCTGTTCGCGACAGCGCCGCCGCCCTTCAACCGGCGTTACCTTGAGTCCCGCCTCGCCTATCGCATCCAGGAGCTGGCCTATGGCGGGCTAAAGCCCGAGACGATCCGGCGGCTCGAGCGGCTCGGCGAGGACCTCGATGGCGGCGACCGCAAGAAAAGCCGCATCCGCGCCGACGCGATGCCGATCACCGGCACGCGGCTACTGCGCGAATGGCAGGGCGCGGAATATGTCGTCACCGTCACGGCCGATGGCTTTGAGTGGCTGGGGCGGCCTTACAAGTCGCTGTCGGCCATCGCGCGGGCCATCACCGGCACGCGGTGGAACGGCTGGGCCTTCTTCGGGCTCAAGAATTATCGTGGGGTGAGCGGCGGTGGCCGCAAACGCGCGGACGATCCGGTGGATTGTTCGCAGCCGCGAACGCCCGGTGCGCAAGCGGAAGGCCGGGAGCGATGACGAAGCCGCCGGATAAATCAAAGGTCGTCCGCAAGCTGCGCTGCGCGGTCTACACCCGGAAATCATCCGAGGAAGGGCTGGAGCAGGAGTTCAACAGCCTCCATGCCCAGCGCGAGGCCTGCGAAGCATTCATCGCCAGCCAGCGGTCCGAGGGCTGGGTGCTGGTCCGCGACCAGTACGACGACGGCGGCATCTCGGGCGGCACGCTGGAACGGCCCGGGCTGAAGCGGCTGATGCAGGATGTGGATGATGGCCTCGTGGACGTCATCGTCGTCTACAAGATCGACCGCCTGTCGCGCTCGCTCGCCGACTTTGCCAAGCTGGTCGAGGTGTTCGACCGGAACGGCGTGACCTTCGTCTCGGTGACGCAGTCGTTCAACACGACGACAAGCATGGGGCGGCTGACGCTGAACATCCTGCTCAGCTTCGCCCAGTTCGAACGCGAGGTGACGGCCGAGCGCATCCGCGACAAGGTCGCCGCCAGTCGGAAAAAGGGGATGTGGATGGGTGGTGTGCCGCCCTTCGGCTATCAGGTGGAAAACCGCAAGCTGCTGGTCGACGAGGACGCCGCCGCGCATGTGCGCTGGATCTTCGCCCGCTTCATCGAGATCGGCTCCTGCACGGTGCTCGCCCGCGAGGTCGGCGCGCGCGGCCTCGGCACGTCCCGCGGCAATCGGATCGACAAGAAATACCTTTACCGGATGCTGTCGAACCGCGCCTATATCGGCGAGGCGGTCCACAAGGGCGACAGCTACCCCGGCGAGCACGACGCGATCATCGACCGCGAGACGTGGGAGCGCGTCCACACCATCCTGCAGGAGAGCCCGCGCAAGCGCGCCGCCCGCACCCGCGCCGAGACGCCCGCGCTGCTGAAGGGGCTGGTGTTCGGGCCTGATGGCGCTGCGTTCTCGCCAACGCACACGCGCAAGGGCGAGAAGCTCTACCGC
>JBIKVM010000099.1:0-10326 GCA_044356825.1 Limisphaerales bacterium
CTGCGACCAGAAGTTGACCGCATAGCGCGACAGGAGCGCGAAGACCGACCCCACGAGGCAGAGCACCGCCGTCAGGTCCGCCGCCGTGTCGGGGTTCTCGATCGCCTGCCAGAGCGCGACATAGCCGGAATAGAACAGGAGCAGGATCAGGAACGAGGTCAGCCGCGGATCCCACGCCCACCAGGTGCCCCAGATCGGCTGGCCCCAGAGCGCGCCGGTCACGATCGCGACCAGGGTGAAGACGAGCCCCGCCGGCGCCGCCGCGCGGGCGGCCAGCGCGCTGACATGATGCCGCCGGATCAGCCAGATGAGCGAGGCGACCAGCATCATCACCCAGGCATTGATCGCCATCATCGCCGCCGGCACATGCAGATACATGATCTTGACGCTGCTGCCCTGCCGGTAATCCTCGGGCGTGAAGAAGAACCCCCAGCCCACCCCGACCGCTGTCAGCCCCGCCGCGAGCAGCACGACAAGCGGCAAGAGCCACCCGCTGATGGCCATGAAGCGCTTCGGATTGGCGTATTCCCAGACTGACATGCGCCTGACCTAGCGGTTTTTCCTGCCCCCCTCAACACCCCGGCGGGGCACGATCACCTGAGGTTGATGCGCAAGGCCGCCGCCGCGGCAAAGGGCAGGATCGCCACCGCCCCCGCGCTGATCGCCCCCCCGAGCAGGAGCGGCGTCGCGGGGTCGAGGCCCCCGGCCGCGCGCCGCACCACCTCGGCCCCGAAGACGAGGCTCGGGACATAGAGCGGCAGCACGAGGAGCGACAAGAGCAGCCCCCCCCGCCGCACCCCGACCGTCAGCGCCGCCCCGAACGCCCCGATCACCGACAGCGCGGGCGTCCCGACCATCAGCGAGGCCACGAGCCAGGGCTGCGCCGCCATCGGCAGGTTCAGCATGAGCCCGAGCACCGGCGCGAGCGCCACGAGCGGCAGCCCCGTCGTCAGCCAATGCGCGAGCGCCTTCACGATCACCACCCCCTCGAGCGGCAGCGGCGCGGTCGCGAGCAGATCGAGCGCCCCGTCCTCGGCATCGAGCGCGAAGATCCGGTCGAGCGAAAGCAGGCACGCGAGCAGCGCCCCGACCCACAGTACCCCCGGCGCGATCCGCCCCAGCGTCGGCCCGTCCGGCCCGACCCCGAGCGGCACGAGCACGCACAGGATGAAGAAGAACCCGAGCGCCAGCCCGAACCCCCCGCCCGAACGCAGCGCAAGCCGCAGATCCCGCCGCAGGAGCGCGATCATCCCAGCGCCTCGTCGAAGGCCCCGCGCGGGGCCTGCCCCGGCCGCGCCGCGTGCGCACCAAGGTCGATCACCCGCGCCCCCGCCGGCCCCGCCGCGACATGGGTCGCGATGATGGCGGCCCCGCCCGCCGCCAGATGCCGCGCGATCACCCCCTCGAGCGTCCCGACCGCCGCCGCATCGAGCGAGACCGTCGGCTCGTCGAGCAGCCAGACCGGCCGCGGATCGACCAGAAGCCGCGCGAGCCCGAGCCTGCGCCGCTGCCCGGCCGAAAGCCAGCCGGCGGGCCGCTCGCGCAACCCCTGCAGGCCGAAGGCGCCGATCGCCCCCTCGACCGCGCCCGCCCGGGCGCCCAGCACCTCGGCCCAGAAGCCGAGGTTCTCGGCCACGCTCAGCGCCGATTTCACCCCGTCGGCGTGGCCGGCATAGACGGCCTGCGCCGCCATCCCGCCCGCATCGCCCGCCGTCGGCGGCTGCAACCCCGCGAGCGTGCGCAAGAGCGTCGTCTTGCCCGATCCGTTCGGCCCGCGCAGGATGATGGCCTCGCCGGCCGCCAGATCGAACGAGAGATGCCCGATCACCGCGCGGCCGCCGCGCGCGCATCCCAGATCGCGAACCCGGATCTCCATGCGCCCTCCGCACCCCGCGCGGTTCCCGGGGGCCGCTGCCGCAGGCCCCGGGCGGATCTGGTGCTGCCGGTGAGGATTGAACTCACGACCTCTCCCTTACCAAGGGAGTGCTCTACCACTGAGCTACGGCAGCGCGCCGGGCGCGGTGGCACGCCCTCTATACCATGCCCCGCCCCCTGCCAAGGGGGGCCGCGCACCCCGTCAGGGCGGCGCGGCCTTCCACGGGTGGTCGGCCGGCAGGTTGCCTTGGAGGCCCCATTTGTGCGCGAGGTAGCCCTCGATGCGCTCGCGTTCGGGGGCCGCGAGGGCGGTCGGCAGGATGATGGCTTCGGCGATGGAACCCACGAGCCGATTATTTGGATAATTCGCCCACTGTCCGAGATGCAGCGGTCCAGCCGCAATGTTCGGCGTGTTGGTCGAATGTCCCGTGGTGGCGATGTTCGCCCCGTCGCGATAGGCCGCGCTCGTCGCATGAATGGCGCCGGGCGTCTTGACGTAAGCTGTCACGACCGGAGCGTCGAGCGCCGCGGACGATGTCCGGAACGTGTTGGCCCCGGCATATCCAAATCCGACGATGCCGCCGGTGCCTTCCTCAAGGAAACCGAATGCGATGAGGGAACCCCAGACATTTCCCCAGCCAAGGACGGATCCGTTTCCCTCTCTCGTCTTTTGATGGACGAAGAAGACCGAGAATTCCGGGTTTCCCGTGATCGGGAAATTGCCCGTCGTGGCAAGGACGTCGTCTCCGTCGAAGGCAACGACTGCCCTCCCGCTGGCCCAGAGCGCGCGGGCAGGCCGGCTTGCCGCCAGCGCCTGCCCGACATGCCGCCCGTTCCCGGACTTGTCGCGCCACTCGCTGACGGCGGAGCCCTCGAGCGTTAGGGTCGCGGCGTCGCTCGCATCGAGCCAGAGCGCCAGCGCAGGCCCGAGGTCGGCGGGGGTCCATCTGGAATTCTTCGCCACCGTCGCCGTCCGCGCCGCGCCAGTTCCGGCGGGGGTGGTGAGGGTGACGGTGAGGGTCAGCGTGCCGTCGGCGAGTGCCGAGAGGTCGAGGCCCGTGACGGGGTGGGGGCTCGCGGCGATGGTGCCGGAGCCGGAGAGGGTGCCGCCGCCGTCGCTGGTGATCTGCCAGACGAAGGTGGCGCCGGGGGGCGGCTTGGTGATCTGGAAGGCGGCGGCGCTCGCGTTGGCCGAGGTGACCGGGTCGGTCGTCCACGCCGCGCGATAGGTCTGGACCTTCACCCCCGAGAGGTTGGGGGGCGTGAAGGTGAGCGTCAGGGGGTTCCCGGCGGCATCCCGGATCGCCCCGCCCGCGAGGTCGATCTCGCCCGCCGCGACGATCCCCGAGGGCGCGAAATCCCCCGCGACCACGTCATAGGCGAACTCCAGAACCTGCGTCCCCGACCCGCCGCGATAGGTCGCGGCCCGGCTCTCGCCCCCGCCAAAATCGAGCCAGACGCGCGGCACGCCGCCGGAGGTGTCCACCACCACCGGCTTCGAGGTGCCGATCGAGAACCCCAGCGGCTTCGCCCCGGCGATGGCCGGCAAAAGCAGGAGGACGGCAAGGAGAAAGGCGCGCATGGCGGGGCACCTGCAAAGGGGACGCCCAACCCTCGCACCCAAGGGTTAAGGCGGGGTGAAGCCCCCCCGGGCGCGCCAGAGCGAGGCGGAATAGAGGCTGAGCGCAAGCCAGATGAGGGTGAAGGCGATGCGGCGGGGGGTGTCGAACACCTCGCCGAACCAGAAGATCGCGGTGATGAGGATCATCGTGGGCGCGATGTATTGCAAGATCGCGATGGTCGACAGGCGCAGGAGCTTCGCGCCGTTGCCATAGAGGATGAGGGGGATCGCCGTCACCGGCCCGAGACCCGCGAGCAGCCACGCCTCGCCGGCCAGGAGATGCCCCCGCCCCGTCCCCTCGAACCAGAAGAGCGCGACCAGCGCGAAGGGCGCAAGCAGCAGCACCTCGAGCAGGAAGCCCTGGTTGGGCCCGATCGGCAGGCGCTTCTTGAAATAGGCATAGGCGCCCCAGGTCAGCGTCATCGCCAGCGCCGCGACCGGCATCTGGCCCGAGGCGACGGTCAGGACCGCGACCCCGAGCCCCGCGAGGCCGACCGCGACGCGCTGGAGCGTCGCCAGACGCTCGCCCAGCAGGAGCGACCCGAGCAGGATGCTGAACAGCGGGTTGATGTAATACCCCAGCGCCGCGTCGAGCGCGCGCCCCGAGGTGACGGCCCAGACATAGATGCCCCAGTTGGCCGCCACGAGCACCGCCGTCACCGCCGCCATCCCGAGCATCCGCGGCGTGCGCAGCGCGCGGGCAAGATCGGCCGTCCGCCCCGTCGCGATCAGCACCGCCGCCGCGACCGGGATCGACCACAGGATGCGGTGGGCGATGATCTCGGACGGGCTGACATGCGCGATCATCGAGAGATAGAGCGGCATGAAGCCCCAGAGCACATAGGCCGAGACCGCGAAGGCAAGGCCCCGGGGGCTGTCGTCGGGCTGTGGGGTCATGGCGGCCTCGGGGCCGTCCCGGCCCGTGAGGGGCTATAGGCGGTCCTGCGTCCGGGGGCAACGCGCCCCCTCAGGCGCCGAAGCTCAGATGCGTGAGGCGCCGGTCGCGCCGCCGCATCATCCGCCCCATGATCCGGCCGAGCAGCGCCGCGCGCACCGGCGCGTGGGCCGGATCGGCGCCGAGGTCGCGCGTCTCGTGCGGGTCGGCGGCGCGATCGAACAGCATCGGCGCGACGGGGCCCGCGAAATGGACATAGCTCCAGCGCGCGTCGCGCCAGATGGCGGCGCCGGCCTGATCCGGGTGCAGGCCGAGGGCGGCCTGGATCGGGGTCGGCCGGGTGGGGTGGCCGAAGTCGATCTCGGCCAGAACCCCCTCGCGCCAGCCCGCGGGCACCGCCCCGCCGGCAAGCAGCGGCAGGAGCGAGACGCCATCCATCGCGGGCGGCGCCGACCGCCCGATCCAGTCGAGGATCGTGGGCGCGAGATCGACCGACTCGGTCGGGGCGGCGATGCGCTGCCCCCCCGGCATCCCCGGCGCGCGGACATAGAGGGGCACGCGCAGCGCGGGCTCAAAGGGCACGATCTTGCCCCACATGCCCTTTTCGCCCAGCATCTCGCCATGGTCGGCGGTGACGATGACCAGCGTCCGCCCCGCCTGCCCCGTCGCCTCGAGCCAGTCGAGCACGCGGCCGAGGTGATGGTCGACCTCGGCCACGAGACCGAGATAGACGGCGCGCAACTCCGCCACCGTCGCGGGCGGCAGGGCCGCGCAATCGCCGTCGAACCCCCAGAAGAGGCCCGCGTTCGACGGCGCCGAAAACCACGCCCGCACCAGCGGATGGTCGGGCCGCCCGAGGTCGGGCGCGGGCAGGCCGGCGGGATCGACGAGGGTGTTCCACGGCGCCGGCGCGACGAGCGGCGGGTGCGGCCGGATATAGGCGAGATGGGCAAACCACGGCGCACCGCGCCGGATGTCGAGGGCGGCGAGGGTGCGGTCGGTCAGATAGGCGGTATCGCTGTCGGCGGCGGCGTAGATCGCGGGGTCCGAGGGGCGGGGCGGCCGTCCGGGCGGGGCGACGGGGCGATAGATGGCAGGCACGGGCGCCCGGTCCTCGGGGTCGACCGGGTGGCCGCGCGCGCGCAGATGGGCAGGCCATTCCCGCCCCGTCTCCATCCGCATCTCGACCAGCTCGCGAAACCCCGGCGCGACGCCCTCATAGCTGCGCAGGTCCGGGTCCTCGGGGTCGCGCCCTTCGGGGTCGGCGGCGATGTCGCTGTAGCCAAACAGCAGCGGCTCATACCCCGCCTTGCGCGCCTCGGTCGCCACCGTCGCGTGATGGCGCGCAAGCGGCGTGCCGTTGCGGATGGCGCGGTGGTTCATGGCGTAGAGGCCGGTCAACAGGCTCGCGCGCGCCGGGCCGCAGGGCACGGTGACGGTGTGGTGGAAATCGAACCGCGCGCCCGTGGCCGCCAGCCGATCAAGGTTCGGGGTCCGCGCGAAGGCGGCGAGCGGCCCGTCGAGCACCGCCGCCGAAAGCTGGTCGATGGTGACCAGCAGGACATTGCCGCGCGTCATCCCCTTCCCCCTTCAGTCGCGCGGCAGCGATCCCTGCCAGCGCGCCTCGAGCGCCTCGATCGCGGCGATGCGCTCGGCCGTGCGCGGGTGGCTCAGGAGCCACGCCGGCGCATCCGGCGCCCCCCCGCCCGTCAGCGCGCCGAGCTTGGCAAAGAGCGCCTTTTGCGGCGCCGTCCCGATCCCCGCCCGCGTGAGCAGCGCCGCCGCCCAGGCGTCCGCCTCGAACTCGTCCGCGCGCGAAAGCCGCGCGGCCAGCAGCGTTGTCACCAGCCGTGCCGCGGCGGCCGCCACGAACGGACCGATGACGGGGATCACCCGCCCGAAAAGCGCCGCGAGCGAGACGAAGAGCGCGTTCTGCCCGGTGAAGTCGATCATCCGCCGCCGCGTGTGCCCGAGCGCGACATGGCCCAGTTCGTGGGCAATCACGCTTGCCAGTTCGGCAGCTGTCACATCCCCCGCGCGATATCTGCGATAGAACCCGCGGGTCAGGAAGATGCGGCCATCGGGAGCGGCAAGGCCGTTCACCGGATCGACCTCGTAGATGTGGACAGGCACATGCGCGACCCCCAGCACCTCGGCCATGCGGTCGGTCATGACGCGCAGGAGCGGATCCACCAGCTCGGTCGAGTTGGCATCAAGCGTACGACGCGTGCGCCAGACCGAGAAATGATAGAGAACCACCGCATAGGCGATCGCGAGCAGAAAGGGAGAGAACTTGAGCATGGGGGGAATATGGGGCGCGAGCGTCGCGCCGTCACCCCCCGATGCGCGCGATCAGGACTGCCAAGTGCGGACCGGGCCGCAATCCATGTGCACGAAGTTCGAGCGGTGATAGACGCCAACGCCGCCCGAGTTGCAGCTTTCGGCCGCCCGCGCCATCTGCCGAAGCGAGCGCGAGCGCAGCCGGACATCGGCCGCCTGCCCCTGGATGTGCAGCGAGTTGCGCGCCGCACCCCCGCCACTCTCGCGGATGCGGTTGTTCGTGGTGAGCGTGCGATAGCCCGAGAGCAGCGAATAGGGTTCGGTCACGTCCATCAGGCTGTGCGCGGCGGCGAGGATGTCGATCACGGCCGGGTCAATCGCCTTGATCTGATTCGTGCGGACATCGCGCATGATGCGGTTGATGTCCTCCATCGCTTCGGGGATGTAGGATCCATCGATCCAGTACACGGTATCGATGCTCTCGCCCGAGCGGCCATTGTACATGCGGATGCGGCGAAAGTTGCCGCGACCCGAGTTGAGCGAGAAGGCATGCACGCCCGAAGGCAGCGCCGCACCCACGACACCTGCCGCCAGACCGCCGAGGATCGCGCGGCGACTGATCGAGACCGCCGGGAGGGCCTCGGAAGTACCGGAAAGGCCGAACAGACCACCAAGCGCCGAGCGGATCCGATCTGGCATCATGGGTTCTCCCTCTTCGACTTCGGCAGACGGGCCGTATCTGCCCGGACGTGACGGAGATTGATCCGCCTTTGGACGCCTTTTTTATGCCACGCAGTTGCGGGTCCCCCAAGCACTTGTTGACATGATTTTAACGAGATCGGGCGATGTCGGCGAAATTCCGCTGATTCCCTCTTCTGCGCTGTCGGGCAAGGCGTGGCGCGCGGGCAACAGCACAGCGCCCGGCGCCGCGCTGCGGCACACCCGATCTGGACCTTGGGGCCGCTTTGCATCAGGAAAACCCGTGAGGTTCCGCGACGGGGCGGTGCCTTGGACCGGCTACGGCAGGGGATCGGGCGGACTATGCGGGCTTTCGTCGTCGCACTTGCAGTCTCGGGGGCGCTGGCTCTGGGCGTGTCGGTGGCTGGCGCGCAGACCAGCGCCATAGCCACCCCATCGCAGGCTGCTGCCGCCACGGCGCCTGACGCCTTCGCGCAGGCGCTGGCGGCCCAGACCTCGGACGATTCGGTGCTCGGGCCCTTCTTTCGGGAGCGCGGTTATGCGCCGATCTTCACAGGTCCGGCAGATTCCGCGCGCCGTGTCGCGCTGATTGCGGCACTGGCCGAGGCGGATGCCCACGGCCTGCCTGCCGCCCGCTATGGGCGCGAGGGACTGCGCGCGGCACTCGCGGCGGCGACGACCGAAACGGCGCGCGCGCGGGCAGAGATAGCTTTGGCGCGGGCGCTGCTGTCCTTCGGCGGAGATCTGAGTGCGGGCGCGATCGATCCGCGCAGCGTCGCGCGCGGGATGGTGCGCGAGGTCGCGCGCCCCGAACCTGCCGCCCTGCTAGCGGCCTTCGCAGCCGCAGAAGACCCGGCGCGGCATCTGGCGGGGCTTGCGCCGCAGACGGTCGAGTATGCACGGCTTCTGCGCGCGCGCGCCGAACTTTCGGTACGCGCGGCGCACAGGCCGCAGACCGAACCGCTGCGGATTTCCGAAAGTATCGAGCCCGGTGATTCGGGGCCGGCGATCATGCTGATGCGCGCGCGCCTGGCCGAACTCGGCCACCCGGCGGTCCTGCCCGTGGAGGGCGATCCAGCGGTCTACGATCCAGCGCTCCAGACCGCCGTCGAGGCGTTCCAGCGCGAAAGCGGCCTTAATCCGGACGGGGTCGTGGGACAGCGCACGGTGGCGGCGCTCAATCTTGGCGATGGCGACCGGCTGCGGGCGGTCACCGTCGCGCTCGAGCGCGAGCGCTGGCTGAACATGCCGCGCGGTTCACGCCACATCCTCGTCAACCTGGCCGATTTCCGTGTCCGGCTGATCGACGACGGGCAGGTCACCTTCGAGACTGCGGCCGTCGTGGGGGCGGTCCTGCGCGAAAAGCAGACCCCCGAATTCTCGGACCTCATGCGCTACATGGAGGTCAACCCCGACTGGACGGTTCCGCCCGGCGTCGTGCGGCGCGACTACCTGCCCACGCTGCAGGAAGATCCGACGGCGCTTGCCCATCTTGAACTCGTCGATGCCGAGGGCAATGCGGTGGCGCGCGACGCGGTGGACTTCACCCTCTACACCCCCGGCACCTTCCCGTTCACGCTGCGCCAGCCTCCGGGCGATACCAACGCGCTTGGTCTGGTGAAGTTCATGTTCCCCAACCGCCACGCCATCTATCTGCACGACACGCCCGAAAAGCATCTGTTCGCGCGCGACAGCCGCACCTATTCCTCGGGTTGCGTACGGCTGCAGGATCCCTTCGGCCTTGCGCATGTGCTGCTCGCGCGCCAGAGCGCGACGCCCGAGGCCGATTTCCGGCGCGCGCTCGACAGCGGGCGGCAGGTGCGCATCAACCTCAAGGATCCCGTGCCGATCCACATCGACTATCGCACGGCGTTTTTCGGCATGGACGGGGTGCTGCGCTACCGGCCCGACGTCTACGGGCGCGATGCCCTGGTCCATGAGGCGCTGCTCGAGGCGGGTCTGGCGCAGAGGGGCGCCGAGGGCTAGGGTCTGGCCGCAGGGCTGCGGAGGCGGTGATGGGCCACACGGTTGCCGAGATCGCGCGCGCCATCGGTGCGCGGGCAGAGGGCGAGGTGGAGCTTCGCATCCGTGGCGCGGCCGAACCCGCCATGGCGGGCCCCGACCAGATCGCGCTCGCGATGGATCCGCGCTATGCCGAGGCGCTGCCCTCGGGCAAGGCGCAGGCCGCCGTGCTGTGGGAGGGGGCGGACTGGCGCGCGCTCGGCCTGCGGGCCGCGATCCTGATCGCCCGGCCGCGGCTGGCGCTGGCCGGGGTTACCCGCGCCTTCGATCCGGGGCCGCGCATCGCCCCCGGCATCCATCCCGCCGCCGTCGTCGACCCCACGGCAGAGATTGGCGCGGATGCCGCGATCGGGCCCTTCGTCAGCATCGGGGCGGGGGCGCGCATCGGCCCGCGCGCGCGCATCGCCCCGCACGCGAGCGTCGCCGAGGGTGCCGAGATCGGGCCCGACGCGCTGATCCACGCGGGCGTGCGGGTGGGGGCGCGGGTGCGGATCGGGGCGCGCGCCATCCTTCAGCCCGGGGCGGTGATCGGCTCTGACGGGTTTTCCTTCGTCACCCCCGAACGCTCGGGTGTCGAGGAGGTGCGCGCGACGCTCGGCACGCGCGAGAGGCAGGAGGGGCAGCCCTGGACGCGCATCCACAGCCTGGGCGCGGTGGTGCTGGGCGATGATGTCGAGATCGGCGCGAATGCCTGCATCGACCGCGGCACCATCCGCGACACCGAGATCGGCTCGGGCACGAAGCTCGACAACCTCGTGCATGTCGGCCACAACGTGCGGATCGGGCGCGACTGCATGCTCTGCGGGCAGGTCGGCATCGCCGGATCGGCGCGGATCGGCGACCGGGTGGTGATGGCCGGGCAATGCGGCGTCAACGACAACATCTTCGTGGGCGACGACGTGATCGCGGGCGGGGCCACCAAGATCTTCACCAA
>JBIKVM010000100.1:0-10310 GCA_044356825.1 Limisphaerales bacterium
CCCGTCCACCGTTTCCAGAACGCCCGGCCGTAGTGACGCGTGGCGCGCAGGGTTTCGTTGCGGGGCGAGACATTGTCCGACATTGGTCCGAGGACAATGTCGAGCGCGGCTGGGCAATCCTCCTTCCACGGTCGACCATTCTCGCGGATCGGGATGATTGCGGTGCCACCGCCCGCGATGTTGGCGCTGTCGCAGCGGCGAGTATCGTAGGCGCCATCTGCGGTCATGATGCCGATGTCTTCGTCGTCCGGGATCTGGTCCAGCAGGTCTGGCAGGACGGGGCTGTCGCCTTCCCGGCTGGGGGGTGAACTCGACCGCGCGGATGTCGGATGTGGCGGTGTCCATGGCCAGATGGACCTTGCGCCATTGGCGTCTTCCCTGGACACCATGCTTGCGGGCTTGCCACTCGCCGTCGCCGAGGAACTTGATGCCGGTACTGTCCACCAGCAGGTTCAACGGCCCATCAGCACGGCGATACGGGATCTGCACCTTCAGGGTCTTCTGTCTGCGGCACAGCGTGGAGTAATCTGGAACGGGCCAATCCAGCCCGGCCAGGCGCAGCAGGCTGGCGACCATCCCGGCGGTCTGCCTGAGCGGCGGCTTGAACAGCACCTTGATCGACAGGCAAAACTGGATCGCCGCATCCGAGAACGCCGGCGGGCGTCCTGGCCGGCCTTCATGCGGCGCGTGCCAGGCCATCTCCTTCTCCGGCCAGATCAGCAGCGATCTTCCTGAGCGCATCGTTGTCGGTGGACCAGTTCGTCGTGCGGTAGCGGGTGGGCTTGGGCTTGCTCATGCCGCCCGTCTAACCGCATGGATTCGTGATGTGAATCCTTCGCAGCGAGAGTTCTGCAACATGTATAACTGCCCCATGCGCAAGAGGGTTTCTGGATCAGTTTCGCGCGCTGTCGGGTGCTGACATGTATTCGGCCTCTGTTGCGGCCATCGTCATGCCGCCGGCCCGTATGGTGTTCGCGGATCAGGTCCCAAATCAACGCCGCGTGCTCGATGGCACTTTGTTGCAGGCTGGTTCCTCTGATCCCGTCTCACGACCGTTGCGCCAAACTACTCCTAGCCCTCTTCCGCTCCGACACCCTCTCGACCGACGGTCGGCTTACGCCGCCGCGGCCGGAGACTGGTAGACGCCGCCCTGGGCCAATGAGCCATTGGGAGCCATTGGTTCGAGCACAATGGCGAATGCCCAAACGATCCGCGCCATCTTGTTCGCCAGCGCCACTCGCACCAGTATCGGCGGCTTGCGCATCAGCATCCCACCCAGCCAGGTGCCCGGCCGGGCCGCGGCATGGACATGCCGCTTGATGATGACACTGTTGGCCCCGATGATCAGCAGCCGTCGCAAGGAGCGCTCGCCCATCTTGGTCGTGGCCCCGAGGCGTTGCTTGCCCCCGGTGGAATGCTGCCTCGGTGTGAAGCCCTGCCATGCCGCAAAATCCCGAGCCTTCCGGAACGTCTCCGGCGGCGGGGCCAGGACCGCGATGACCGTGGCGATCAAGGGTCCGATACCCGGAACGGTCATCAGGCACCGGGCAACGTCGTTCTCTTTGGCCCGGCGGGTGATCTCGGCGACGAGTTCGCCGATCTCTGTCTCCAGATGAGTGAGGGCTCCGACCAACACCTGAAGCGTGGCAATGGCATCGGCGGGCAGTCCGCTGTCCGGGTCCTTGACGATGGCGATCAATCGCGCGGCGTTGGCTGCCCCCTGCGGTACGATCTGGCCGAACTCCCCAAGATGGCCCCGGAGCGCATTGATGGCCTGCGTCCGCTGGCGGATCAGCAACTCGCGGATCCGGAAGACCATCGCGGCCCCTTGGGTCTCTTCACTCTTCACGGGAACGAACCGCATCGTCAGGCGCATGGCCGCTTCGCAGATCGCTTCGGCATCAGCAGCGTCGTTCTTCTGGCGCTTCACGAACGGCTTGACGTTCGCGGGCGGGATGAGGCGAACCTCGTGGCCCAGCTTGCCGACCTCGCGGCCCCAGACGTGCGCGCCGCCGCAGGCTTCCATCGCCACCAAGCAAGGCGGCAGTTGACTGAAGAACGCCAGCACCTGATCCCGTCTCGGCTTCTTGCGCAGAACACCAAGCCCCGACGCGTCAGCGCCATGCACCTGAAACACATTCTTCGCCAGGTCGAGCCCGACCGTGGTAATCTCCGACATGACCGTCCCCCTTTGTGGATCCTCACAGACCCACCTTGGCACATCGATGCCGTCAGGGAGCGGTCACATCATCAATGCCCCTTGCCGGTAAAGACGGCCTCCACCGCCGTCTTCGCGTCCATTGTCCTCGGACCAATGGCGGACAATGAACGCTGTCTTAGATCCCGCGTGTGCATGCCCATTTGAAGACGGCAAATGCCCGGTCATGCGCGTCAAAGACCATCTCCTGACTCTCGCGCTTGTAAGCCCGGACGAACATCATCCGGCTGTGGCACAGTCGGACATGGGCGACCTTCACGGTGATCGTGATGCCCGCGATCACAACGATCTCGTGGCTCCAGTCGAACTGGTAGGCCTCACCCGGATCGCAGGAAAGCGGGACATAGGCTTCGGCCGTCACCGACCCCTGGGTCTTCGACCAGGTCCGAGCATAGCGACGGACGGCATCGTAGCCGCCCTCATAACCAACCGCCCGAAGTTCTTCGAAGATGCGGATCGGGGTGAGCCGCTCGCGAGGCGGCTTGTTCAAGTTGCCCTGTAGAAACTCCTGAAGATTCCGCTGCCAAGGGCCGATCCGTGGCCTCGGCTGATGGTCGCGTTCGTAAGTGAAGTCGGTCTCGTCCGACCGCAGGATCTTCCGCACCGTGTTCCGCAACACATGCAGCTCCCGCCCGATCTTCTTCACCGACCAGCCCTGCACATGAATGACCCGACGGACCCGCGCGATCGTATCCCCCCGCTTCAACTCCCCCTGCGACCGCTGCCCAGAAACGGATGGTCTGACAGATCAACAGGGGGCAGCAAAATTGCATGCCGAAACACAGTCTGCTCATGCGCCCCAGCTATCATGCTGGAGCCTCAATATGAATCCCCTCAGGCGATTTGTGTATCAGAGCTCGCGCCGGTCGTTCAATCCTGACCCTTCGGGATGGCGATGCCGATCACCAGCCAGAAGCCAAGGAAGACCACCGTCAGAACGCCGCGAGCCGTCCAAACACGTTCGAAACGCCCGAGAAAGAAGTGATAGAGCATGCTTGCCGCGCCGGCTGCGAGCAGCGCAGCCGAAAACCCCGCGACCTCGCGCGCGTTCATCCCAGGAAGTGACCCGAAAACAATCGCCGTAAATGCCAGAGCGCCGCCGCCAAGGAGGATAGACCACGCGACATTGGCGCCACGCTTTCGATCGGTCATGAGAACAACCGCAGCGAAGGCGATGACCGAGGCGATTGCCGCGAAAAAGAGATGCCCACTCATGACGCGCTTCGTTCCATTTCCTTGTTTCTCTGACGAGCCGGACGACTTGAGCGGTGCCACCAAGGTGCCCGCCGACACTACCCGATTGGACTGCAAGTAGGGTGACCGTCTTCTGACTTCCCCATAAGGTCAAGCATTTTCTCTGCCAGGCCGGGCTTGGCTGGCACTGCCATGCGATCCCGTGTGGCCGAATTCAGGTGGCGTCGTCAATCTAGCGCGTCGCCCGTGATGTAATTCAGAATGATCGCCGCAATCGCCGCCTTGATGGCCGCTCCGCCCTCGACTGGCAGATCGACAGGTTCTGGCGCCTCCGCCTTGAGCTACTCCCCGATCCTTGGGCAGTTTTCCGGATTGTTTAAGCGACTGCCTGGACCTGCTGATCGGTTTGGGTTGCGTTGAAGTAGACCACGGCGGGATGTTGACCGCCGTGGGCGGCAAGGGGCCGCTGGTGGTTGTAGAAGGTGATCCAGCGTCTGATGCCGGTCCTTGCCTGCGATCCGGTTGCCCAGGCGTGCAGGTAGACGCATTCATCTTAAGGGACCGCGAGAGACGCTCGATGAAGATGTTGTCGAGGTGGCGGGCTTTGCCGTCCGTGGAGATCTTGGTCTTGGCCCGATTCAAGCGCTCGGTCCAGTCGAAGGACGTGAACTGCGATCCTTGGTCGGTATTCATGATCTCCGGCGGGCTGAACTTGTGGATGGCCTCGTTCAGCACCTCGACGCAGAACTCGGCCTCCAGCGTGTTGGAGATGCGCCAGGCTAGCACCTTGCGGGTGAACCAGTCCATGATGGCGACCAGATGGAGGAAGCCTTTGCGCATCGGCAAATGGGTGATGTCGGCGCACCAGACCTGATTGGGCCGCTCGATCCGCAGCCCGCCCAGCAAGCAGGGATAGGTCTTGTGGCCCTTGGCGGGTTTGCTGGTGTCAGGCTTCTGCTAGATCGGCATCAGGCACATGAGGCGCATCAACCGCCGGTTGCGCTTGTCGTTCACGGCATGACCTTCGTTTTGCAGGTGCCACGTCATCTGCCGCACGCCGTAAAACGGTGTTTCGAGGAACTGCTTGTCGATCATCACCGTGAGGTCGAGGTCCATGGCCGTCTCGCCCATCACTTCGTAGTAGAACGACGACCGCGAGATCGACAGCAGGCGACACTGCGCCCCGACCGACAGCTTGGGTGGTTTTTCTCGATTTTCTCGCGCCTCACTTCCCGGCCCATGGCTTGAGCATTCGTGACAAAAAATCGTTGGCCACAGCCAGCTCCCCAATCTTTGCGTGCAGCGCCCGCACCGTATCCTCATCGATCTCAGGGGCCTTCTCGCCGCCCCGCTCGAAGATGTCGGCGGCCCCGTCAAGCAGCGCTTTCTTCCACTGATGGATCATCGTCGGATGCACGCCGTAATCGGTGGCCAGTTCCGACACCGTGCGCTCGCCCTTCACCGCCTCGAGCGCCACGCGGGCATTGAATCGAGCGTCATCGTTCCTGCGGTTCTTCATGTCCTGATCTCCTCGTTCTTGGAGACCAGCAGACGTCAGATTGTAGCTTCCATCACTTTCCGATTTTCGGGGAGTAGCTCAGTGAGAGCACGATCGTGCCGATCGTATTGCATTACGTCACGCGTGATGTGCTGGCTGACCCTTGGCGTCGCGTTCCAGTCTTAAAAGAGCGGCAACTGACCATCCTGCGCATGTCCCGCCCGAGAGGCGCCCTCCTGCAAGGTCGAGAGCGTGATGCCCAGGAGGCGGATCCCGAGGTGCGGCGGGAAGAGGGGGGCCAGCAGGGCCTCGGCCGTCTCGCGCAGCGCGGGTTCTGACTGGAAGGGATGGCTGCGCGTCAGGCTGCGCGTGATCTGCCGAAAGTCGGCGAACTTCACCTTCAGCGTCACTGTGCGTCCGCGCAATCCCTTGGCCGCCGCCTGCTGCCAGACCCTGGCCACGAGCCGCGCGAGTTCGCGGCGCGCCGCATCGTGAGAGATGATGTCTGTCGAGAAGGTATCCTCGGTTCCGATCGACTTGCGCGGCCGGTTGGGCTCGACCGGGCGGGTGTCGATGCCGCGCGCGATGTCGTGATACCATTGTCCCGATTTCCCGAAATGCGCGCGCAGGAAGGGCAGATCCCGCGCACGCAGATCGGCGCCCGTGAGGATGCCGAGGCTCTCCATCCGCGTCGCTGTCGCGGGGCCCACGCCGTGGAACTTGCGCACCGGCAGGGTTGCCACGAAGACCGCCCCGCGCGCAGGGGGGATCACCGCCTGACCATCGGGCTTGTTGAGGCTGCTCGCCATCTTTGCGAGGAACTTGCAGTAGGAAATCCCCGCCGAGGCGCTGAGCCCGGTCTCGGCGCGGATGCGCGCGCGGATCTGGCGTGCGACATCGGTCGCGAGGTCGATGCCGCGCTTGTTGAGGGTGACGTCGAGATACGCTTCATCGAGCGAGAGGGGCTCGATGAGGTCGGTGAACTCGGCGAAGATCGCCCGGATCTCGGCCGAGACCGCGCGATAGACCTCGAAACGCGGGCGAACGAAGAGGAGATCGGGGCATTTGCGCCGCGCGGTCACCGAAGGCATGGCCGAGCGCACGCCGAAGGCGCGCGCCTCGTAGCTTGCCGCGGCGACGACACCGCGCGCAGCCGAGCCCCCGACGGCGACCGGCTTGCCGCGCAACTCCGGATTGTCGCGCTGCTCGACCGAGGCATAGAAGGCATCCATGTCGACATGGATGATCTTGCGCGGCGAGACGGTCGCGGGGGCAGGCGCGTCCGTTTCGCTGGCGGCGTCCGACGACCCCATGCGCACCTCCTGTCGCGCCGTCCCCGGGAGGCCGGCGGCCCCATGCATCCGACATCACCTGTGCGGCGAACGTCAAGGATCCGCCCCCTGATCACGAGCCGAGGGCAACCGTGGATCGGGCCGGCACGCCCATGGCGCGATTCCGGCCGCGACGTCGGCCTCAGGCGAACACACGACAAGAAACCCCGCCCACATACCCGCCCGTCGCGAAACTGTCTCCGCGGCTTGCAGGGACGCCTGCCCATACTGACAACCGGCTGTCTGTGCGGCGATAAGCTCTGCAGATGTCTCTGCCGCCGGAAGGCTACCCGCGCGCGTCGTTGGCATGGATGCCGGCGCTTCCTCTTCCGCGACCTTCGCTACATGCCCTCGATGTGATTGTCGTGCAGGAAGTCACGAAACCGGATAGCATCGGGTCTAAGCCTGCGGAACTCTTCCGGCCCGAAGGCGAAGTTTACCCGGTTGTGCCAATCCAGTTGCGCGGCGAATTCGGGGGCCAGTCTGCGGAAAAGCGCGGCGGGCATGCGCCAGCCCTTCGGCTTGCGCCCGGTTACGTCGCGATAGACCTTCTTCATCTCGTGCACGGTCAGCGCGTCACCCGCGAGATTGATCTTTTTCCCTCCCCACTTGCTCGGGGCGGTCAGTGCCTCGGCGGCCATCCAGGCCAGATCGGTGACGGCCAGCATCGGAAACGTCGTGTCGGGCTTCAATGAACCGGCGAGGATCGGGAATATGAGGCCGGGCTTCATCTTGGGGTTGTTGAGGTTGTCCATGAACCACACCGTGCCGAGCAGTGTCCACGCCAGGCCGCTTCGGCGAATGTCGCGCTCGAGCAGAGCCTTGGAGACGAAATGTGCGGGCCCGCCGGGTCTCTCCCCGTCCCCCATGGTGGATTGCACGAGATGTCGCACGCCTGCTGCCTTCGCCGCGGCGACGACCGCACGCCCCTGTTCCAGTTCGCCGATCAACCCGACACCGGGCGCATAGAAATCCTGCACGGAAAAGACGCCGCTGATCCCTTGGAAGGCTCGTGCAAGCGTCTCGGGTCGCGAGAGGTCGCCTTCGGCAACTTCCGCGCCCCGATCAGCGAGCGCCCTCGCCTGCGCCGAGGCCGCCCGCCGGGTCAGGATGCGGACGGGTTGTCCACGACGCAGCATCTCTCGTGCCACAGCACCGCCCTGCAGGCCAGTGGCACCGATGATCAGGTAAGTCACCCTTGCACCTCCCGCTCGACGAAATCCGTCAAGCAGGCTGCGACCTCGTCGGGGGCATCGATCGCGGAAATATGCGAACCGGGCACCGGCATGAATACCGCCGCAGGCACCAGGAGCGCAGCCTCGGCCTGCGCCTCGACCGGGTACATCCTGTCCGCCTTCCCGGCGACCACGATGGTCGGTACCGCGATGTCCGGCAATCGGTCCTTCAGCGGACTGCCACGCAGGATGACGGATCTGATGGCTGCCGCCATGGCCGCGGGATCGGCCGTCTTCAGCATCCCATGGAAGGCTTGGGCATAGTCGGGGTTGGCCCTGAGTGCTTCGGCCGTGAAGAAACTTCGGGCCACACCGTTGCGATAGATCCCGGACCCGAGCATCCATCGGGCAGCGGCTGCGATGAACCGTGCATTCATGCCAGGACGCCGACCGTCGATCTCCATCGGCGTGTTCATCAAGATCAGAGCCTTGACGCGGTCGGGCTGCGCAAGCGCCAGATGCGCCGCCACGATACCTCCCCACGAGGTTCCGCCCACGATGGCGCGCTGCAGGCCGACATGATCCATCACGCATGCCATCGCCGCAGCGCAGGCTTCCATCGTGAAGTCCTGCGCCGGCCCCTCGCTCTGCCCATGCGCAGGGCCATCGATGAGCAGAAACCTGAACCTCGAACTCATACGCCGGACGATTTCGTCGTAGATCCGATGATCGGTCAGGATCGATGGCCAGAGGACGATCGTCTCGGCGCCCGAGCCACGTTCGACAACATGAAGCCGGCCGAGGCCGGTCACGATACGATGGGACAGGGGATGCGTCGTCGCGATGCGGCTTGTGACAGGCATGGCGGAGCTCCTAGTGTAATCACTGATTACTTAGGGCGCCTTGCCGCGAATGTAAACAATGATTACACTACCCCCATGGTCATATCGCGCGACACTCATCACCACGGGAACCTCAAGGAGGCACTCGTCGCCTACGCGCTGGACGCGGCGGATCGGGGCGGGTTGAGCGCGCTTTCGGTCAGGCAGGCTGCCCGGGATCTTGGCGTCTCTCCCGGTGCGGCCTACCGCCACTTCCCGGACAAAGACGCGCTGTTGCGAACGGTCGCACAGAGGGGGTTCGATGCTCTCGCGCTGGCATTCGAGGAGGTGCTGCCCTTTGCCAGTTCGGCCCGGAATGAGGATGACGCCCGCAAGCGCTTTGTCGCCCTCGCGATGGCCTATGTCGACTTCGCGCGCCACCGAAACGCGCTGTGGCGCCTCATGTTCGGTCCCTTGGGTCTGACCCCGGGGCGGAACAGCGATCGGCCATCAACCTATGAGTGGTTGGAAAAGGCCTTGGGCGAGCTCGCGAAATTCGGGGTGATCGTGCCCCCGCGGCGCGAGCACCAGTTCTTTGCGTGGTCGGTGATTCACGGCCTGTCGGACCTGCAGGGTTCACCCGCGATCGGGGATCAGCTTCGTGGCACCTTGGTCGAACGACAGTGCCAACTCGTGATTTCCGCCCTCGCAGGGAACGGATGACACCAGACGTCACGTCGAACCCCGATCGGAAACTAGGCGCCGCCAGCTTATCGGCCTTCACACGCCGACACATAGAGGAGCGGTCATGTTCCCCCGCCGCGAGACCAACTTGACCGCTCTGGCGGAGTTGCTCAGCTCGGTCACAGTTGCCGGCGTTCGTCGCGCGCCTCTTCCAGTTCGTCGACCAGGGCTGCGGCGGTAGTGAAGCTGACGGACACGCGCTCCGGGCAAACGGCCATCCCAAGGTGAGGGGCGATGTGGGTCATGCCGGTTCCGTCCGGGCCCAATCGAGAGAGCCAGCGCGACGAGTCAACCGGGCGAAAATCAACCGAGGTGCTGATCGCCGCTGGCACCCTGTTGTCGTAGCAAACCTGACGCGCACGGTTGACGGAGAGGCCGAACCCGTGAAAGAACTCAGCTCCTCTCGCGTTGAGAGCCACACCCAAGACACAAAAACGGCGAAGGCACACATGGCGCTGTCTGAGATAAAAAGGGCCGTGCCTGGTCAACCCGCCACGCTATCGCCAGCAAGGCGCGCCCAAGGCCTCCTCGATGGGCGCATAATCTCAATGAACGTCCTTCTCGCCGCGTTGCTGGTATCATGGGCACGCTCTGTTCATTGGAAGATCTTCCACCTCGCGCTCACCCGGCACTGGAGGAAGATAGGATGAACGGGGAGAGGTTGCCGCGGGTCTTGGATGGATGATGTACAGACACAACGTGGACTCTCGGAACTGAGGGGTCACGCCTGTACTCCGTTCAGTCAGCAACGACGTGAAGCAATTCAGATAAATCCGAACAAATCAGGGGGCCTTGATGCGCTTGAACTTCTCGATAATCTTGTCACATTTTCTTGCAAGCATTCTAATTATTTTGGGGCTTGCTGCAGGTGCGAATGCCGAAAATCCAAGCTCGGCACGGATCACGTCTGTTAGCTCATACGACGGGCGCTACAGGGGGGCGAACTGGTCGGGCGCGTGGATCACCGTCAGTCAAGCAACGGTCAACGGGACAAGGATGTCTCAGTCGACCTTTTCTTTTGAAGTGAGCGGAGACTACGGGGAACCAGCGAACAGTATTGGACTATCATCTCGGAGTACCATCCGATCTCTTGCCCCAAATGTTTCTAAGCGCGTAAATGACGGAGACGAGGGGAACAGGTACTGGATCACCTCCTCGACGATTCCAAATATTCGGAGAATGGTACAGACACTGGATCGCCAAGATCAGGAGGTGGTCTATATGGTGTGTGACCTGATGTCCCAAGAGAAGGAACGTCTGAAAAACCTGCGCGTTTTGACGTGATCTGATAGGATTTCCGGGACGTGACGAGGAGCCCTGCCGATGCCG
>JBIKVM010000101.1:0-10207 GCA_044356825.1 Limisphaerales bacterium
TCCGGCCCGCGGCCGACCGCGACACCGTTGATCCACAGCCTGTAGCGGCTGTCGGCCGAGATGAAGATGCGGGCTTGCCCTGGTGGGCCATCGAGCCACAGCTCGGCGCGAAAGTCGTGATAGGCCTCGGAGAGGTCGAAAGGATGCGACGGGCCGATCCAGAACGCGCCATCGGGAACCACAAGGCCCGAGACCTCCGGCCCGGCCGCCGTCATTGCAGCGTGCCGTATTGGCGTGCGAGCGCGTTGACGAGCCGATAGGCGCGGATCAGTCGGGACGGTGGGATGTCGGGCTGGATGAAATGCCCGCCGTTGAAGATGAACCCGCCGCCCGGGGCATAGATGCCGAACCGCTCGGTGATGTAGGCGTCGAGTTCCTCGCCGTCATATTTCAGCAGGCCATCCACGACGTCGAGCGAGCCATAGATCGTGATCTTGTCGCCGTAGTGCGCCTTGATCCACCTCGGATCCATCCCGGCGCTTTCCTGAACCGGGTGCCACGAGGTGTAGCCCATCTCGATCACGTCATCGAGGATCTGCATGATGTAGCCATCGGAATGCAGGTTCACCGGCAGGCCCCGGCTGCGGGCATGCTGCACCACGCGACCGGCATAGGGCTTGATCAGCTTGCGCCACGACTTGGGCGAAAACAGCATCGTGCCGTTAGATCCCCAGTCATCCGAGAGCGTCATCATGTCCACGCCCGCCTCGACCATCAGATCGACCTGGACGCACATCCAGTCCGCGTAGCGATCAAAGAATGCCGCCATCAGGTCGGGGTTGCCGCCGAGGTTCATCCAGCAGTTCTCGATGCCGAGAAAAGAGGATGTTCCCTCGACCATGCCCCAGCAATGCGCCAGCACGCAGCGCCTGCCCTTGTGGTCCCGGACCGCCGTGGCGATGTTTGTCCCGCCGAAGTCGTAGTTCCAGTCGCTGTAGTTCAGCCATTTCGGATGGCGCGGATCCTCGAGCGGGACCTGCGCCAGTTCGTGGATGTCGAACTTTCGACCGTGCTGGTTGGGAAAGGGCATGAGGCCCACAAAGACATCGACCCCGAACTCCTCGAGGAATTTCTCGCGCGGGCCATAGTCGGCTTCGAGCCGTTCGAGGAACTGCTTCTGATAGAGCCAGCAGTCGATGGGGGTGCGGTCTACGGGCTTGCGGTTCAGCGTCGCCATCACCCGGTCATAGCCGTTCATCAGCTTCCTCCAGCAGCAGCATCCGTCTCCAGTCGGCCAGATCCACCCCCGCCACGAATTCCGAGTGGAAGCCCTCCCAGTGGATCTGCTCCCACTGCGGCACGATCGCGCGGATCTCTTCGGGGCATTTGCGGATCAGTTCGGCATAGGCCGACTCGAGCAGCCGATAGCCCGAGGTGTCCGAAACCTTGTAGCGCGGATGCGGTGCGATCAGCCCGTCCTCGACCATCGCCTGGTCGAGAACGTCCGACATCTCGTGCAGCAGTTCGAGCTTGCGCTCCCATGATGTCGTGAGGCGCGGGGCCTCGTCGACGATGTGGGCCAGCCGGGCGCCCATCCGGGGCAGACGGTGGAACATCACCGTCAGCCACTTGTCATAGGGGTAATAGCGGCGATCGATCAGGAACGCCATCTGCACCCCCCAGCGCAGCGCCCTTGAAAAGGTCGTGCTGGCATAGAGGGCATTGTCGCGCAAGAGCGCCCGCCGCAGGGCATAGACACCCATGCCACTGAAATACCTGCACCAATGCGCCAGCCGGCGCAGGCGGACAGGCTCGGGGTAATGGTCTGCGAAGGCATCGCGTACCGCGGTGAACCTGCCCGAGGGATCATGCCAGACCTCGCCCGCGACGATGTGCATGATGTCCTCTTCCGGGACCGCCAGCCATTCGGCGTGCGAGACGGGCGGGCGATCGAGCCCGATCGTCGAGCGCAGGTGATGCTCAAGGCTCGCGAGCGCGACGCCGCGGGTGCGCGTATAGCCCTCGCGCAGTTCCCGACCCTTCCAGTGCGTGGGCAGGCCCTCGGCGAGGGCATCCTCGATCGCGGCACCCCGCGAGCGCATCACGGCTTCGGGCAAGAGGACATTGACCCTCAGGCCGAAGTGATGGTCGGTCGAATAGGCGTCATCGAGCCGAAGCACCTCCGAGCCATAGCCGAACACCCCGGCCGCCATCGAACCGGTCTCGGCAGGGAAGCGCTGCTGCAGGAAGGGCAGCACGACCTCGTTCCAGAAGGCGTGGCTTTCGTCGATGATCGACTGCCGCTCGGCCATCCTGCCGCTCCTTTCAGACAATTCCGCTTCCGGCGACCCTGATTTCCGGCCGTTGCCTTGCCACCTCTGCCCGATACCCGGCCTTGCGATAGGTCGCGATCGGATCATGGGCGCCACCCTGGCGCATGCGCGCCTCGGCGAGGATCGGCGACACATCGACAAGGAATCCCGCCTTGAGTGTGCGATGCGCCCCGAGAGCGTCGTTCTCGGCCTGGGCCGCTGCCAGCGATGCCCGGTCGACAAGGCTTGCCTGCACATAGGCGCGGGCGATCTCGATGGCCGATCCCATCAGGCTCTCGATCGGGTCGGTCACGTTGTGGCTCTGGTCGATCATGTAGCTCGGCGAGAAGCCCTTCGCGCCGCGCGCTTCGGCATCGACAAGCTCGCTGAAGATCAGGAAGAGGCGGAACGGATCGACCGACCCCGAATCCAGATCGTCATCGCCGTATTTCGAGTCATTGAAGTGAAAGCCCGCAAGGCGACCGACGTGGATCAAGCGCGCCACGATCTGCTCGATGTTCACGTTCGGGGCATGATGGCCGAGGTCGACGAGGCAGCGGGCCTTGGGCCCGAGGTGCTGCGCTGCGATCAGGGATGATCCCCAGTCGCTGATGACCGTCGAATAGAAGGCAGGCTCGTACATCTTGTGCTCGATGAACATTTCCATGCCCCCGGGGAGGGCGGCATAGATCTGCTCCATGGCGTCAAGATAGCGTTCGAACATGGCCGAAAGGTTCTGCTGCCCGGCGAAGTTCGTCCCGTCCCCGATCCAGACCGTCAGGGCCGGCGCGCCGAGCTTGGCCCCGATCTCGATGCACTCGAGGTTGTGCGCCACGGCCTGCGCCCGCACCTCGGGACGCGCGGCCGCAAGCGACCCGAACTTGTAGCTTTCCGCCTGATCCGCCTGATCCTGAAAGGTGTTCGAATTCACCGCATCGAAGCCGAGCCCGTATTGGGCGGCCTCCTGGCGCAAGGCATTGTAGTCGGCGACCTTGTCCCAGGGAATGTGCGGCGAGACGGTGCGTGCCCCGCGCGTCAGTTGCTGGATCACGCCGCAATCGGCCAGCTTGTCGTGGATGTTGCGCGGCTCTCCCTTGCCCGGAAAGCGCGCGAAGCGGGTCCCGCCCGTGCCCACGCCCCAGGTCGGGATGGCGACGCTCCAGGACATCGCCCGTTGTGTCAGGGCTTCGATGTCGACGCCCCGGCGCCCGAGCTTGCGCCCGAGTGCGCCATATTCATCCTCGTGCGCGGCCCGGGCCGCCTCGTTCAGCGTGCCTATCAGATCTTCCGAAATCGGCATTCTTGCCCCCCCAGCCGCACAAGAGGTTCCTGTCGTGACCCGGACATCGCGTCCGGCGTGGCGATCGTGCCCCGATGCGCGGCCGCCATGCCGGGTGGAAGGACGCGGCGGCGCGCCAGGGATCGCATCCGTCGCGTCATCGCGTGAATGCCACGGCGTTGCCTGCGTCGATGTTCACGAAATTCCCGGTCGACTTGCTCGAGACATCCGAGGCGAAGAAGTAGACCCCTTCGGCAATGTCTTCCGGAAAGACCGAGCGCTGAAGCAGGCTGCGCTTGCGATAGTGCTCTTCAAGTTCGCTGACCGCGATCCTGTTCGATGCAGCGCGCTGCTGGCTCCACTCGCCCTGCCAGATCTTGGATCCGCGCAGCACCGCGTCGGGGTTCACCACGTTGACCCGTATCCCGAACGGCGCGCCTTCGAGCGCCATGCAGCGTGCCAGATGGATCTCTGCGGCCTTCGCGGTGCAATAGGCACTCGCTCCCGGACTGGCCGCGACGCCGTTTTTTGAGGAGATGAAGACCATCGATCCGCCAAGCCCCTGATCCTTCATCAGGCGATAGGCTTCGCGTCCGACGAGGAAGTATCCCGTCGCGAGAATGTCCATCGTCTTGTTCCACATCTCGAGGGTCGTGTCCTCGACCGGCGCGGCCTGCGTGATGCCGGCATTGTTCACCAGCACGTCGATGCCGCCGTATTCCTCGACCGTCCGCTCCATCGCAGCCACAACTTCGGATTCGCGCGTCACGTCCATCATGACGCCACGCACCATGTCGCGGCCGAACCGCGCCGCGAAACCGCCCACCACCGCATCGAGCGACGCTCCGTCGATGTCGGCGAGGACCACGTTGCAGCCCTCCGAGAGCAGCCGCTGCGCCGTCGCTGAGCCGATCCCCCCCGCACCCCCGGTGATGAAGGCCACGCGCCCTTGCATCGCCTTGGGTTTGGGCATGCGCTGAAGCTTGGCCTCCTCGAGCAGCCAGTATTCGATGTCGAAGGCTTCCTGCTCGGGCAGTCCCTGATAGGCCGATACCCCCGAGGCCCCCCGCATGACGTTGATCGCGTTGAGGTAGAATTCCGCCGACACCCGCGCGGTCGCCTTGTCCTTGGCAAAGGAGATCATCCCGACGCCGGGGACGAGATAGATCACCGCATTGGGATCGCGCATCGCAGGGGAGGTGGGCCTCCTGCACCGATCGTAATAGGCCGCATAGTCGTCCCGATAGCCGGCCATCAGGGTGTCGAGTTGCGCGCCCGTCGCATCCGCAGGGACAATGAGCGGCTTGATCTTCGTGCGCAGGAAATGGTCGGGGCACGACGTCCCCATGGGGGCGAGCGTCTCGAGCGCGTTCGAATTCACGAAGTCGAGCACCTCGGGGGCATCCGTGAAGTGACCGACCTTGCGCTCCGTCGCGCCGATGCGCCCGCGGATGAGCGGCATGAGCCGGCGCGCGGCGGCGCCACGGTCGGCGGCGGGCAGGGCGGGCAGGCGCGCCCCGCCGAAGATCGGACGCGCAACCGTGGCGTCGAGCCACAGCGCAGCCCGGTTGATCATCTCGAGCGTCAGTTCGTAGCAATCCTTCGCCGTATCGGCCCAGGTGAACAACCCGTGCTGGCCGAGCACCACACCCCTGAGCGCGGGGTTTTCCTCGGCCATCCGGCCGAGCTTGATGCCAAGGTCTATGCCGGGCCGCTGCCATGGCAGATAGCCAAGGTCGCCGCCGAAGACCTCGCGCGTCAGCGCCACCTGGTCGGCGCACGCCGCAATCGCGATCACGGCGTCGGAATGGACATGATCGACATGCACCCTCGGCACGAAGCTGTGCAGCCAGGTGTCGATCGAGGGCGCGCGGGGATTGAGGTTGAAGATGCAATGTCCGAGCGCCTCGACCATCGCGTCTTCCTGCTCGAGGCCGCGATATTGCGCGCGCAGCTGGTCGAGCTTGGCCATGTAGAGCGTCGCGAAGCCGTCACGCTTCATGCTGCCGATGTCGCCGCCCGAGCCCTTCACCCAGAGCACCGTGACCGGCTCGCCGCTGAGGGGGTCCCTGTCCGCGATCTTGGCCGATGTATTGCCGCCCCCGAAGTTCGTTATCCTGAGATCCGAACCGAGGAGATTCGAGCGGTAGAGCAGTCTGCCGGCCTCATCGAGCGTTGCGGCGTGGGTGTCGTCCCACAGGGAAGCGAGCGTGACGTTGTGGGGCATTTCGGCCTTGCCTGGGGGAAGGGATGTCCGGAAAGGATACGCCCTAAACGCTCACAGTCAATCAAGAAAGAGCATTCTGCGCCGCAGAGAGCATTCTGCAATGCAGCAAAGCGATTGGTTGTTGACGGATTTGAGCGATTCTGACAGCGTTCCGTTCATGATGCACGAACGCGAAAGATGGCAGCTGATCGTGTCGCGCCTGAAGGAGCGCGGGATCGTCCGCGTTGCGGATCTCGCAGGCCTGACAGGTGCATCCGTCGCCACCCTGCGGCGCGATCTTGCAAAGCTCGAGGACGCGGGACAATTGCGGCGGGTTCATGGCGGTGCCGAGTGCGTCGCCTCGGGACAGAGCCTCCTGACCGCGCAGAGCTTCGATGCAAGCCAGACCATGAACGCCGACCTCAAGCGCGCCCTTGCCGGCGTCGCCGCAAGCCTGTGTCAGGATGGGGATTCGATCATTCTCAACGCCGGGTCGACGACATGGTTCATGGCCCAGTGTCTGCGCGGCCACCGGATGCAGGTCCTGACCAATTCCTTTCCCATCGCGCAGGAACTCGCGACAAATTCGGCGAACCGTGTCGTGCTGCCCGGCGGAGAGCTCTACCGCGAGGCCGGGATCATCCTGTCGCCGTTCGACGAGGATGCGATCCAGCATTTCGCGGCATCGACGATGTTCATGTCCTGCTATTCGATCACGCCGCTCGGGGTAATCGAAAGCGATCCGCTGGTGGCTCGTGCCGAGGTCAAGCTGCTCTCGCGGACCGAGAAGCTCGTGGTCGTGGCCGACAGTTCCAAGTTCGAGGCAAGAGGCAACATGGTCGTCTGTCCGTTGAACCGGGTCTCGACGGTTGTCACCGACATCGGTGCCCCTGCATCGATGGTCGATCACCTGCGCCGGCAGGGCGTCGAGGTGATCCTTGTCGATCCGAAGGCAGTGAAGGTCCTTTCGGCCGCCTGAGCCGAAGGGTTGAAACCAAGAGGGAGGAGACGACGATGAATATGAAACTTTCCGGCCTTGCACTGGCGGCGAGCCTCGCCACCAGCCTCATGGCCAGCACCGCACTGGCAGAACCGGTCACCGCGGCCCCCGGTCAGGCCGTGAATGCCGTCTTGTTGCCGAAGTTCCTGGGCATCTTGCCCTTCGATCAGGCCAATCGCGGCGCGCAGGAAGCCGCCGCCGAGCTCGGCTCCACGGGAACACTCGAGTACATCGGCCCGACGCCCGAGAATTCGGCCGCCGGCCAGATCGAGATGCTGACCACCGCCACGACGCAAAAGCAGAACGTCGTGATGCTCTCGAACAACGCCGGGGACCAGATCGCCCCCGCCGCCGAGGCCGCGCAGGCCGCGGGAACGCTCGTCGTGACATGGGACAGCCCGATCCCCTCGGGCAAGGGCGAATCGATGTTCATCGCCCAGGTGGACTTCGGCTCGATCGGCACGGTCATGGCCGACATGGCCTATGACCTCGCCGGCGGTTCGGGCGAGTTCGCGGTCCTCTCGGCAAGCCCGGACGCGGCGAACCAGAACGCCTGGATCGAGGCGATGAAGGGTGCCCTGACCGGCGACAAGTACAAGGACCTCAAGCTGGTCGATGTCGTCTATGGGAACGATCAGTCGGAAGAAAGCTACAACAAGGCCCTCGGCCTCGTGGACAAGTATCCCGACCTCAAGGTCATCATGGCGCCGACCACCGTCGGCATCGTGGCGGCCTCGAAGGCCATGCAGGACGAGGGGCTGTGCGAGAAGGTCAAGGTCTCGGGCCTCGGTCTGCCCGCCGAAATGGTCAGCTATTCCCTGAACGGCTGCGCGCCGCAGTTCGCCCTCTGGAGCTTCGTCGATCTGGGCTACCTCACCTATCACGCCTCCTATGCGCTCGCGACCGGGGCCATCAAGGGTGAGATCGGCGAGGAGTTCGCCGCTGGCCGCATGGGCAGCTTCAAGATCGAAGAGGATCCGGGCCGTCCGGGTGCCAAGCGTGTCCTGATGGGGCCGTTCACGATCTACACGAAGGACAACGTGGAAGCCGCCGCCAACTGAGGCGTCTTTCCAAGGGGCCGCCTTTCGGGGCGGCCCCACTCGGGTTCCGGCCGGGATCCGACGGCAAACGGTTGGTCCGGCACGCCGGGCCCCATCTGCGCGATCCGCGTCCTGATCGGGTGATCCGATCAGACCCGTCCAGCACGGTTCTCCAGCCAACGGACTTTGCCCGTGGTCCAGCCGGTTCTCGAACTCGACTCCGTCTCCAAGAGCTTCGCCGCAACCCGTGCGCTGAAGAACATGTCGCTGGCCATCATGCCCGGCGAGATCCACGCCATCGTGGGCGAGAACGGCGCGGGCAAGTCTACCCTCATCAAGATCATGACCGGCGTCCACTCTCCCGATACGGGCGAAATCCGCATCGACGGCCGGCCCGTGACCTTGCGCTCGACCCAGGACGCGCAAGAGGCGGGGGTCGCGGCCATCTATCAGGAACCGATGGTCTTTCCCGACCTGAACGTGGCCGAGAACATCTTCATCTCGAACCGCCAGAAGGGCCTTTGGATGCGCTGGTCCGAGCTTTATCGAGAAGCCGAGGCCCTGATCGCGCCCCTGGGCGTCAGCCTCGACGTGCGCCGGTCCGCCTCGGGGCTGATGCTGGCCGAGCAGCAGACCGTGGAAATCGCCCGGGCGCTGTCGCTCAGGGTCAAGGTCCTGATCATGGACGAACCGACCGCAAGCCTGTCGGCCCATGAAGTCACCCGACTTCTGGGGATCGCGCGCGCGCTCCGGGATCGGGGCGTGGCGGTCATCTACATTTCCCACCGCCTCGACGAGATCTTCCGGGTGGCCGACCGGGTGACCGTGATCCGAGACGGCGCGCACATCTCCACCCGGCCCATCGCCGAGGTGACGGAGCAGGGCATGGTGCGCGACATGGTTGGCCGCGCCCTCGAAAGCTTTGCCGTCAAGACCGCGGCCAACCCCCACGGCGACGTGCTGCTCGCTGTCGATGGGCTCGGCCGGCGTGGTGTCTTCGAAGGCATCAGCTTCGATCTCGCGCGTGGCGAAGTCCTCTGCCTTGCGGGGCTCGTCGGGGCGCGGCGCACCGATGTCGCGCTCGCGCTCTTCGGCATCGCCCCCGCGACCGTGGGCGAGATCCGTCTTGACGGCGTGCCCGTGCAGATCACCACCCCGGCACAGGCGATGTCGCTCGGACTGGCCTATGTCTCGGAGGATCGCCGCAAGCTGGGCCTCGCCTTGCCGCTGCCCATCTTCGTCAACATCTCGATGGCGTCGCTGCGCAAGATCGCGGGTGCGCTCGGCCTGATCGACCGCAAGGCCGAGGATCGGATGGCGCACGGCTATCGCGACGCCCTGTCGATCCGCGCCGCGCAGACGACCATCGACGTGGGCAAGCTCTCGGGGGGCAACCAGCAGAAGGTGATGCTCGCCAAATGGCTCGAGACAAGGCCCCGCGTCATGATCTTCGACGAGCCGACGCGCGGCATCGATGTCGGCGCCAAGGCCGAGGTCCACAACATCATCCGCCGGCTTGCATCCGAGGGCGTGGCGGTCCTCGTCATTTCATCCGACCTGCCCGAGGTCCTCGCCCTCGCCGACCGGGTTCTGGTGATGCGCGAGGGTCGCCAGGCGGGAATCCTGCCGATCGCGGAGGCCACCCAGGAACGCGTGATCGCGCTGGCGGCAGGACAAGGCGAGGGGGGCGCCCCATGAGGCAGCAGTTCGCGCGCATCTCGCCCCACTCCCTGCGGCTGCTCGCGCTGCTGCTGGCGCTGCTTGCGACGATCCTCTTCTTTGCCAGCCAGATCGACGGCTATCTCAGCCCCCGGATGTTCAACCGCATCACGACATCCGCGGCGGTGGTCCTGCCCGTGGCGGTGGGGCAGGCCATCGTGATCATGACCCGCAACATCGACCTGTCGGTCGGTTCGATCATGGGTGTCGTGGCCTACATGACCGGGCAGATGCTCGCCGTCCTGCCCGAACTCCACCCCGTCCTCGTCGTTCTGGCCTGTCTGGGGCTCGGTGCGGTGGCCGGGGCGATCAATGGCGTCCTGATTGCCTGGGGTCGCGTGCCCTCGATCATCGTCACCCTCGGGACGCTGGCGCTCTATCGGTCGTTCCTCGTGGAATGGGCCGATGCCAAGACCATCACGACGGCAAGCCTCCCCGCCTGGCTTGTCGAGCTGCCCTCGGCCGTCGCCATCTCCGTCGGGGCGCTCGATATCCGCGTGACGGTCGTCATTGCGCTGGTGGCTTGTCTGCTCATGGGGCTCATGCTCGCCCGGTTCCGTCCCGCACGGCGCCTCTATGCCATCGGGTCCAATCCCGACGCCGCGCGCATGGCCGGGATCAACGCCCCCCTCGTGACATTTCTTGCCTTCGTGCTGTGCGGCGCGCTCGCGGGGCTGTCGGGGTTCATCTTTCTGGCGAAGTTCGGCAACA
>JBIKVM010000102.1:0-10196 GCA_044356825.1 Limisphaerales bacterium
AACTTCCATATTCGAAGGAAATTATTGAAGAAGCACTTATCTCGGCAATGAAGTTTACAGAAGACGTGGTAATGCGTGAACAGCTTGCGGTGGGTTTCGTGAGTCTAGCTGACTTCCAAGAGTTATCGCGAGAAGAGCGCAAAGAATTAGTGGCCTGGGAAAATGGGATTATTAAAGGGATTGAACAATCTTCCGATCTTGAAGCCAGTGCCCACTTTGTCGAAGGAAGTGGAGGTTCAGTTTTGCATTTACTGCAGAAGGTTGCTGAAGAGACCGCGCTAAGAAGCCAGCGCATCGAAAGTCTTTTTCCTCGGGGGCAAACTTGACCTATTTTACAATTTCCACCTTAAGTGTTATCCGCACCTCCGTGGAGGACCCTCTATGTGGGAGGCCCGCCCCACCGGGGGCAATGGGGCGGCTAAGTTTGCTGAGAAGCATGGCTAAGTGCCTGGTTCTCCCGATTGGAGAGGGCGGTTGGATATGATCGACCTTAGGCGGCTCATGAGTCGTGGCATCGAACCGCATACAGCGGGCCACACGATCTGTGCCCTCGGCGATGCCGCCGCCTGGCCGATCCAGGGCCTGATCCGCCAGTTCCGGGGCGAGATCGAGGACCGGATCAAGGCGCGCAAGTCCGGGCGCAGCGGCGCGATGGCGGCGGAGTAGGGGCATGGGGGCCTGGCGCGCATCGGTGCGGATGATGGCGGCGCTGGCGCTGACCGTCGCGCTTGCGCTGCCGGCCGCCACGGCCGAGCCGCGCCCGGCCTCGATCCGCGACGTGGCGGGCGTCTTCGATGGGCTCGTGCTGATTGATGTCGGCAACGCCATCCGCAAGGGCTGCCCCGCGATCGAGGCCAACCGCCTGCGCGGGATTATGTTCATGCTCGACCTCAAGCACCGCGCGTCGCTCGCGGGGTTCGCGGATGACGAGATCCGCGCCTTCGTCGACGATCCGGCCGAGAAATCGCGGGTCGAGGCCGCCGCCGACCGCTGGCTGTCCAACCGCGGCGCGCGGCGCGATGATCCGGACAGCCTCTGCCGCGTCGGTGGCGGGGAAATCACGGCGGGCTCGACGCTCGGCCGGCTGCTGAGGATGACGCAGTGATGGCCGCGCCCGGACCCCAAGCCCCGCAGGCGCCCGCCTGGCCCAGATCGGGCAACGACTACATGCGCCGCTTTCACCATGCGGGCGGCAGGCCGGCGGAAAGCGCATCCGACGGGCCGCTCGCGGACATCTTCTGGAGCCATGAGGGGCCGATCGCCCACAAGTGGCATCACTACCTGCCGCTCTATGATCGTTATTTCGCGCCCTGGCGCGGCCGCCCCCTGCGTTTTCTGGAGATCGGCGTCTCGAGGGGGAGCTCGCTCGGGCTGTGGCGGAAGTATTTCGGCGTGCAGGCGACGATCTTCGGCATCGACATCGATCCGGGCTGCGCGGCGCTCGACGGGCGCGACGGGGCCGTGCGGATCGGCTCGCAGGATGATCCGGCGTTCCTCGATGCCGTGGTGGCAGAGATGGGCGGGCTCGACATCGTGCTCGATGACGGCAGCCACCGGGGTGCGCATATTCGGGCGAGTCTCGATGCGCTTTTCCCGCGTCTGTCGATGGGTGGCCTCTATTTCATCGAGGATCTGCAGACCGCCTACTGGACGCATTTCTCGGGGCGCAATCCGCGCCGGCAGGGCTTCATGCGCACCGTCGCCGAGATGATCGACGATCTGCACGGCTGGTATCACCCCTTCGCCGCCAACCGGCCCGCGACGGCCGGCGGCGTCGTCGGGATCCATGTCCACGATTCCATCGTCGTTCTTGAAAAGGGAACGAGGTCCGAGCCCCGCCACAGCCGGGTCGGCACCGATCCCGCCCGAGGAGCCCCCGCATGAGCGCGCTGCGCAAGATCATCATCGACGGCATCGAGGTCGAGGTCGACCCGGCCATGACGCTGATCCAGGCCGCCGAGGTGGCGGGCGTTGAGATCCCGCGTTTCTGCTATCACGAGCGCCTCTCGATCGCGGGCAACTGCCGCATGTGCCTCGTCGAGGTCGTGGGCGGCCCGCCCAAGCCCGCGGCGTCCTGCGCCATGCAGGTGCGCGACCTGCGCCCCGGCCCGAACGGCGAGCCGCCGGTCGTCAAGACCACCTCGCCCATGGTCAAGAAGGCGCGCGAGGGGGTGATGGAGTTCCTGCTCATCAACCACCCGCTCGACTGTCCGATCTGCGACCAGGGCGGCGAATGCGACCTGCAGGACCAGGCGATGGCCTATGGCGTCGATTTCTCGCGCTATCGCGAACCCAAGCGCGCGAGCGAGGATCTGAACCTCGGGCCGCTGGTCGAGACGCACATGACGCGCTGCATCTCCTGCACGCGCTGCGTGCGCTTCACGACCGAGGTCGCGGGCATTTCCCAGATGGGCCAGACCGGCCGGGGCGAGGATGCCGAGATCACCTCGTACCTCGGCCAGACGCTGTCGTCGAACCTGCAGGGCAACATCATCGACCTCTGCCCGGTCGGGGCGCTGACCTCGAAGCCCTACGCCTTCACCGCCCGGCCGTGGGAGCTGACCAAGACCGAGACGGTCGATGTGATGGATGCGCTGGGCGCCGCGATCCGGGTCGACACCAAGGGGCGCGAGGTCATGCGGATCCTGCCGCGCAACCACGACGGCGTGAACGAGGAGTGGATCTCGGACAAGACGCGCTTCGTCTGGGACGGGCTGCGCCGGCAGCGGCTCGACCGGCCCTATATCCGCGCGAACGGCCGCCTGCGCCCCGCGACCTGGCCCGAGGCGCTGGCCGCGGCCGCGGCCGCGCTCAGGGCCGGGCCGGTGGCGGGCATCGTGGGCGATCTTGCGCCGGTGGAGGCCGCGTTTGCGCTCAAGTCGCTGATTGGCGGATTGGAGGGTGAGGTCGAATGCCGCACCGACGGCGCGGCGCTGCCGCCGGGCAACCGCGGCGGCTATGCCGGCACCGCCCGGATCGAGGACATCGACAGCGCGATCGCGATCCTGCTCGTCGGCACCAACCCGCGGACCGAGGCGCCGGTGCTGAACGCGCGCATCCGCAAGGCCTGGCTGCGCGGGGCGAGCGTGGGGCTGATCGGCCCCGTGGCGGATCTGACCTATGAGGTCAACCACATCGGCACCGACCGCGCCGCACTCGCGCGCATGCTCGGGCAGGATTTCTCGGCCGTGGCTGGGAAGCCCACGCTCATCATCCTCGGTCAGGGCGCGATCACGGGGGCCGACGGGGCTGCGGTGCTGGCGACGGTGCAGGCGCTCGCGGCCGTCTCGGGCGCGAAGATCCTGATCCTGCACACGGCCGCGGGGCGCGTGGGCGCGATGGATGTGGGCGCGACGGCGGCGGGCGGGATGGCCGGGATCCTTGCCGCGCGCACGATCCTCAACCTCGGCGCGGATGAGGTCGAGATCCCGGCCGGCCCGACCGTCATCTATCAGGGCAGCCACGGCGACCGGGGCGCGCATCGGGCCGACATCATCCTGCCCGCGGCCGCCTGGGTCGAGGAGGCGGGGCTCTTCGTCAACACCGAGGGGCGGCCGCAACTGGCGCTTCGGGCGGGCTTCCCGCCGGGCGAGGCCAAGGAGAACTGGGCGATCCTGCGCGCGCTCTCGGCCGAGATCGGCACTCCGCAGCCCTGGGATACGCTGGCGGCACTGCGTGGCGCGCTGATCGCCGCGCATCCGCATCTGGGGCAGATCGACGAGGTGGCCGAGAATGTCTTCGCCCCCCTGCCGGCGGCGCCGCTCGGCACGGGCGATTTCGCGCCGGCGGTGGCGGATTTCTACCTGACGAACCCGATCGCGCGTGCCTCCGCGCTCATGGCCGAGCTGTCGGCGATGGCGCAGGGCCGGGCCTCGGGCCGGCTTGCGGCCGAATAGCGGGGGCTCGGGATGGGTGACTTTCTGCAGACGGGGGCGGGGGTGGCGCTGGTGATCGCGGCGCAGAGCCTGCTCGTCATCGGCTTCGTGATGATTTCGCTCCTTTTCCTCGTCTATGGCGACCGCAAGATCTGGGCGGCGGTGCAGATGCGGCGCGGTCCGAACGTGGTGGGGCCGTGGGGCCTCTTGCAGACGGTGGCGGACGCGCTGAAATACGTCGTCAAGGAGGTCGTGATCCCCGCGGGCGTGGACCGGCCGGTGTTCTTCCTCGCGCCGCTGCTGTCGTTCGTGCTCGCGGTTCTGGCCTGGGCGGTCATCCCCTTCAACGCGGGCTGGGTGCTTGCCGACATCAATGTCGCGATCCTCTTCGTCTTCGCGGTCTCCTCGCTCGAGGTCTACGGCGTCATCATGGGGGGGTGGGCGTCGAACTCGAAATACGCCTTCCTCGGCTCGCTGCGCTCGGCCGCGCAGATGATTTCCTACGAGGTCTCGCTCGGCCTCATCATCATCGGCATCATCATCTCGACGGGGTCGATGAACCTCTCGGCCATCGTCGCGGCGCAGGACGGGGCATATGGCCTGTTCTCGTGGTACTGGCTGCCGCATCTGCCGATGGTCGTGCTCTTCTTCGTCTCGGCGCTGGCCGAGACGAACCGCCCGCCCTTCGATCTGCCCGAGGCGGAATCCGAACTCGTGGCGGGGTTCATGGTCGAATATTCCTCGACCCCCTATCTGCTGTTCATGGCGGGCGAATACATCGCCATCTTCCTCATGTGCGCGCTGATGAGCCTCTTGTTCTTCGGCGGCTGGCTCAGCCCCGTGCCGGGCCTGCCCGACGGGGCGTTCTGGATGCTCCTCAAGATGGCGTTCTTCTTCTTCCTCTTCGCGATGGTGAAGGCGATCGTGCCGCGCTACCGCTACGACCAGCTCATGCGGATCGGCTGGAAGGTGTTCCTGCCGCTCTCGCTCGGCTGGGTGGTGGTGGTGGCGTTCCTCGCGAAGTTCGAGGTTCTGGGCGGCGCCTGGGCGCGCTGGGGCGTGGGGGGCTGAGATGGCGCAGATCGACTGGACGCGGGCGGGCAAGTACTTCCTGCTGGCCGATTTCATCAAGGGTTTCGGCCTGGGCATGAAGTATTTCTTCAGGCCCAAGGCGACGCTCAACTACCCGCACGAGAAGGGGCCGCTCTCGCCCCGCTTCCGGGGTGAGCATGCGCTGCGCCGCTATCCCAACGGCGAGGAACGCTGCATCGCCTGCAAACTGTGTGAGGCCGTGTGCCCCGCGCAGGCCATCACCATCGACGCCGAGCCGCGCGAGGACGGATCGCGCCGCACCACGCGCTATGACATCGACATGACGAAGTGCATCTATTGCGGCTTCTGCCAGGAGGCCTGCCCGGTCGATGCCATCGTCGAGGGGCCGAACTTCGAATTCGCCGCCGAGACCCGCGAGGAGCTGTTCTACACCAAGGAGAAGCTGCTCGCGAACGGCGAGCGCTGGGAGGCCGAGATCGCCCGCAACCTCGAACTCGATGCGCCCTACAGATGACGACCGATCCCTGGACCAAGATGATGGCGCAGATGGTCGAGCAGGGCCAGCAGATGGCGCGCGCCTTCAACCCCGCGCTCGAGACCTTTCGCGTCAAGGGCTTCGAGGATCTGATCCCGACCATGTCGCGCGATTTCATGGAGGCCGCCTTCGGGCGCACCTTCAACCGCGAGGGGCTCGATGCGCGCACGCGGCTTCTCGTCACGATCGCGGCGCTCACCGTGCTCGGCGCGCAGGCCGAGCCGCAGTTGAAGCTTGCCATTCGCCACGCGCTCGAGGCCGGCGCGACCGAGCGCGAGGTGGCCGAGGTCATCTGCCAGATGAGCCTCTTTGGCGGCCTGCCCGCCATGCAGAAGGCGCTCGCGATCGCGCAGGGCGTCTTTGCCGAGCGCAAGGGGGATGAGGGATGACGCCAGCCGATTACGCCTTCTATGCCTTCGGCGGCGTCGCCGTCGCGGCGGGGCTTCTGATGACGCTCGCGCGCAACCCGGTGCATTCGGTGCTCTGGCTCATTCTCGCCTTCTTCTCCTCGGCGGGGCTCTTCGTGCTGCTCGGGGCCGAGTTCGTGGCGATGCTGCTGGTGATCGTCTATGTCGGCGCGGTGGCGGTGTTGTTCCTCTTCGTCGTCATGATGCTCGATGTCGATTTCGCGGCGCTGAAGGGCGAGATGGCGCGCGCCATGCCGCTTGCGCTCCTGATCGCGACGGTGCTGCTCTTGCAGCTCGGGATGGCGATCGGGGTCTGGCAGACGGCCGAGGGGGTGGTGATGCGCGACGCGCCGCTGCCGCAGGCCGACAACGCCCGCGCGCTCGGCCTCGTGCTCTATGACCGCTACATCTATGCCTTCCAGGCCTCGGGCCTCATCCTGCTGGTCGCCATGATCGGGGCGATCGTGCTGACGCTGCGCCACCGCGCCGGGGTCAAGCGGCAGGATGCGCTCGCGCAGATGTGGCGCGATCCGGCCAAGGCCATGGAACTCAAGGACGTGAAGCCGGGGCAGGGCCTCTAGGCGCAACGCGCAAGCAGACGGGCAACAGACCCGGAGGGACGGATGGTCGGACTGGAACACTACCTCGGCGTGGCGGCGGCGCTCTTCGTCATCGGCATCTTCGGGATCTTCCTCAACCGCAAGAACGTGATCGTCATCCTGATGTCGATCGAGCTCATGCTGCTCGCGGTCAACATCAACCTCGTCGCCTTCTCGGCGCATCTGGGCGATCTCGGCGGGCAGGTCTTCACCATGTTCGTGCTGACGGTCGCCGCCGCCGAGGCCGCGATCGGGCTCGCGATCCTCGTCAGTTTCTTCCGCAACCGCGGCAGCATCGACGTCGAGCGCGTCAACGTCATGAAGGGCTAGGCCGATGGACGTCGTCATCCTGTTTGCGCCGCTTCTGGGCGCGCTGCTCTGCGGCTTCGGCTGGCGGCTCTGGGGCGAGCGCGCGGGGCAGGTGATCGCGACCGCGCTCGTCTTCCTTGCCGCGGTGCTCTCGTGGGTCGTCTTCCTCGGCTTTGACGGCGAGACGCGCCAGACCGTGGTGCTGCGCTGGTTCGATGTGGGCAGCTTCGGCGCCGAATGGGCGATCCGCCTCGACCGGCTGACGGCGATCATGCTTGTCGTGGTGACGACGGTCTCGGCGCTCGTGCATCTCTATTCCTTCGGCTACATGGCCCATGACGACAACTGGCGCGAGGGTGAGCGCTACAAGGCGCGCTTCTTCGCCTATCTGTCGTTCTTCACCTTCGCGATGCTGATGCTCGTGACGGCCGACAACCTCGTGCAGATGTTCTTCGGCTGGGAGGGGGTTGGGGTCGCGTCCTATCTGCTGATCGGCTTCTACTGGCGCAAATCCTCGGCCAACGCCGCCGCGATCAAGGCCTTCGTCGTCAACCGCGTGGGCGATTTCGGCTTTGCGCTCGGGATCTTCGCGCTCTTCCTGCTGACCGACAGCGTGCGCTTCGACGACATCTTCGCCGCGACCCCGGCGCTGGCCGAGACGCAGCTGCATTTCCTCTGGGCCGAATGGAACGCGGCCAATCTGATCGCGGTCCTGCTCTTCATCGGGGCGATGGGGAAGTCGGCGCAGCTCTTCCTGCACACATGGCTGCCCGATGCGATGGAGGGGCCGACGCCCGTCTCGGCGCTGATCCACGCCGCGACGATGGTGACGGCGGGCGTGTTCCTCGTCTGCCGGATGTCGCCGCTTTACGAATTCGCGCCCGAGGCCAAGGCCTTCATCGTCTATGTCGGGGCCTTCACCGCCTTCTTCGCCGCGACCGTCGGCCTCGTGCAGAACGACATCAAGCGCGTCATCGCCTATTCGACCTGCTCGCAGCTCGGCTACATGTTCGTGGCGGCCGGCGTCGGGGTCTATTCGGTGGCGATGTTCCACCTCTTCACCCACGCCTTCTTCAAGGCGATGCTGTTTCTGGGTGCGGGCTCGGTCATCCACGCGATGCACCACGAGCAGGACATGCGCAATTACGGCGGGCTGCGGCGCAAGATCCCGCTCACCTTCGCGGCGATGCTGACGGGGACGCTCGCGATCACGGGGGTGGGGATCCCGCTCACGCATTACGGCTTCGCGGGCTTCATCTCGAAGGACGCGGTGATCGAGAGCGCCTTCGCCGCGGGTGCCGATTTCGCCTTCGTGCTCCTGGTCCTCGGGGCGGCGATGACCTCGTTCTATTCCTGGCGGCTCATGTTCATGACCTTCTGGGGCAGCCCGCGGGGCGATCATCACGCCCACGACCACGCCCACGAAAGCCCGCGCACGATGCTCGTGCCGCTTGGCGTCCTCGCGCTCGGGGCGGTCTTTTCGGGGATGGTCTGGTATGGCGCCTTCTTCGGCAAGGAAGAGAGCGTGCGCGCCTGGTTCGCGCTGCCCGAGGCGGCGGCGCACGGGACGGACGCGGCCGCGCATGAGGTGCCGGTGCCGGGGCAGGGGGGCATCTACATCCACCCCGACAACACGGTCCTGCACGACGCGCATTACGTGCCGAAATGGGTCAAGGTCGCGCCTTTCCTCGCGATGCTCGCGGGGCTCGCGCTCGCCTGGCAGATGTATGTGCGCCGCCCGGACCTGCCCGCCCGCCTCGCGGCCAACCAGCGCCCGCTCTATCTCTTCCTCCTCAACAAGTGGTATTTCGACGAGATCTACGATGCCCTCTTCGTGCGGCCGGCCGGGTGGCTCGGGCGGCAGCTCTGGCGGCGCGGCGACGGGTCGGTGATCGACGGCGCGCTGAACGGGGTCGCGATGGGGATCGTGCCCATGCTCGCCCGCGCGGCGGCGCGGGTGCAGTCGGGCTATGTCTTCCACTATGCCTTCGCGATGGTGCTGGGGATCGCGGCCCTCGTCACCTGGGCGACGCTCGCGGGCGGGAACTGAGGGCCGATCATGCAGAACCTGCTCTCGATCATCACCTTCCTGCCGACGGTCGCGGCCGTCATCCTCGCGCTCTTCCTGCGCGGCGATGATGCGGCCGCGCGGCGCAACGCGCGCTGGCTCGCGCTTCTCGCGACCACGGCGACCTTCCTCGCCTCGCTCTTCCTCATCGCGGGGTTCGATCCGTCCGACACGGGCTTCCAGTTCGTAGAGGAGCGCGACTGGATCTTCGGGCTGACCTATCGCATGGGGGTCGATGGCATCTCGATCGCCTTCGTCATGCTCACGACCTTCCTCATGCCCATCACCATCGCCGCCTGCTGGGGGGTGGAGCATCGGGTCAAGGACTACATGATCGCGTTCCTCGTGCTCGAGACGCTGATGATCGGCGTCTTCGTCTCGCTCGATCTCGTGCTCTTCTACCTTTTCTTCGAGGCAGGGCTGATCCCGATGTTCCTCATCATCGGGATCTGGGGCGGGAAGGAGCGGATCTATGCCGCCTTCAAGTTCTTCCTCTATACCTTCCTCGGCTCGGTGCTGATGCTCATCGCGATGATCGCGATGTATGTGCAGGCGGGCACGACCGACATCACGCTGCTCTTGCGCCATGATTTCGACGCAAGCCCGCTCGCGGTGCTCGGGCTCGACATCCCGGGCGGGGTGCAGACGCTGCTGTGGCTCGCGTTCTTCGCCTCTTTCGCGGTCAAGATGCCGATGTGGCCGGTCCACACCTGGCTGCCTGACGCGCATGTGCAGGCGCCGACGGCGGGCTCGGTCGTGCTGGCGGCGATCCTGCTCAAGATGGGGGGCTATGGGTTTTTGCGCTTCTCGCTGCCGATGTTCCCGGTGGCCTCCGATCTGCTCGCGCCGCTGGTGTTCTGGATGTCGGCGATCGCGATCGTCTACGCCTCGCTCGTGGCGCTCGCGCAGGAGGACATGAAGAAGCTCATCGCCTATTCGTCGGTCGCGCACATGGGCTACGTCACGCTCGGCATCTTCGCCGCGAACCGGCAGGGCATCGACGGGGCGATCTTTCAGATGATCAGCCACGGCTTCATCTCGGGCGCGCTCTTTCTCTGCGTCGGCGTCGTCTATGACCGGATGCACACGCGCGAGATCGCGGCCTATGGCGGGCTCGTGAACCGCATGCCCGCCTATGCCGCGATCTTCATGTTCTTCACCATGGCGAACGTCGGGCTGCCGGGCACCTCGGGTTTCGTGGGCGAGTTCCTGACCCTCGCCGGGATCTTCCAGGTCAACACCTGGGTCGCGGCGGTCGCGACGAGCGGGGTGATCCTCTCGGCGGCCTATGCGCTCTGGCTCTATCGGCGGGTCGTCTTCGGCGATCTGGTGCGCGAGAGCCTGCGCGCC
>JBIKVM010000103.1:0-10177 GCA_044356825.1 Limisphaerales bacterium
AAGGGGCCGGGGCAGCCGGGCGCCGCGCGGGTCGCCTTCGGCACGCCCGAGATCCGCATGGCCGTGCTTGCCGGCAGCGCGGATGTGCCGCTGTCGATGAACCCCGCCCGGCGCGATGCGCCCCTGACCGAGATCGCGGCGGGGCTCGGCGCGCCGCCCCCCGACCTGCCCCCCGACGTGCCCCATGCGCGGCTCGATATCGTCGAGGCCCATGATCTCGGCCGCCGCCTCGGCTTCGATTTCGCGACCCGCCCGCCCGAGGTGCTGGTCAGCGTCCCGCTCGATCAGTTCCGGATGGAGACGCATGACGCCAGGATCCTCGGCCAGCTCTATCGCATGCTCCGCCCGAACCGGCATCTCGAATTCGGGACGTGGGAGGGCTTCGGCACCGCGCTTTGCGCGAGGAACTGCGATGCGCGCATCTGGACGGTGAACCTGCCCGGGGGCGAGACGGACGCCGAGGGCCGTCCCCTCTATGGCGGCGGCAGCGACGCGGGCGCGCGGATCGGGCGGCTCTATCGCGAGGAGGGCTTTACCGGGCGCGTCACGCAGATGCTCATCGACAGCCGCGACTTCGACGCGGGCGCCTTCGGGCCCGACTTCTTCGACACGGTGCTGATCGATGGAGGCCACGAGGCCGAGGTGGTCGCAAGCGACACGCGCAACGCTCTTCGGACGGTCCGCGCGGGCGGGGTGGTGCTCTGGCACGATTTCTGCCCCGACCCCGAGGTGACGCGCCGCCATGCGGCCGCCCGAGGCGTGGTGGGGGCGGTGCTCGGGAACTGGAATGCATGGCGCCCCTGCTTTTCGGACCTTTTCTGCATACGCCCAAGCTGGCTATTGTGCGGCGTCGCCAACGGCCGGCGGCCCGACTGAGGAGCAGGGGATGACCCCGCGTGCACCGACCGTTACCGATCGCTTCGCCTCGATCTATGCGCAGGGCTTCGCCCGCGTCGCGATCGCGACCCACCGCGTCCACCCCGCCGATCCGGCCGCGAACCTGCGCGAGATGGGGCCGCAACTCGCCGCTGCCCACGCCGCCGGCGCGGCCGTCGTCGTCTTTCCCGAACTTGGCCTGACCGGCTATGCGATCGACGACCTCCTCCACCAGCAGCCGGTGATCGAGGCTGCGGCCGCGGCCCTCGCGGCGCTGACCGACCGGAGCCGCGATCTGGCGCCGCTGATCCTCGTGGGCGCGCCGCTCCTCTGGCAGGGGCATCTGTTCAACTGCGCGGTGGCGGTGCATCGCGGCCGGGTCGTGGCCGTCGTGCCGAAGACCTACCTGCCGAACTATCGCGAATTCTACGAGGCGCGCCACTTCGCGCCCGGCAGCCTCGTGCCGCCCGGGGCGACGGTTGCGCTGGGTGGGTCCGAGGTGCCCTTCGGCACCGATATCCTGCTTGCGGCCGAGGACGTGCCGGGCCTCGTGCTCGGGATCGAGATCTGCGAGGATCTGTGGGTGCCGGTGCCGCCCTCGTCGCGCGCGGCGCTTGCCGGCGCGCGGGTGATCGCGAACCTCTCGGCCTCGAACGCCACCATCGGCAAGTCCGAGGACCGCCACGCGCTCTGCCGCGTACAATCGGCGCGCTGCGCGGCGGCCTATCTCTATTCCGCCGCGGGCTATGGGGAATCGACGACCGACCTCGCATGGGACGGTCAGGCGATGATCTACGAGGGGGGCGCGATGCTGGCCGAGGGCGCGCGATTCTCGACCGCGCCCGAGCTTCTGGTCGCCGACATCGACCTTGAGCGGCTCCAGGCCGAGGCGATGCGGATGGGAAGCCTCGCGCAGAACCGCCGCGATGCGGTCGGCGCACCCTTTCGGCGGGTCGGCTTCCGTCTCGATCCGCCGGCGGGCGACATCGGCCTCAAGCGCCCGCTCTCGCGCTTTCCCTTCGTGCCCGACGATCCGGCCCGGCTCGATCAGCTTTGCGCCGAGGCCTTCGCGATCCAGGCGCAGGGGCTGGCGCGCCGGCTCGAAGGATCGGGCCTCCGCAAGGTCGTGCTGGGCGTTTCGGGGGGGCTCGACAGCTCGCACGCGCTGCTCGTCGCGCTCGAGGCGGTGCGGCTTCTGGGCGGGGCGCCCGCCGACATCCTCGCCTTCACGCTGCCTGCCTTCGCCACCAGCGCGCAGACGAAATCCTCGGCCTGGCGGCTCATGCGCGCGACGGGCGTGACGGCGGCCGAGATCGACGTGGGCCCGGCCGCGGTGCAGATGCTGCGCGACATCGGCCATCCGGCGGCGGATGGCGCGCCGGTCTATGACATCACCTATGAGAACGTGCAGGCCGGCGCGCGGACATCGCTGCTGTTCCGGCTGGCCAACCGCCACGGGGCGCTTGTCCTCGGGACGGGGGATCTGTCGGAACTGGCGCTCGGCTGGTGCACCTATGGCGTCGGCGACCACATGAGCCATTACAACGTCAACGCCTCGGTGCCCAAGACGCTGATCCAGCACCTGATCCGCTGGGTCGCGGCGCGGCCCGCGACCGATCCGGCCCTCGCGCAGGTGCTGCGCGACATCCTCGCGACCGAGATCAGCCCCGAGCTGGTGCCGGGCACGGCCGACGGCCCGGCGCAGCGGACCGAAGATGCCGTCGGCCCCTATGCGCTGCAGGATTTCACGCTCTTTCACACCGTGCGCTACGGGCTGCGGCCATCCAAGATCGCCTTCCTCGCCTGGCACGCCTGGCGCGACGCCGGGGCCGGATCCTGGCCGCCGGGGATCGAGGCCGACCGCCGCCGCGCCTATGATCTGCCCGAGATCCGGCGCTGGCTTGTCGTCTTCATCCGCCGCTTCTTCGCGCTGAGCCAGTTCAAGCGCAGCGCCGTGCCGAACGGGCCCAAGATCAGCTCGGGCGGCTCGCTCTCGCCCCGCGGCGACTGGCGGATGCCGAGCGATTCGAGCGCGGCCGCCTGGCTGGCCGAACTCGACGCGCGGCTGCCGCCCGAGGGCTGATCTATTCCGCCACGAGGCGCGCCGGGAACCCCTCGGCGCGCAGGTCGGTGCCGAGCGCATCCTCGAGCAGCTTCACGATCTGGGTCGATTGCGCCCCTCCGCCATAGGCCGCGCGGCCCCGCACGAAGGTCTGATAGGTGGCGCCCGCCAGATCGAGCGGCACCTCGAACTCGCGACCGAAGCCCATCGCGAAGCCGAGGTCCTTGAGCGCCAGATCCATCGTGAAGGCGATGTCGTAGCTGCCGTTGAGGATGAGCTGCCCCTCGGTCTCATGGACGAAGGAATTGCCCGACGAGGCCTTGATCGCGGCCCAGGCGGTCGCGAGGTCGATCCCGCCCCGCCGCGCGAGCATCAGCGCCTCGCCATCCGCGACGAGGTGGATGAAGGCCAGCATGTTGGTGATGACCTTGATGACGGCGGCCGACCCCAGAGGGCCGATGTGAAAGATGCGGCCCCCCATCGCCTCGAGCGCGGCGCGGTGGCGCGCGACCATCTCGGCCGGGCCGCCCGCCAGCACCGTGATCTCGCCGCTCTCGGCCAGGTGCACCCCGCCCGTGACGGGGCATTCGAGCATCGCGACGCCGTGCTCGGCCGCAAGCGCGCCGAGCCGCAGCACATCGTCGCGGCCGAGGGTGCTGCATTCGAGCCATTCCGCGCCGGGGCGCATCTGCGGCAGCATCTGGCGCAGCACCGCCTCGGACACGGCCGGCGAGGGCAGGCAGGTCATGACCGCGTCGGCGCGCGCCGCGACTTCGGCCGGGGAAGCGACCGCAGTCGCACCCAGCGCGACGTGCCGCTCGGCCAGCGCCATGTCGCGGTCATGGACCACCACGTCGAACCCCGCCCGGCACAGGCTCGCGGCCAGATGTCCACCCAAATTGCCAAGCCCGACAAACCCGTATCGCACCGCTCTCTCTCCCGCCGGACTGTCCGGTGGCGACGATCTGAGCCCGCGCCTAGCGCGGCGCTGTTCCGCAAGCGTCACCTGCAGGCCTGTCCGCGACGAGAAGCTTGACCGGCAATGGCGCATTGTCTAACACGATGTCGTACACGCCGACCTTGCCGAAGATTTCGACATTTCGACTGTCAACAGTTCTTCTTATCATGGCTGGTCCACGATGCGCTACGTCCAACTGCGGGCCTTCCACTATGTCGCGACATGCGGCGGATTTTCGCGTGCGGCCGATGCGCTCCGCCTGACGCAACCCGCGATTTCCGATCAGGTCCGACGGCTTGAGGCCGAGTTCGACGTGATCCTCCTTAACCGCGGCAAGAAGCAGGTTGTTGTCACCCAAACCGGCGCGCGGTTGCTCGAGGTGACCCGGCGGATGTTCGATACAGAGCAACAGGCCTTTGACCTTCTGTCGCACAGCAGCGGCGGCAAGCGGGGGCTGCTGCGCATCATCGTCGATTCGGCCCAGCACCTGCGAACAATCCTTCCCGCATTCACCCGCGCCCACCCGGATGTCCGCATCTCGCTCTCGACCGGCAACACTGCGCAGGTGATCGAGGCCTTGCATGGCTACGAGGCCGATCTTGGCATCATCGGCGATGCGCAACCCTCGAACGCCTTCGAGTATGTCGACCTCAGCGTCACGCCCATCGTCGCCTTCGTCGCCCGCACCCATCCGCTCGCCTCTGCCGGGGCGGTGGATTTTCAGACCGTCGCGCGCCATCCGCTGGTCCTGCGCGAAGAGGGATCGCGGACGCGCGCGCGCATCGAGGACGCCGCCGCGGCCTGCGGTGTCACCCTTCGCCCCGCAATCGAGGCGCAGGGCCGCGAAGCGGTGCGCGAACTTGTCGCTTGCGGGGCAGGTGTGGGGTTCGTCTCGGCGGCCGAGTTCGGCGACGATCCGCGCGTCGTGGCGCTTCCGCTCGCCGATGCGCCGCATTGCACCATGGTCGAAACACTCGTCTGCCTGCGCGAGCGCAGCGGATCGGTGCTGGTCGCGGCCTTCCTTGCCGCCGCGCGCCGGTCCGGCATCTCAGATGGCACCTTGGCTTCTGCCCCTACCTCCTTGTAAGAGGGGCTTCAGCACATCGCCGAGGCGCCTTATGTCAGATTTGATTACCGCGCCTCGTTCAGGGGTTGCCGGTCTTGGCCTTGCGATCAGTGCCGCTTCGGCCCCTGCCCGGCATCGCCGCGCGGTTTTCCTCTGTGTCGATCGGCGGTTTTTCCCCTATGGTCTGTTCGTCGCCGACCAGATCGCGCGGAAATGTCCCGGGCGGGGATTCGACATCTGCATCCTGACCGATCACGATCCCGGCACCCACCCGATCTGGGACGGGGGGCGCATCCGGATCCTGACGGTCGACTTCGCCGCGCTGGCCCAACACCTTGCCACCGATCGGCGCATCTCGCTCGTGGCCTATCTGCGCATCTTCGCGCCGGCCATGCTCGCGGATGACTACGATCGGCTGCTCTATCTCGACGCCGACGTGTTCTATCAGCGCGGCGATCTCGACCGGCTGCTCGGGCTCGATCTCGGGGGGCGGGTTCTGGGGGCCGTGCGCGACATGATCCAGCTGCGCAAGCCCGACCGCCGCCCCGCCGACACCGCCCCCTTCGTCGAGGGGCACCACCGCTATTTCAACTCGGGCGTGCTGCTCATCGATGTGGCGGGGTTCATGGCCGCCGATGTCGCACGCCGCGCCATCGCCTTTGCGACCGAGCATGCCGAGACGTTGCAAGAACTACAGCGCGCGCGGCGCTTCTTTCACGATCAGACGATCCTCAACATCCTCTTTCGCGATGCCTGGGCGGAGCTCTCACTGGTCTGGAATTACGAATACTCCCATCAGACCATGTATTTCGCGGCCATGTTCGATGTGTGCATCTATCACTTCATCGGGCGGCGCAAACCGTTCAAGGGCAGCTACGGCGGCTTTCCGCGCCGCTTCACGCAGGAATACCGCCGCTTCTTCACCGAGGATTATCCCGATCCGGTGGCTCTGGGCGGCGTGCAGGACGGCCTTCAGGTCGAGCGCCACAAACTCGTTCATGTCGGCGTGCTGCTCTGGCACGCGATCAACGCGCACCGCTTCCTGCCCAACGAGGGCCGCTTCGCCGACGATTTCGAGGTTCGCGGATGACCGTGCGGGGCCGGGTCTGCGCCGTGACCATGGCGCGCAACCCGGGCATCTTCGCGCGGCTCTGGCTTGGCCATTACGGCCGGGCCTTCGGGGCGGAGAACTGCTTTCTGATCCTCGACGGCACCGACCAGCCCGCCCCCGAGGGCACGGGCGCCAACATCCTGCGCCTGCCACACCGGGCCTTGCCGCGCGAGGCGGGCGACCGGCGCCGGGCGGGCATCATCTCGGACATGGCGGCGGCGCTCTTTGCCGCCTATGACGTCGTCGTCGCGACCGACATCGACGAGATGCTGATCCTCGACCCGGCCGCGGGCCACGACCTCGCGGCGCATCTGGCGGGGGTGGGGCATGCGGGCGTCTCGGCGCTCGGGATCGACATCGCGCCCGGCCCGGGCGAGTGGCCGCTCGACCCTGGCGCGCCGGTGCTGCACCAGCGCCGCTTCGGCGTCGTGAATTCGCGCTATACCAAGCCTGTCGTCGCCACCCGGCCCGTGCGCTGGGGGGCGGGGCTGCACCGGATGAAGGGGCGGAACTTCCGCATCGACCCGGCGCTCTATCTGCTGCATCTGGGGCTGGTGGACGGGCCGGGGCCCGTGGCGCCCGACCTCGCGGCGCAGGGCTGGGGCGCGCATGCGGCGCGGCGTGCGGGCGCGGCCGAGGCGCTGAAGGCCGGGGCCGCCACCGCCCCCGGGGGGGCGGAGGTCTTCGATCTGGCGCGCCGACGCCAGAGCCTCTGGCGCCCGATCTATGCCTGGAACAAGCCCGGGCGCGACCGCCTGCGCGTCATCCGCCTGCCCGAAGGCTGGCGCGACCTGCTCTAGGCCGCGCCCGATCGGGTGCTCAGGCCTCTTCGGCCTCGGCCTTCTTCTCGACGATCTCGGCGCCGGTCTCCTGGTCGACCATCCGCATGCCGAGCCGGACCTTGCCGCGCTCATCGAAGCCCAAGAGCTTGACCTTGACCTCCTGGCCTTCCTTCAGCGCCTCGTTGGGATGGTTGAGGCGCTTGGCCGAGATCTGGCTGACATGCACGAGCCCGTCGCGCTTGCCGAAGAAGTTCACGAAGGCGCCGAAATCGACGAGCTTCACGACCTTGCCGGTATAGATGCGGCCGATTTCGGGTTCGGCGACGATCGACCAGATCATGTCATAGGCGCGCTTGATCGCATCGGCCGAGCTCGAGGCGATCTTGATCACCCCGTCGTCGTTGATGTCGACCTTGGCGCCCGAGGTCTCGACGATCTCGCGGATGACCTTGCCGCCCGAGCCGATCACTTCGCGGATCTTGTCGGTGGGGATGGTCAGCGTCTCGATCTTCGGCGCGTATTCGCTGAAGCCCGCCGGGGCCGAGATGGCCTTGGCCATTTCGCCAAGGATGTGCATCCGCCCGTCCTTGGCCTGCGCCAGCGCCTGCTCCATGATCGCGGGCGTGATGCCCGCCACCTTGATGTCCATCTGCAGCGAGGTGATCCCGTTCGCGGTGCCCGCGACCTTGAAATCCATGTCGCCCAGATGGTCCTCGTCGCCGAGGATGTCGGTCAGCACCGCCCAGCGGCCGTCATCCTCGAGGATGAGGCCCATGGCGACGCCCGCGACGGGGGACTTCAGCGGCACGCCCGCATCCATCATCGCGAGAGAGCCGCCGCAGACGGTCGCCATCGACGACGACCCGTTCGATTCGGTGATCTCCGAGACGACGCGGATCGTGTAGGGGAACTCGGTCGCCGGCGGCAGCACCGCCTGAAGCGCACGCCACGCGAGCTTGCCGTGCCCGATCTCGCGCCGGCCGGGGGGGCCGAAGCGGCCGACCTCGCCCACCGAATAGGGCGGGAAGTTGTAGTGCAGCAGGAAGTTCTGGCGCGAATTGCCATGGAGCGCGTCGATGATCTGCTCATCCTCGCCCGTGCCGAGCGTGGTGACGCAGAGCGATTGCGTCTCGCCCCGGGTGAAGAGGGCCGAGCCATGCGTGCGCGGCAGCACGCCCGTCTCGCAGACGATGGGGCGCACGGTGCGGGTGTCGCGCCCGTCGATGCGCGCGCCGCCCCCGATGATGTCACCCCGCAGCACCGAGGCCTCGAGCTTCTTGAAGCACTCGCCGAGGTTCTCGTCGGCGAGCTCCTCGGGCGAAAGTGCCGCGCGGATCGTGGCGCGGGCCGCGTCGATGGCATGGTGGCGCTGCTGCTTGTCGCGCACCGCGAAGGCCGCGCGCATCGCGCTCTCGCCCGCCGCCTTCACCTTGGCATAGAGCGCGCCGAAGTCCGGCGGGGCGAAGTCGAAGGGCTCGCGCGCCGACACCTCGGCGAAATCGACGATGAGGTCGATCACGGGCTGCATCGCCTCGTGGCCGAACTTGACCGCCCCGAGCATCTCGGCCTCCGACAGCTCATAGGCTTCGGATTCGACCATCATGACGGCATCCTTCGTCCCCGCGATCACGAGGTCGAGCCGCTGGTCGGGATTGCCGCGCAGGTTCTGCATGTCGTCGACCGAGGGGTTGAGCACATAGCCCCCCTTGGTGAAGCCCACGCGCGCCGCCCCGATCGGCCCCATGAAGGGCACGCCCGAAACCGTGAGCGCGGCCGACGCCGCGATCATCGCGACGATGTCGGGCTCGTTCACGAGGTCATGGCTCAGCACCGTGACGATGATGAGGACCTCGTTGCGGAACCCGTCGACAAAGAGCGGGCGGATCGGGCGGTCGATCAGACGCGAGACCAGCGTCTCCTTCTCGGACGGCCGCGCCTCGCGCTTGAAGAAGCCGCCGGGGATCTTGCCCGCGGCATAGTAGCGTTCCTGATAGTGCACCGTGAGCGGGAAGAAGTCCTGCCCGGGCTTGGCGGATTTGGCGAAGGTCACGTTGGCCATGACCGAGGTCTCGCCCAGCGTGGCGATGACCGACCCGTCCGCCTGACGGGCGACGCGCCCCGTTTCCAGTGTCAGCGTCTCACCGCCCCACTGGATCGATTTTCTCGTGATATTGAACATCCATCATCCTCTGGGGAGCACCCACGGGCCCATCCCGTGTCTCCCATGTTCGCGGCCCCATTGCCGCAGCCCCCTCGCATCATCAGGCGCCCCGGGGGCAGGGGCTCCATCTCAGATGGGCGCGCCATACAGGAAAACAAAGCCCTTGGAAAGCGGCGACGGCGCGCGCGCAAAATGCAAAGGCGCGCCACGGGGGCGCGCCTTCCTGTCGTGGCCGGGGCGCCCGCGTCTAGCGGCGCAGGCCGAGGCGGGCGATCAGGTCCTGATAGCGCGCGGCGTCGCGGCTCTTGACGTAATCGAGCAGCTTGCGGCGCTGGGCCACGAGCTTCAGCAGGCCGCGGCGCGAGTGGTTGTCCTTCTTGTGGGTCTTGAAGTGCTCGGTCAGCGCGGCGATGCGCGTCGAGAGCACCGCGACCTGCACCTCGGGAGAACCGGTGTCGCCGGGTTTGGTCGCATATTCCGCGATCACGCGGGTCTTGTCTTCGGCCGAGATCGACATCGGGGCTCCTTTCGGATGGGGCGCAAGCCGGGATGTCGTCCAGCAGGGCCGGTGGAGTGTGCCGCGCGACCGTCGCACGGTGCGCTGCGCATACGCGAGATGCGCCGCGAAGGAAAGCCCCCCGCGTGCCCCGCCCCGCTTTCGCCGCATTCGTCTGTCAGGCTTGCAGGTGGAGCGGGGCCTCCACCGCGGGTGGAGCGTCGGGGCGGAGTGCGGCGATGTATGAGCTTCTCGGGCTTCTGGGCCTGTTCGCGGCAGGCGGCATGGCCAGCGCGCTGTTTCTTGATGCGTCCGTGCCCGAAGAGAGCACCGATGATCTTGAACCGCTGACCGACGCCGCAGCGGGGCAGGGGGGGCCGGTTGCGGAGAATCTGGTGTCCTATGTCGGGGGGGTCGGCGGGGTCATCCTTGCCGGCGGTCCGGGCGGCAATGTGCTCATGGGCGGCGCCGGCGACGATCTCCTGACCGCGGGCCCCGATGGCGACGGGCTCGACGGGGGCGCGGGGCGCGACCGGCTGATCGGCGGTGCGGGCGACGACCAGCTCGACGGCGGTGCGGGCGACGATCTGCTGATCGGCGGCGGGGGCGACGATGTCCTGCGCGGGGGCGAGGGCGACGACACGCTTTCGGGCGGCGAGGGGGCG
>JBIKVM010000282.1:0-2786 GCA_044356825.1 Limisphaerales bacterium
GTGATCCATGTCGGCTCCTTCTCGAAATCGGTGTTTCCGGGGCTGCGGCTGGGCTATCTGGTCGCGCCGCGCGACTTCATCGCCGAGGCGCGCGCGCTGCGCGCCCTGATGCTGCGCCATCCGCCGGGCCTCATCCAGCGCACGACGGCGCATTTCCTGGCGCTCGGGCATTACGACGCCCTGGTGAACCGGATGCGCCAGGCCTTTCGCCGCCGCCGGCAGGCGATGTCCGAGGCGATCGCGGCGCAGGGGTTGCGGGTGGCGGGGCAGGGCGGGTTCGGCGGGTCGAGCTTCTGGATGGAGGCGCCCGAGGGCACCGACACGGGCGCGCTCGCGCTGCGGTTGCGGGGGCAGGGGGTGCTGATCGAACCCGGGCAGGTCTTTTTCCCGGGCCCCGAGGCGCCGCGGCGGTTCTATCGGCTGGCCTATTCCTCGATCCAGCCCGCCCGCATCCCCGAGGGCATCGCGCGGATTGCGCAGGCGCTCTGATCTGGACATAATTCGGCCCGGTGACTGGACATAAACCCGCGCCCGCCGGCGGGCTAGGAAGGCCCGGCGCGGCGCGCGCGGGATGCAGGAGGACACGACATGCGGATGACCACCGAGGAAGCCTTCGTCAAGGTTCTGCAGATGCACGGCATCGAGCATGCCTTTGGCATCATCGGATCGGCCTTCATGCCGATCTCGGACCTCTTCCCCAAGGCCGGCATCACCTTCTGGGACTGCGCGCACGAAGGCTCGGGCGGGATGATGGCGGACGGCTACGCGCGCGCCTCGGGCAAGATGGCGATGATGATCGCCCAGAACGGCCCGGGCATCACGAACTTCGTGACGGCCGTCAAGACCGCCTACTGGAACCACACGCCGCTTCTCTTGGTGACGCCGCAGGCCGCCAACCGCACGATCGGGCAGGGCGGTTTCCAGGAAGTCGAGCAGATGAAGCTCTTCGAGGACATGGTCGCCTATCAGGAAGAGGTGCGCGACCCCGCCCGCGTGGCCGAGGTGCTGAACCGCGTGATCCTGAACGCCCGCCGCGCCTCGGCGCCCGCGCAGATCAACATGCCGCGCGATTTCTGGACGCAGGTGATCGACATCGACCTGCCCGCGATCGTGACGTTCGAGCGCCCCGCGGGCGGTGAGGCGGCACTCGACGAGGCCGCGGCACTGCTCTCGGCCGCGTCCTTCCCCGTCATCCTCAACGGCGCGGGCGTCGTACTGGCGGGGGCCATCCCCGACACCGTGCGGCTGGCCGAGCGGCTCGATGCCCCGGTCTGCGTGGGCTATCAGCACAACGACGCCTTCCCGGGCTCGCACCCGCTCTTTGCCGGGCCGCTCGGCTACAACGGCTCCAGGGCGGGGATGGAACTCATCTCCAAGGCCGATGTGGTGCTCGCGCTCGGCACCCGGCTCAACCCGTTCTCGACGCTGCCGGGCTACGGGCTCGACTACTGGCCGAAGGGTGCGAAGATCATCCAGGTCGACATCAACCCCGACCGCATCGGTCTGACCAAGAAGGTCTCGGTCGGGATCGTGGGCGATGCGGGCAAGGTCGCGCGCGCGATCCTCGCGCGGCTTGCGCCCGACGCGGGCGATCGGGGCCGCGCCGCCCGCCGGGCCGAGATCGCGCAGAAGAAATCCGCCTGGGCGCAGCAGCTCTCGAGCATGGACCACGAGGACGACGATCCCGGCACGACGTGGAACCAGCGCGCCCGCGCCGCCAAGCCCGAGTGGATGAGCCCCCGCATGGCCTGGCGCGCGATCCAGTCGGCGCTGCCCAAGGATGCGATCATCTCCTCCGACATCGGCAACAACTGCGCCATCGGCAACGCCTATCCGAGCTTCGAGGCGGGGCGGAAATACCTCGCGCCCGGCCTCTTCGGGCCCTGCGGCTACGGCCTGCCCTCGATCGTCGGCGCCAAGATCGGCTGCCCCGACACGCCGGTGGTGGGCTTTGCAGGCGATGGCGCCTTCGGCATCGCGGTCACCGAGCTGACCGCGATCGGGCGCCCCGAATGGCCCGCGATCACGATGGTCGTCTTCCGCAACTATCAGTGGGGCGCGGAAAAGCGCAACTCGACGCTCTGGTATGACGACAATTTCGTGGGCACCGAGCTTGACACGCAGGTGAGCTATGCGGGCATCGCGCGCGCCTGCGGGTTGCAGGGCGTCGTCGCGCGCACCATGGATGAGTTGCGCGACGCGCTCGCCAAGGCGGTCGAGGACCAGATGAAGCGCCGCAAGACGACGCTGATCGAGGCCCTCATCAACCAGGAACTCGGCGAGCCCTTCCGCCGCGACGCGATGAAGAAGCCCGTCGCCGTGGCCGGGATCGACCGCGCGGACATGCGGCCCCAACAGGTCGCCTGAGCGTGCTACCCTTCGGCCTCGGGATAGGGGAGGCCGCATTTCTGGCCGCGGCGCTCTTCGGCGCGGCCTTTGTGCGGGGGTATTCGGGCTTCGGCTTCGCCGCGCTCTCGATGTCGGCGGCGGCGCTCGTGATGAACCCGCTTCAGTTCGTGGCGGTCGTCCTCGTCGTCGACTTTGCGATGACGGCCCAGCAGGCGCGCGACATCCGCCCCGACATCGACTGGCGGCGGGTGGCGGCACTCTCGGCCGGGGCGGTGGTGGGCGTGCCCGCGGGCGTCTGGGTGCTGAGCTCGGTGGGCGTCGATGCGGTGCGGCTGTTCCTGTCGGTCTTCATCCTCGTGATGTGCGCGCTGCTGCTCGCGGGGCTGGCGCTGCCGCGCCCGGCGGGGGCGGCGGCGCATGGCGGGGTGGGCGTCGTC
>JBIKVM010000104.1:0-10113 GCA_044356825.1 Limisphaerales bacterium
TACCCGCTCCAACTCACAACACTCGTGATCCTACGCTTGCGCTGCCCCCTGCGGCGCGGCTAAGTTTGGGGTGCGTCGGCATTTCCCGGCGCCCGGTCAGGCCGGGTCCGACCTGCGTCACATGCAGGCGGGGCTGGCGGCGGCCGTGACAGGCGTGAATCGTTTTCGCTGACGGGCGCATTGCAGACGGGCAGGATTGGTGTGGCGGATCATCTGACGATCGGAACGCTCTGGGTCGAAGGCCCGCTCAGCTTTCTCGAACAGGTCTGCTTGGTCTCCTTCCGTGACGCGGGCCATCCGGTCCGCCTTTATACCTACGGCGAGGTGACGCACATTCCCGAGGGGATTGAGGTGCGCTCCGCGTCCGAAATCGTGCCGCGCGATGGTTTCCTTACCCATGCTGCGACGGGCAGTTCCGCGCTGCACTCGGATCTTTTCCGCTACAAGTTGTTCGAACGCGAACCGGGGATCGTCTGGGCCGACACGGATGTCTATTGCATCAGCCCCCTGCGGACACGGACGGGGCACCTTCACGGCTTCGAGCAGCCCGATGTCATCAACGGCGCGATCCTCGCCCTTCCCCCCGAAAGCGCCACACTGAAAAGCCTGCTCGAGTTCACGGCCGACGAATACGCCATCCCACCCTTCGCGCGCCCCGGCGATTTGCGCGCCTATCATGCCGCAGCCGCGGCCGGCCGCCCTGTCCACGTGGGCGAGATGCGCTGGGGCGTCTGGGGGCCCCACGCGCTCACCCACTTCCTGCGTCAGACAGGGGAAGTGCGCGAAACATTGCCCGAGCACGTCTTCTATCCCTTCAGCTTCCGTGACCGACGCAAGATGCTCGAGCCCCGCTTCGACACCGCGGGACATATCCTGCCCGACACCGTCGCGATTCATTTCTATGGCCGCAGGATGCGGCGCAGGCTGATCGAGCGGGAGGGCGGCATCCCCCATCCCGAAAGCCTGCTCGGGCGACTGCTCGGCCGTCATGGCATCGATCCGCTGGCCGCACCCATCCCACCAGGACCTGCCCTGCCCAAGGGGCCGCACGAGACCGACATCGAGGCAGCCCTGCCGCGGCGCAAACCCGCATCCGGCGCGCCCGCGGCATCGGGGGCAGCGGCAATGCGCCCGACCCTTCCGGCGGAGGTGCCCAACCTCAGCGACATCGCGGATCGGCACGGTTCGGACAAGGGATCTGCCAAGCACCGCTATACCGAGCTTTACCACCTCCTCTTCCTGCCGCTGCGCGACCGCCCGATCCGCCTGCTCGAAATGGGATTGCAGATCGGCGGGCCCGAGCACGGCAAGCCGGCGGGGCGGCAGACGACCGATCTGCCCTCGGTACGCATGTGGCTCGAGTACTTCCCGCGCGCCGAAATCGTGGGCCTCGACGTGTCGGACTTCGGCTGGTTCCGCGATCCGCGCTTTCGCTTCATCCGCTGCGACATGGAGATGCGCGACGATATCGCGGCCGCAGCCGCCAGCGCGGGGGAGTTCGACATCATCATCGACGATGCGAGCCACGCGTCGCACCACCAGCAGACCGGCTTTCTCGAATTCTGGCCGCGCCTGCGCCGGGGCGGGATCTACATCATCGAAGATCTCGGCTGGCAACCCGAGGCCTATGAACGCGTGGGCTTCACCAAGACGGCCGAACTCTGGCAATCCTACCTGTCGGACCGCGCGTTCAGCCATTCCGACCCGGAACTTGCCGCAGCCTTCAACGCGTTGCGCCCCGAGTTCTCGGGCGTTTTCGTACACCAGCACCGCTATCTCAAGCGGCGGCGCGATCAGGTCGCGATCATCCACAAGCGCTAGGGGGGGCGAGATGGCGCGCAAGCTTGTCCTGACCTTCATGAAGAACGAAGGGGTCTGGCTGCTCGAATGGGTGGCCTGGCAGCTTTCGGTCGGCTTCGACCATATCCTCGCTTATACCAATGATTGCGAGGACGGCACCGACAAGATGTTCGACCGTCTGGCCGAGATGGGCCTCGCCAGCCGACGGGCGAACGAACGGTTGCCCGGGCAGCGGCCGAGTTATCAGATCCGCGCCCTGCGCAAGGCGCGACGCGATGCGCTGCTTGATCGGTTCGAGTACACCGCGATCCTCGACTCGGACGAGTTCCTAAATGTCCATGTCGGCGACGGGACGGTCGATGCCCTGCTTACGGCCGCCGGCCACCCCGACGCGCTCTCGCTGCCCTGGCGGCTCTTTGGCGACAGCGGGATGGTCGCGTTCAGGCCCGGCTTCGTCACAGAGACCTTCACCCGCTGCGCACAGCTGCGAGGCAACCTGCCAGGTCAGGCCATGGGGATGAAATCGATTATCCGCACCTCGGCCTTCGAGATTTTCGGGATCCATCGGCCGCGCCAGCCCGTCAACAACGACTGGACAAACCTGCGCTGGGTCAATGCCTCGGGCAAGCCCATGCCCGAACGCTTCCACATCCCGACGAGTGGCGGCTGGCGCTTTGGCCGCGACTGCATCAGCCACGAGTTTGCGCAAGTAAACCACTATGCAGTGAAATACGTCGAAAGCTTCGTGATGAAGGCCCTTCGGGGCCGCCCGCATGGATTTGCCCAGCGCGACGAGAATTACTGGAAGATCATGAACCGAAACGAGGTCGAGGATCGCACGATCCTTCCCAAGATCCCCCGCGCGCGGGCGATTCATGCCGATCTCCTACGCGATCCTGTACTCGCAGAACTCGACCGCGAGGCGACAGACTGGCACACCCGCAGGATCCGCGCCGTCCTGGCCGAACCCGCTGCCGCTGCGCTCTTTGCCAAGCTCGAGGTGCCTGCATGACCGCGCCGGCCGGACCTGACCGCTCGGCCTGGCGGCGCGATCTGTTGCGCCTCGGCGACGAAAGGGGCTTCTACCGAGATCTCGGGGCCGAACACAGCGTGCTTCATGTCCGTTCGGGGCCGACGCTGATCGTGACGTTCGACAACCTCGACCATGTGCTCGAGCATGGCGGGGGACGGTTGCCATGGGGCTTCGACTTCGTGCAGTCGATGGGCTGGTCGCTTCTCGGGATGATGGCGCATGGATGGACGTGGTATCGCGACCGTGCCGTCACGGCCTTTTTCGATGACCTCGACGCGCAGGGATTCTTCGGGGATTTCACGCGCGTCGTCTTCTATGGCGCCTCGATGGGCGGCTATGCGGCGGCGGCCTTCAGCGCGGCCGCCCCCGGCGCCAGCGTCATCGCCATCAGCCCGCAGGCCACGCTCGACCGCGCGCGCGTCCCGTGGGAGAGCCGCTATCGCAACGCGTGGGAGCGCGACTGGTCGGGCCCCTATGGCTATGCGCCGGCAAGCCTTGCGGCGGCAGGGCGTGTCTATCTCTTCCACGACCCCTACGCGCCACTCGATGCCCGCCACGCGGCACTCTTCGATCTGCCCGCCGTCACGCACCTGCGCTGCCCGCTCATGGGCCATCGCATAGCCTCCTCTCTGCAGGGGATGGGGATCTTGCGGCAGGTGGTGGTCGATGCGGTCGAGGGTCGGCTGACGGGTGGGGGCTTTCACCGGGCGCGACGCGCGCGGCGGGACAGCCCTCGGCACTACCGCGATCTGCTACAGCACCTCGAGGGGCGCGGGCGGCCCTGGCTCGAGGCGCGCCTGTGCCGGCTCTACCTCGCGCGGTGGCGCGGCCGGACCATTCGCAACCGCTTGCGAGCGGCACTGGCGGAACGGACGTCGATGCCCCGCCCGCGACCCGCCACAGTCGGAGGGGCCCGATGAGAGACGAAGACGACCTCGAGGCAACCGAAGGCACCGCGCCGGGGATCCACGTTGCAGGACGAATGGACGACCCGCGCGCGCTCCGCCGTGCCCTTGGCCTCGCGCTGAGGACGGCCGACACGGGACGCCACCATGAGGGCAACATCCCGCGCGCGCTCAGCCGACACTATCGGATCGATCCCGAGAGCTGGTCGGGCCAAATCCGCCCGCCGCAGGCCAAGTATCTGATCCGCCGACGCAACATTGCGCGAGCGATGAACCGGGTGCATCTTTATCTGCCCGAATTGGTCCACGGCCCGCCGCGACAGGTGCTCGAACTCTCGACCGGCCATGGCGCGATCCTCGAGGTCTTGCGCCATTACGGGCACGAGGTTCTGGGCAACGACTTTCCCAACATGGCCAGCGCGCGCGGCAAGGCGCCCTCGGCGCTCTTCCGGTCGTTGAACGACCCCGAATTTGTGCGCGATCGCGACGACTACGGCCTGCCCATCGGGGGGGAAGGCCCGATCGACTGGCCCTATCGCCCGATCATTGAAAGCCTTGGCCTGAGGGTCGCGATCTTTGATGCGGGCCGCACGCCCTATCCGCTCGACGACAAGTCGCACGACTACGTGCTCTGCTTTCAGGCGATCGAGCATTACTGCCACCCCCGCGACTGGATGGGGGTGGTGGCCGAAATGGTGCGCATCGCCCGGCGCGGGATATTCATCCTGCTCAACCCCATGATGCCGACGCTCGAGGCGACGCCGGGCTATGCAGAGGCCTTTCACGCGTTTCGCAGCGCCCTGCGGCGCCACGATGCCGATGGCTTCCGCTGCGTGGGCGTCTTCATCAACTGGGGTGAGGCGCTGGGCTTCAAGCTCATGCGGATCGAACCGTGATCCTTCTGCACATTGGCGGGCCCGCGACGGGTGCGCGCGCGCTTCAACGCGTCCTCGGCGCGAACGAGGCCGCACTTCGCGCGCGCGGGATCAGCCTGATGCGGACGGCGCGCGAGGGGTCAGGCCACGACCCGCTGGCGCGTGAGGTCGGCCGTGGGGCTGGGGCGCCCCTGTTCGAGGCCATCCGTGCCGAGCACGATGCAGCGCCCGATCTGCTCCATGTCATCTCGAGCAGCGCCTTCCTGCGCCCGATCGTTGTGACGCGGCTTGGCGCCGCCATCCCCGGGGCGCTGCGCGACAAGATCCGGGTGCTCGTCTGTCTTGCCCGAGCGGACCACCACCTCGAAGCGCTTTACAAGCTGCGGGTCCAGCAGGGGCTGGTCCCGCCCGACCGCGCGGCGTTCGTCACTGCGCATCTGAGCAATCTGCGCCACCTGCCGGTGCTTGACGCCGTTGCCGACATCCTCGGGCGCGACGCGATCGGGCTGCGCCCCTGCGAGCGGGGGAATCCGGGCGGCGGTGACTTTTTACGCGACGTCGCGGCGGACTTCGGGCACGGGAGCTTCGACGGTCTGCCCACCACGCCCGAGGCGCTGCACCTTTCGGTCGAACTTTGCGAGATGCTCGGGCGCTGCGCCGTCGCGGCACCCGAACGGCAGAGCGTACTGATCGATCTGGTCTCGGCCAGCGCGGAACCCGACATCTTCGCCGCGCAAGACAGCTTCGATCTGTCCGAGCGTCGCCGGATCGTCGCGGAAACGGAATCCGATAGCGCGGCGGTCTGCGCGCGCTTCCGGCCCGACCTTCGGCGCCTCTTTGATGTCTCTGACCTTGAGGCCGGTATCGAGACCCCCGCTCGCGCACCCGCCACAATCGCACGCCGAGCCGAAGCCGGGGCACGTGCACTCGCCCGCGCGCTGAGCCTGATGCACGCCCTGCAGGATGCCGCTCCTAACCAGCCCGCACCCGCAGCCGCCTCGGCGCCTGATCCGCCGCCGCCGAAGGATGCGGGTGCGGCCTATCCGCTCTGGTTCTCGGAAATCTGCCCCGCCGGGCCGCGCCAAGGCTTTTTCGTCTGGCTTGGCAACCATGGCGCGAGCTTTGTCGACCGGGGCAGCCATCAGCTGGTCGTGACCTTCGACAACCTCCACAACGTCGGCGACACGCGGCGCGAGCGCAATCCCTGGGCCGCGCACTTCTGCGCCGAGCGCGGCTGGTCGCATCTGGGCGTGATCTCGCAGCGGCCAGACTGGTTTCGCGACGCGGCGCTTATCGGCTGGTTCGAGGCGCGCGCGGCCGAGGGGTTCTTTGCCCGCTTCGCCCGCGTGGCTTTTGCCGGCGCCTCGATGGGGGGGTTCGGCGCGCTCGTGTTCTCGACGTTGGCACCCGGAGCGACGGTCATGGCCTTCAGCCCGCAAAGCACCCTCGCCCGCCGCCTCGTGCGGTGGGAGCGGCGCTTTGCCAAGGGGCGCGCCGCCGACTGGACGCTGCCGCGTGGTGATGCCGCCGAGGCGATCGGGAGCGCGAACCGGGTCTGGGTGGTGGTCGATCCGTTCCAAACGGGCGACATGCGCCATGCCGCGCGGCTCGGGGCAGGTCCTGTCAAGGTGCTGCGCGCACCGGGGTGCGGGCACAAGACGGCGCTCGCGCTGAACCGGATGGGGGTCCTGAAAGAGGTGCTGGGGGGCGCGATCGACGGCACGCTCGACCCGGGAGACTTTGCGGGGCTGGTGCGCGGGCGGCGCGAGTTGATGCTGTGGTATCGCGAGCTTTCAGTCCGGCTCGAGGCGCGCGGCCAGACCGCCCGCGCCGAACGGCTGCGGCGGCTCTTTCGGGCGCATCGCAACGCGGCCGGTCGGGGCGGTGCACCAGCCGCACCCCCGTCCACGGCCGAAGCCGAGGACTTCCCCGATGCCGACTGATCCACACGGGGCCGATGCATGAGGGTGCTACGCCGCAGCCTGCCCTGCGTGCCGGTTTCGGCCGGGGTCACGGTTCTCGATGCCATCGAGGGCGCGGACGGCACGATCCGCGTCTTTCTGTCCTGCGGGGCGCAGGTTCAGGATCTCGTGCTTGCCGGGCCCGTCTCGGCGCCCGAGGCGTTCACCGGGGCAGGCGGGCCGATCCTGACCACCACACGCCAGGGGGCGGGGCCGATCCGGCTCGGGCCGGTCGGGGCGGCGGGTGTCGAGCTTTACCCCACACCCGAGGAAACGGGGCTGCTGGTCGGGCGGCGCTGCCTCGTCGGGCAGGTGAACGGGCAAGACGCCACCTGCCTGCAGGATTGGCTGGCCTTTCACGCGCAAATCCACAGAGCGGACGGCGCGGTGGTGCTGGTGCGCGAAGGGCCGGCGCACGCAGACAATCTCTCGCGCGCGCTCAAACCAGTCGAGGCCATGGCAACCGTCATCCTCATCGATGCCCCGATCCCGCTCGGCGAGGCCGATGCCGCGTCGGAGCGCGCGATCGTCAACGCTCCCGACGCGCCGGGGCGGCGGCATATGGTGGCCTCGCCCGATCCATGGACGGCCCCGCTGGGCGGCATCGCCATGGCCGAACTCATGCGCCGGCGTTTTCTCGATCGCGCCGAAGGGGTCGCGAGCGTCGATGCCTGCGACCTGATCATGCCCGACCCGGAGGGCAGCGTGTTCGACCGCGCACACGCCACCGTCGCGGGCGTCGTGGCGCTGGTGGGGGAACGCGCCTATCCGTGGGCACTGGCCCCGGGGGCGGCACCGCGCCTTGCCGACCATGTCTGCGTTGCGGCTGATGCGCGCACCGGCCACAGCCGCTGGTGCATCTCGCCCGCCGTCGCGGGGTCGGCGACGATCTGGCGGGCAAGCCAGATCCTGCGCACACGCGGACGGGTGGGGCACAGCATGGCCTTCCGCCGCTGCATGGCGCTGCGACACGATGCCGACCAGCCTCTGGTCGCACGCAAGCGGCTGGTCGAGGATCCAGTGATGGTCGCCCTGTCCGAGGGCGTGCTGGCGAGGGCGCCAATGGGCGCGGCGCCGCGGCGGATGCCCGCCCTGCCCAGCCCCGCCCGCAAGGATCCGCCCGCCCCGGCGCGGGACGCGCGCACCCTCATCGTCACGACGATGAAGGACGAAGGGCCCTTCATTCTCGAATGGATCGCCCATCATCGTGCGATCGGTGTCGATGACTTCCTGATCTACACCAACGACTGCTCGGACGGCACCGACCGGATGCTCGATCTGCTGGCCGCGCGCGGCATCCTCGCGCGGCGCGACAACCCCTATCGCGAGACCGACCTCAAGCCCCAGCACGCGGCGCTGCGCGCGGCCGAGACCGACCCGCGGGTGCAGGCGGCGGGGTGGGTCATCTGCATGGATGTCGACGAATTCATCAACATCCACGCGGGCGAGGGGCGGCTGAGCGATCTGCACGCGGCACTGGGCGAGGTCGATCTCGTCTCGCTCACCTGGCGGCTCTTCGGCAACGGCGACATCGCGGCCTTCGAGGATGTGCCCGTCACCCGCCGCTTCACCCTCTGCGCGGCGAAGGATACGCGCAACCCGCTGCAGGCCTGGGGGATCAAGACGCTCTTTCGCAACGACGGCACATTCCCCCGCTTCGGCGTCCACCGGCCGCGCGGGGCCGAGGCGCTGGCCTATCGGGGCTTGCGCTGGGTCAACGGCTCGGGCCGTCCGGTGCCGCCGAGCATGTATCGCAACGCCTGGCGCTCAACCCCCGAGAGCGTGGGCTATGATCTGGTCACCCTCAACCACTACGCGGTCCGCTCGGCCGAGAGCTTTCTGGTCAAGCGCGACCGCGGGCGGGTCAACCATGTCGACCGCGATCAGGGCCTGCCCTACTGGTTCCGCATGAACCACAACGTCGAGGAGGATCTCTCGATCCAGCCGCGGCTCGGGATGATGGAGGCCGAGCGCGCGCGGCTGATGGCCGATCCCGAGATCGCGGCGGCACATCACGCCGCAGTTGCACACCACCGCGCGCGCATCGCCGATCTGCGCGGAAGGGCCGATTGGGCCACCTTCTTTGCCGAGATCACGGGCAGCCGAATGCGGCGTCTGGCGCGCCTGCACCGCCACTTTGACCGCTCGGTCTATGACGCCGGCCCCCAGAGCGTGCCGGACGAAGTGCTAAGGCGTCGCCGTCTTCCACCCTCGTTCCGCCTCGCCGTCCGGGTCGATGGCGTGGTGCATTGAAACGGAACCGCCCCGAACCGCAGGGCGGCCGGGGCGGGCGGCACGGGTCGGACCTGAAACGTCAGCGGCGGCCGGTCCCGATCGCTTCGATGTCGGCGCGTGACAGGCCGATGTCATCAAGCTCGCGATCCGACAGGCGGGCCAGTGCCGCACGCGTCAGGCGTGCCTCGTTCCATTCGGCGACCGCCGCGACGAGGTCCGAAAAACCAAGCGCGACGCGCTTGAAGGGGGTTGCCACATCCATGTGGCGGGTAGTGTCGATGCTGGCCATCTCGGCCTCCTTTGAACTGCTCTCTGCCCATTCGGGTCAGATTTTTTTCTGATGAAAGGGAAATAGGCAGACAATGCTGCGGGTGCAAGATTTCACGCTGCATTGCCGCATTGCGTTACATGCATGGCTGGCAGGGTTTCGCGGCAACGGCAATCGGGCATTGCCGCGACACAAACGACTGGCGGGTGTTCGCGCTTCGTGCTAAACATCAGAGTGACATGGGGGAAATCATGCGTGTTATCGGGATCGACCCGGGGCTTCGCAACATGGGCTGGGGCGTGATCGAGGCGCGCGGCAGCCGCCTGAGCCACGTCGCGAACGGGGTCTGCCATTCCGAGGGCGCAACGCTCGCGGCCCGCCTCCTGTCGCTTCACGCAGGCTTGACCGAGGTGCTGGCCCGCTTCGCCCCCGAGGCGGCGGCGGTCGAGCAGACCTTCGTCAACAAGGACGCGGTCGCGACGCTCAAGCTCGGGCAGGCGCGGGGGATCGCGCTGCTGGTGCCGGCGCAGGCGGGGCTCGAGGTCGGGGAATACGCGCCCAACCAGATCAAGAAGACGGTGGTGGGCGTGGGCCACGCCGCCAAGGTGCAGATCGAGCACATGGTGCGGCTGCAATTGCCCGGGGTCGAGATCGCGGGGGCGGACGCGGCCGATGCGCTCGCGGTCGCGATCTGCCATGCGCTGCACCTGCAGGGCGCGGGCCGGATGCAGGCGGCCCTTGCCGCCGCCGGGGCGCAGCCATGATCGGGCGGCTCGCGGGGCGGATCGACTGGGTCGGCACCGACCAGGTGCTGATCGACGTGCAGGGCGTGGGGTATGAGGTCTCGATCTCGGACCGCACGCGCGCCGGGCTGCCGGGGCCGGGCGGGTTCGCTGTCCTCTACACCGACCTTCTGGTGCGCGAGGATCTGATGCAGCTTTACGGCTTCCCCTCGCTCTATGATCGCGACTGGCACCGCCTTCTGATGACCGTGCAGGGGGTGGGGGCGAAGGCGTCGCTCGCGATCCTCGGCACG
>JBIKVM010000105.1:0-9995 GCA_044356825.1 Limisphaerales bacterium
TCGAATCAAGCGGCAGGATTGGTCATGCCCCTATGGCAACTCATGGTGCTCGCGCTCGTGCAGGGGGTGACGGAGTTCCTCCCGATCTCGTCCTCGGCGCATCTGATCCTGATCCCGCAGGTGACGGGGGTGGCGGACCAGGGCCTGCTGATCGATGTCGCGGTGCATGTGGGCACGCTCGGTGCCGTCATCGCCTATTTCCGGCGCGACGTTGCGATGCTCGCGCGCGGGGCACTCGAAGTCGCGCGCGGGCGCGTGGATGCCCCGCCGGCGCGTCTCGTGCTGCTTCTGGCGCTCGCGACGCTGCCGGTTGTGGTTGTGGGTCTTGCGCTTGAACTCGCCGACCTCACGCAAATGCTGCGCTCGGTCGAGGTGATCGGCTGGGCGACGATCGTCTTTGCCGTCGTGCTGTGGTGGGCGGATCGGCAGGGCGGGACGGGGCAGACCCTCGAAGGCTGGAGTATCCGGCAAGCGCTGATCCTCGGGCTCTGGCAGGCGGTCGCGCTCATCCCCGGCACCTCGCGGTCAGGGGCGTGCATGACGGGTGCACGCGGCTTGGGATTTGGCCGCATCGAGGCCGCGCGGATCGCGACCTTGATGTCTATCCCGACGATCATAGCCTCGGGCACGCTGCTCCTGGCCGAGGTCGCGACCGAGGGCGCATGGGGCGCGCTACCGCAGGCGGGGCTGGCTGCCCTTATGGCCTTTGGTGCGGCGCTGGTCGCGCTGGCGCTGATGATGCGCGTCCTCGACCGGATCGGCTTCGGGCCCTTCGTCCTCTATCGTCTGGCGATGGGGGGCGCGATCCTCGTCTGGGTCTATGTCTGAGACAGCCGAGGATTGACTTTTCCACCCCTGCTGCGGCAATCACGCGGTCAGATCGCAACCGGGCGCGTCGTGGGCGCCGAACCGACGAGGAGGCCGCGATGGGCCAGATCTCCCTCACATTTCCCGATGGCGCCGTGCGCGACTATCCCGCGGGGATCACCGCGGCCGAGGTTGCCGCCGCGATCTCGCCCGGGCTTGCCAAGCGCGCGATCTCGGCCCGGCTCGACGGGGCGCACTGGGATCTGCAATGGCCCATCGCGCGCGATGGCGCGATCGCGATCAACACCACGGCCGACGACGCGCCGATGCTCGAACTGATCCGCCACGACCTCGCGCACATCATGGCGCGCGCGGTGCAGGAGATCTGGCCCGAGGTGAAGGTGACGATCGGGCCCGTGATCAAGGACGGCTGGTATTACGACTTCGACCGCGAGGCGCCCTTCACGCCCGAGGATCTGGGCGCGATCGAGGCGAGGATGCGCGCGATCATCAATGCGCGCGACCCGGTGCGCACCGAGGTCTGGGAGCGGACGCGCGCGATCGCGCATTATCAGGCGGCGAACGAGCCCTTCAAGGTCGAGCTGATCGAGGCGATCGCGGGTGACCAGCCGATCCGGATGTACTGGCACGGGGCCTGGCAGGATCTCTGCCGCGGGCCGCATTTCCAGCACACCGGGCAGGTGCCGGCGGATGCCTTCAAGCTCATGAACGTCGCCGGCGCCTATTGGCGGGGCGACAGCCGCAACAAGCAGTTGCAGCGCATCTATGGCGTGGCTTTCCGCAACCGCGACGATCTGAAGGCGCATCTGACGATGCTGGAGGAGGCCGCCAAGCGCGACCATCGCCGGCTCGGGCGCGAGATGGACCTCTTTCACATGCAGGAAGAGGCGCCGGGGCAGGTCTTCTGGCACCCCGACGGCTGGACGGTCTACACCACGCTTCAGGCCTACATGCGCCGCCGCCAGCGTGCGGGCGGCTATGTCGAGGTCAACACCCCGCAGGTCGTCAACCGCAAGCTCTGGGAGGCCTCGGGCCACTGGGAGAAGTATCAGGAGCACATGTTCATCGTCGAGGTCGAGGAGGACCACGCCCGCGAAAAGACAGTGAACGCGCTCAAGCCCATGAACTGCCCCTGCCATGTGCAGATCTACAACCAGGGCCTGCGCAGCTATCGCGAGCTGCCGCTGCGGATCGCGGAATTCGGGGCCTGCAACCGCTACGAGCCCTCGGGCGCGCTGCACGGCATCATGCGGGTGCGCGGCTTCACGCAAGACGATGCGCACATCTTCTGCCGCGAGGAGCAGATCGAGGGCGAGACGCGCCGCTTCATCGATTTCCTCTCTTCGGTCTATCGCGATCTCGGATTCGAGCAGTTCAAGATCAAGTTCTCCGACCGGCCGGCGGCGCGGGCGGGCTCGGACGCGGTCTGGGACAAGGCCGAGGGCGCGCTCATGGCCGCGACGCGCGCGGCGGGGCATGATTTCGCCATGAACCCGGGCGAGGGGGCCTTCTACGGGCCGAAGCTCGAATTCGTGCTGACGGATGCGATCGGGCGCGACTGGCAGTGCGGCACGCTTCAGGTCGATTTCGTCCTGCCCGAGAGGCTCGATGCCGTCTATATCGGCGAGGACGGGATGAAGCACCGCCCCGTCATGCTCCACCGCGCCGTGCTCGGATCCTTCGAGCGGTTCATTGGCATCCTGATCGAGAACAGCGCGGGCCGGCTGCCCTTCTGGCTGGCGCCGCGGCAGGTCGTCGTCGCCTCGATCGTCTCGGAGGCGGATGCGTTCGTCGCCGATGTCGTGGCGCGTCTGACGGCGGCGGGGGTGCGGGCCGAGGCCGACACCCGCAACGAGAAGATCAACTACAAGGTGCGCGAGCATTCGCTGGCCAAGGTGCCGGTGATCCTTGCCATCGGTGCGCAGGAGGTGGCGGGCGGCACCGTATCGGTCCGCAGGCTGGGCGAACCCGGAACCGCAGTGCGCCCACTTGCGGAGATGGTCGCCGAACTCGCCGCCGAGGCGACCCCGCCGGATCTGCAGCGCACTTGATTTTTTCCGTGCATGCGTCAATAATTTCCTTGTGACGCTGGACTTTTCGGCCTCGTTCCCTCTGCGGGCCTCCGAGGCGGGTCCGCGCCACCACCGGCCGGGATCGCGCGGCCGGAGGTCCAGGTTAAGGGAGTGCGGAATGCCGACTGGCACCGTGAAGTGGTTCAACGCAACCAAGGGCTATGGCTTCATCGCCCCCGATGATGGTGGCAAGGACGTCTTCGTCCACATCTCGGCGGTCGAGAGGGCAGGCCTCAAGGGTCTGAACGACAATCAGAAAATCGCCTATGAATTGCTACAGGGCCGCGATGGTCGGTCCTCTGCCGGTGATTTGCGCCTGATCTGACCGTCCGTTCCGCGCGACGTGGCGCCGGGGGCCGTGTGGCGCCCGGGCGGGCCTTCTTGTCCGTTTTCTCTTTTCATCCCCTGGCGTCGCGTCTATACGCTGCACATCCCCCGCAAACCTCTCGTCGTGGCGCTTCGGGGGCGCAGCCCTGCGGGGCCGCAGCGTGCGCGAAGGAGTAGCCCATGTCCAAACCCCTCATGGCCAAGGCAACCGCCGTCTGGCTCATCGACAACACGACGCTGAACTTTCCGCAGATCGCGGATTTCTGTGGTCTCCATGAACTCGAGGTTCAGGGGATCGCGGACGGCGACGTCGCGACGGGGGTGAAGGGCTTCGATCCGGTCGCGAACAACCAGCTCGATCCGGTCGAGATCGACCGCGCCCAGGCCGATCCCGACTATCGCATGAAGATAAAATACAACCCCGCCGCCGTGGGCGAGGAAGTGCGCCGGGGCCCGCGCTACACGCCGCTGTCCAAGCGGCAAGATCGCCCCGCGGCGATCTATTGGCTGGTCAAGTTCCACTCCGAACTGTCGGACGGCCAGATCGGCAAGCTCGTCGGCACGACGAAGCCCACGATCCAGTCGATCCGCGACCGCTCGCACTGGAACATCTCGAACATCACCCCGGTCGATCCGGTGGCGCTCGGCCTCTGCCGGCAATCCGAACTCGATGCCGCCGTGCAGGTCGCGGTGCGCAAGAAGGCCGCCTCGGGCGGGGTGCTGAGCGACGATGAGCGGCGCAAGCTCGTCTCGACCTCGCAATCGCTCGGCATGGCGCCCGAGCCGCGCATCCCGACCGCGATCGCGGGCCTCGAAGGCTTCAGCCTGACGCCGAAGCCCGAAAAGGCGGCCGATTTCTCGGATGCCGAAAGCTTCTTCAACCTGCCCGACGCTGCCGACGACGATGAGGACGAGGACAACCTGATCGTTCGCTGAGCAGCCCGTCAGATCCCGCGCCGCGCCCGGAGCGCGGCGCCGATCGTGCCTTCGTCGAGATAGTCGAGCTCGCCCCCGACCGGGACGCCGCGCGCGAGCGTGCTGACCTGCACACCAGTGTCGGCCAGCGCCTCGGCGATCACATGCGCCGTCGTCTGCCCCTCGAGCGTGGCGTTGAGCGCGAGGATGACCTCGCGCACAGCCCCCCCCCGCGCGCGCGCCACCAGATCGGGGATGCGCAGCGCCTCGGGCGTCACCTCCTCGAAGGCCGAAAGCGTGCCGCCCAGAACGTGATAGCGCCCGCGAAAGGCGCCCGAACGCTCCATTGCCCAGAGATCGGCGACGGTCTCGACCACGCAGACCTCGGCGCCGTCGCGGCGCGGATCGGCGCAGATCGGGCAGAGATCGCCGGTCGCGACATTGCCGCAGAGGCGGCATTCGCGCGCTGCCGCCGCGACGCGGCCGAGCGCCTCGGCCAATGGCAGCATCTGCGCGCTGCGCCGACGCAACAGATGCAGCACCAGCCGACGGGCCGAGCGGGGCCCGAGCCCCGGCAGGCGCGCGAATTGCGCGATCAGCGCCTCGATGTCGGCGGGCGCCTCGGCCACGGGTCAGAACGGCAGCTTGAAGCCGGGCGGCAGGCCGAGCCCCTCGGTCAGGCGCTGCAATTCCTGCGCGCTGCGCTCGGCCGCGCGGGCCTGCGCGTCGCGGATGGCGGCGAGGATCAGATCCTCGACGACCTCCTTCTGCGTCGGGTCGAAGATCGTGGGGTCGATCTCGAGCCCGACGAGTTCGCCCTTGGCGGTGGCAGTGGCGCGCACGAGGCCCGCGCCCGATTCCCCCGTGACGGTGATGCGCTCGAGCGCCTCCTGCATCTCGGACATGCGCGTCTGCATGTCCTGCGCGGCCTTCATCATCTTGGCCATGTCGCCCAGTTGTCCGAGCCCCTTGAACATCGCGAACCCTCAGCTTTCCTCGAACGGATCCCAGTCATCGTCGATCATGGCGGCGTCATCGGGCGCCGCCGGCCCCTCGGCCGCCTCGGGGGCAAGGTCGCGCACCGCCGCGATCCGCGCCCCCGGAAAGGCCGCGAGCACCGCCTGCACCACCGGATGGTCCATCGCCTCGGCCTCGGCCCCGTCGCGGGCGCGGGCCGCCATCTCGGCGATGGTCGGCGCGCCGCCTTCCGAGACGATGCTGACGCCCCAGCGGCTGCCTGTCCATTCCTGCAACCGGCGCGAGAGGCGCGCGGCCAGATCGGCGGGCGCGCCCGGCGCGGGTTCGAACTCGATCCGCCCCGGCGCATGGCGCACGAGGCGCACGCCTGTCTCGACATCGACGAGCAGCGTCAGGTCGCGCCGCGCCCGGATCAGCGCCACCACATCCTCGAACCGCGCGAGCAGCGCAGAGGGGGCCTCGGCGCGCGCGGGGGCGGCATTGCCCGAGGCGACCGGGCCCGCAGCGCGCCCGCCGCCCATCGCCTCGGCCGCCGTCGCCATCGCGCGCGCGCCCCCCGAAGGCGTCCCGCCCGACGGTGCCGGCGCCGCGCCGCCGCCGCCCGGCGCGATGCCGCCCAGCCGGCGCAGGAGCGATTCCGGATCGGGCAGATCGGCCACATGCGTCAGGCGGATGAGCGCCATTTCCGCCCCGGCCATCGGATTGGGCGCAAGCGCGGTTTCCTCGATCGCCTTGATCAGCATCTGCCAGGCGCGCGTCAGCGCCCGCATCGGCAGGCGGGCGGCGAAGTCGAGGCCGCGCGCGCGCTCATCGGGCGCGATCGTCGGATCGTCGGCGGCGCCCGGCGTGATCTTCAGCACCGAGATCCAGTGCGTCGTCTCGGCCAGGTCGCGCAGCACCGCGAAGGGGTCCGCGCCGTCGGCGTACTGTGCGCCGAGTTCCGCGAGCGCGCCCGCCGCGTCGCCCTTCATCACCCGCTCAAAGAGGTCGAGCACCCGGCCCCGGTCGGCCAGGCCCAGCATCGCGCGCACCGTCTCGGCCCCAACCTCGCCCGCGCCATGCACGATCGCCTGATCGAGCAGGCTGAGCGCGTCGCGCACCGACCCCTCGGCCGCGCGCGCGATCAGCGCGCAGGCATCCGCATGCAGCGTGACCCCTTCGGCCGTGGCGATGCGGCCGAGATGCGCGACCATCGTCTCGGGCTCGATCCGGCGCAGATCGAAGCGCTGGCAGCGCGAGAGCACCGTGACGGGCACCTTGCGGATCTCGGTCGTGGCGAAGATGAACTTCACATGCGCCGGCGGCTCCTCGAGCGTCTTGAGCAGCGCGTTGAACGCATTGGTCGAGAGCATGTGGACTTCGTCGATGATGTAGATCTTGTAGCGCGCCGAGGCCGCGCGATAGGCCACGCTGTCGATGATCTCGCGGATGTCGCCGACGCCCGTGCGGCTGGCCGCGTCCATCTCGAGAACATCGACATGGCGCCCCTCGGCGATCGCGCGGCAGGGCTCGCACACGCCGCAGGGCTCGGTCGTGGGGCCGCCCGTGCCGTCCGCGCCCGTGCAGTTCATGCCCTTGGCGATGATCCGCGCGGTCGTGGTCTTGCCGACCCCGCGCACGCCCGTCAGCACGAAGGCATGTGCAATCCGCCCGGCCGCGAAGGCATTGCGCAGGGTGCGCACCATCGCCTCCTGGCCGATCATGTCGGCGAAGGTCTGGGGCCGGTAGGTGCGGGCAAGAACCCGGTAGCCTTGGGCAGAGGTCTCGGCCATGCTCTCGTCGTCGGGATTCGCGTCAAGTGACGATAGGGCGGCGCGCGGGCGGCGTCCACCCGCAGGGAGGGCAGCGGTCATGTATCCGATCGACGATCTTTCTTGCCGCGCGGGGCGGATCGGCCTTGCGGCCATGCCGGGGCGTGGGGGCGACTATGCCGGCGATCTGGCGGCGATCCGCGCCTGGGGGCCCGCCGTCGTGATCTCGATGACGCCCGACGACGATCTCGCGCGCCACGGGGCCGCGACGCTCGGGGCGGATCTGGCGGCGGCGGGCATCCTCTGGCGGCAGGTCGCGACCGAGGATTACGGCGTGCCGGGCCCTGGCGCCGCGCCCGCCTGGGCGCTGGCCTCGCGCGATGCCGCGCGCGCGCTCGGCGCGGGCGGGCGGGTGCTCGCGCATTGCGTCGCGGGCTGCGGCCGGTCGGGGATGGCACTCTTGCGCCTCATGGTCGAGGCGGGCGAGGCGCCGGGCGTGGCGCTCGCACGGCTACGCGCCGCGCGCCCCTGCGCGGTCGAGCGGCCCGCGCAATTCGACTGGGCGGCCGAGCCATGGAGGGCGGAGGGGGGTGAGAGGCCGGGCGCGACCCAGGCGGACCCCGTTGCGGCTGCTTCCTTCCGGACCTGACCGGGTTGGCGGGGCGACTGCCCGCGCCGACCTCTCGACCCCTAGATAGGCTGCCCCGCCGCCGGTTGCAACATCGCCGCCGCGCTCTGCATCGGCGCACATGTCCCGCGCGCTTTTCGCCAAGCGACAATCCCCGCCCGCAACCCTATTTGCCCTCCGTCACACTTGCACTCCGGAGCACCGACCATGACCCGCATCACCGTCGTCTTCTATTCCACCTACGGCACCAACCACGCCATCGCCGATGCCGCCGCCGAGGCCGCCCGCGCCGCCGGCGCCGAGGTTCGCGTCCGCCGCATCCCCGAGACCGCGCCGGCCGAGGTCGTGGCCAGCCAGGACGGCTGGAAGGCCGAGGCCGAGCGCGCAGCCGCCATCCCCGCCGTCGCGGCCGAGGATCTCGAATGGGCCGATGGCGTCTTCCTCGCCTCGCCCACGCGCTATGGCGGCATGGCCAGCCAGACGCGCGCCTGGCTCGACACGCTGGGCGGGCTGTGGATGAAGGGCGCGCTTGCCGGCAAGGCGATCAGCGTCGCGGCCAGCGCCCAGAACGCCAACGGCGGCGCCGAGGGCGCGATCATGCAGACCTATGTCTCGGCGATGCATTTCGGGATGATCCCGGTCGCGCCGGGCTATACCGACCCCGTGAAGTTCGAGGACGGCGGCTGCCCCTACGGCTTCGCCGGCCGCGGCGGCGTCCTCGACGAGGTCGCCCGCCGCTCGCTCGCCCACCAGGCCCGCCGGCTGGTCGCGATCGCGGCCAAACTCTCGGCCTGACCCCCCGAAGCCGCGCCCCCGCCCGGGTGGGGGCGTGGCCCTGGTCAGACCTTCTCGAGGAAGAGGTCGCTGAAGGTCGAGTTCAGGAGCCAGTCGCGGCTCTGCTGGCGCGGCACGCCCGTTTCGTCGATGACCGAGATCCTGAAGCCTGCGCGCTCGATCATGTCGAGAAAATCGCCCGCCGCCATCTGCGCGGCGAACGAGATGGGCGCGTATTCCACGATCATCCGCAACCCCTCCATCGTCGAGAGCCATGGCAGTGCCGCCTTCAGGATGATCGGCTCCGCCCCCTCTGCGTCGATCTTGAGCACGTCGATCCGTTCCGGCCCCGCGAGCAGCTCGAGCGGGGCGGCGCGCACCTCGATCACCTCATGCGTCTCGTTGAAGGCCGTGAAATCGAGTGCTTCGCGCACATAGCTCGCAGACCCCTTGTAGCGGCGCGGGACGGCGAAACGCAGGATGCCCTCTTCGGCCATTACCGCCGCCTGCACGACCTTCGCGCGGCCGTGATAGCCGTTGACCGAGACCGAATTCTCCATCAACTCGCACATGCGCGGGTTGGCGTCGATCGCGACGACGCTGCCGGACCGTGTCACGGCCTTGCAGGCGAGCAGCGTGAAATACCCGCAATTCGCCCCGATATCGACAACCCGCATGCCGGGGCGCACCACATCGAGGAACGCCTTGGTGATCCATTTCTCCCAGTGACCGTCGAAGAGGATGTGGGGGGTCAGGCTGATGTCCTGCGCGTCAAGGTAGATCTTCTGCCCCGTCGACAGGGCCGTGAGGATCGTGTTGTTGCCCATGTAGGCGATGGGCCGGTCGCACTTGGCCATGGCCGCCGCCGGAACCGACTTGACGGCAAGGCCCGAAAGCATCTTGCGCACGAATTGGGTTCCGATCCCCTCGCGCGCCAGCGCTTGGTTTGCGCGAGCCGCGCCGAGCGATGCCGCGAGGCTGTCGCTGAGCGCGCCGAGATGCCGCGACACGCCGATGCCGCTTCGGCCGTGCTCCATCACGACAAAGACATCGTTGGCCAGGATCGGCACGCCCTCGATCAGCACATGCGCGAGCAGGGCAGGGGCCATGCGATCGAGCTGGCCCTTGTGCACGACGCTGAACGCGACATCCGCCTCGCCCTCGAGATCGAAACCGACCGCGTCCCGCACCTGATCGACCATCTCGGCCGGGACACGGCGCTTGCCCGCGGTCGCGCTCGTGTTCAGATAATCGATGATCTCAATCCAGTGTCGATCCATCTTCAGTGCTCCGATGTCGGTCATGTGGCGTTCGGTCGGTTCGGCGCGGCGTCGGATTTCGACACGCTGCGCAAGTGCGGCCTTCCCGCGCCCCTCTCCTCTCCCTCCACCGCCGCGATCAGGTCGCGGGCGACGTCGTCCCAGCTGCGCAGGCGCGTGCGGGCGATGCGGGCCTCGAGGGCGCGGCGGTGGTCGGGGTCGGCGATCAGGCGGCGGCAGGCGGCGGCGATGCTCGCGACCGAGAGCGGGTCGCAATATTCGACCATCTCGCCCCCGACCTCGGGGAGCGAGGTCGCCCGCGCCACGACCGAGGTCTTGCCATAGCTCAGCGCCTCGCCGACGGTGAGGCCCCAGCCTTCGGCGAGGCTCGCCTGGATGCAGAACAGGCTCTCGCGGTAGAGATAGTCGAGATCGCGGTCCGAGGGGGACGACACGATCTCGA